>NZ_JABWRI010000026.1:0-82703 GCF_014268865.1 Pseudomonas sp. BW16M2 | reverse complement strand
CGCCGATGGTAGTGTGGGGTTTCCCCATGTGAGAGTAGGTCATCGTCAAGATTCATTTCGCAAAACCCCTATCTGCGTGAGCAGGTAGGGGTTTTGTCTTTTCCGCATTCCCAAAACCAACACCGCCCCCCTGTAGGAGCGGCCTTGCCGAGGCGTCGGACCGGTCGGAAAGGGGCGCGTAGCGGCCCCAAGATTTGTGCATCAAGCAGATATCGCCGGGGCCGCTTCGCAGCCCTTTCGCGACACAAGGCTGCTCCTACACGACTTATACTGGGCTGAATACAAGCATTAACCTGGACCATCGAATGAAACCCTTCGACGACCTGATACCCGAGGCCAACGCAGCGGATGTGACTGGCTGGGGCTTCGACTGGCTGGCAGGACGCGCCTCTGAGCAGCGTCCGCCTTGGGGTTATGCCCAGCGCCTTGCGCAGCGTCTGCAGGGCGTCTGCGCCGCGCTGGATCTCGACACCGGCGGCGGA
The DNA here is from genome assembly GCF_014268865.1 of Pseudomonas sp. BW16M2. Lineage (NCBI taxonomy): Bacteria > Pseudomonadati > Pseudomonadota > Gammaproteobacteria > Pseudomonadales > Pseudomonadaceae > Pseudomonas > Pseudomonas sp. BW16M2. Next base: position 82,221 of record NZ_JABWRI010000026.1, on the reverse strand, counting down.
GAGGTGCTGAACGAGGCACCGCGTTTTCCGCCCTTCATGTGCGCGACTGAAGCCTGGCCCCCCAACGCCCGCAAGGCGCACGAGCGTCTAGGACCGCGGGGCGTTGAAGTCGTGCAGGTAGCACCCGGTATCGCACTCCCATTCGCTGACGCCTCATTCGAGCTGGTCACCTCACGCCACCCTGTGCAACCGGACTGGCCCGAGATTCATCGCGTCCTCCGACCAGGCGGACATTACTTCGCCCAGCACGTAGGCCCAGCCTCGGCTTTCGAGCTGATCGAGCATTTCCTGGGGCCATTGCCACACGAGCGGCAACTGCGCGATCCGCAGGACGAAGTAGCAGCAGCGCAGGCAGCCGGGCTTACGGTGACTGACCTGCGCACAGCCCATTGCCGCATGCTGTTCCATGACGTAGGCGCAGTCGTGTGGATTCTGCGCAAATGCGTATGGTGGGTGCCGGACTTCTCTGTGGATAAGTACCGCGCTGAACTGCTGGCCCTGGATAGCCAGATGCGCCAGGGCGAGCCTTTTGTCGCGCATTCGACCCGTCATCTCATTGAAGCGAGGCGTTAAGCGGGCGTAGGCCGAGGCAGCCGCTATCGATCGATAGCGGCAATCAACCCTCACATCCCGTTGGCGAATTCCGGCTCCTCCATTTCGACGCGCTCATTCATCCCCCTGAGCGCCCTGGCATATTCGCCCAGCACCTGAAGCGCCCAGTCGGCCCGACGACGAATGCGCAGGTCTTGCGTGCCGGTACTGTCCGGGCCATTCATCACGCCCTCCACCTGGCGCACGATCAACTGCTCGGGCAGGTAGCAGAGGCGGCAGTTCTTGTAGCTGGACGCACGCAATTCAGACAGCGGGTAGCTCCCGCCCTGGCCAGAGGACACCCCGACCAGCAGTGCCGGCTTGTGCCCCAACTCGCGGTAGCCGGCGTAGACGAACAGGTTCTTCAACGCCGGGCAGGCCATGCCGTGCCATTCCGGGGTCAGCACCACCAGGGCATCGGCTTCACTCAACAGGGCTGCATACTCGGGCCAGAGTCCGTGTTCATCCTTGGCTGGCCACAACGGCAACGGCGCACGTCCAAGATCGATCACCCTTGGCAGCTTGCTCAGTTGCAATGCCTGCAGGCGTTGGGCAAGAAAGGCGGCTACCTTCGCCGACTGGCTGTCCGGCTGGCTGGAGCCGGCCACGAGTACGATATTCAGGCTCATTTCGCCAGCTCCTGGTCCGATTCCGTCGGCATGCTGGTCGACTTGCCGCGCACCAGCGGCCAGAACAGCTCCTCCTGCCAGCTGACCGGGCGCATGCCTTCGATACCGTAATGCTGCGGGCGGCGGCGGGTGATCTTTGCCGTGCCGAACAGCACGTCCCAGAAGAACAGCAGGTTGCCGAAGTTGCCCTTGTAATGCGTCACCCCGTCATCGGCGCTCAGGCCGTGATGCGCCGAGTGGGTCGCGGGGGTGGAAATGGTCCGTTCCAGCAGCCACATCACGGGCCGCAAGGCGCGTATGCGGTAAAGCTTGTCATCCCAGGGCACGCTGCTGTGGGCGCCGAAGATGACCAGCATCTTGACGATCAGGTAGCCGAAGTACACAGGCGCCAACCCCAGGTAGATCAGGGCCCCGCTGAACCACAGGCCGGGCATCAGCAGGTAATAGAAGCTGTTGTTGCGATAGACGATGCGGATGCTCATGTAGGGCGCCGAGTGATGTGCACGGTGCAGCGAGTAGAGCAGGGGCACCTTGTGGCTGAGGCGATGCCACCAGTACTGGGTCATGTCGTCCAGCACCAGGAACAGGACGAGCCCAAGCACCCAGTGCAGGCCGGCGAGGCTGCCCTTCAGTTGCGGCGCGAAGTGTTCCAGCAGGCTGTTGCTGAGGAACGTGACCAACGGCAGGGTGACCACCATCAGCAGGGCGCTGCCGACGATCTCGATGATCGCGTCCCGGCGTTTGCCGCGCGGCTGAAGGAAGCAGGCGCAGGTGATTTCGAGGAGGATGAAGCCGATCAGGATGGCGAGAATAATCGGTATCGGGCTGTTTGTTATTGTTGTGCTCATGGCATTCTCCGGTGGGTGCCGATCAAGGCGGTGCCCACCCATAAGAATTCATGAACCCGTCAGACGATATGCGCGAAACGGACAGAATTACCCGAGAAGCGGCCAACCCATCGCCCGAGCGATTCCACCGCGGCCCGCTCGGCCGGGTGCTGGAGCGCTACCTTCAGACGCATTCGCTGAAGGCGCGCAGCAACTACAGCATGCTCGCGCTGGAGCAGCTTTGGGCCAAGGCGGCCAGTCATGATCCGGCCATCGGCTTGCACCTGTTCTCGCACTTCAGTCGCCAGGACTGGCATGTGCTGGCCCAGGGCTGCCTGTACAGCGCCACGCTGGCCGAGGCCATCCGCTTCTGGGCGCGCTATGCACGGCTGGCATCGGACATGGACACCCTGGCGCTGGTCGAGGAGGGTGATTGCCTCGGGGTGGAGTTGCGTATCGATGCTCCAGCCAGCCTGGTGCGCTATATGGTCGAGCACTACAGCGTGATGTCCCTCAGCGTGATGCGCGTGGGGATAGGCGCGGCTGTCCTGCCGCAGCGGGCGTGCTTCGCTCACCGTCGGCCGGCGTACTACCCGGAGTACCACGAGTGGTTTGGTGAAGATATCCAGTTCGACTGCGGGTACAACCGCTTGTACTTCAATCGTACCCAGCTGGACATGCCATTGCTGACCCAGCATGCCGGGATGATGGATGTGGTGAGCCAGGAGCTGGAGCGTCGGTTGGCGCAGCAGTCCCAGCTCAGTGGCTGGTCGGCCCGGGTAGCCCAGGGCATTCGCCAGGGCCTGATTACGGGCCGATCGCTTACTCTGGAGACGCAGGCACAGGACCTTCACCAGAGTGCACGTACCTTGCGTCGGCGGCTGGAGGATGAGGGAACCAGTTTTCGTGTGCTGCTCGACCGGGTTCGTGCGGAGCTGGAGCAGTACCTGGAGATGCAGGGGGATAGCCGAACGCAGATCGCTGCACAGCTTGGCTACAGTGACTTGGCGGCTTATGCCCATGCGCGTAAACGCTGGCGATCACTCTAGCCACCTTCATGGAAAAAACCGTAACTTATTGGTTTATCTAGGCCCTGTGGGAGCGGCCTTGCGTCGCGAAAGGGGCGCGTAGCGGCCCCAGATTCCGAGCCACCATCGAAATTTCTAGGGGCTGCTGTGCAGCCCTTTCGCGCCGCAAGTCCGCTCCCACAGAGATAACAGTTCCCTGCGCGACGGGCTGGGCGATCTCCTACAGAGATATTTGGACCAGGCTGTCCGGTGGTATCAGAGCAGGCCTTCGTTGTTCAGCTTCAGACGCGCGTAGAACAGGATCGCGACGGCGGGGATCAGCGCCGAATAGCCCGGTTTGACCGCGCTCTTCAGATTGTTCACCGCGGCCTTGATGCGTTCGGTCGGGACCAGGCCGCTCAGTGATGACAGTGTGGAGGCCGAGGCGAGCGCGATTTCCGTGCTACCGCTCGGCAAGATCGAATCGCTTTTGCGATACGCCGGCGCGGGTGCCTCGGGTGTCGAGAAGTAGGAGGTCACGGTTAGGCTCGCGGCCAGCGCGTCGACCTGGTCGAAATAGCCTTGCTCGGTCATCGCGTCCAGGTGCTGGACGATATCCTGCCGCGAGGCAAGCACATGCTTTTCGCCGAATGAAGACTGGAAGCATTTGCTGATCAGCAGCGCCTCCATTTCCACCACCTGGGCACAGTCGTGCAACTCGTTCACCAGGCCATAGTGCTGTGCCAGCATGAGCAGGATCTGCACGTACTTGAGGCCCCGGCCTCGTGCCAGGTTGACCAGGCAGTGCCCGCCCAGCAGTTGGAGTTCCTGGGTCAATGGGTATAGCGCGGGCTCGGCTTCTAGCTTCGTCCAGCTGCTGCTGCGCAGGTGCTTGGCGACTTGACCGCGTATGGTGGGGCTGGTCAGTTCGAGGAGATCGTGGAGCAGGTAGTCGGTCTCGACAGGGTCTGGGACCTCGTCGACCGGCTCAGGTTGATTCGAACGTGGCAGGCCGCCTGTGTAGCCATGGAAGCGTGACGCACGCAGTACCTCTTCCAGGCGTGGCCAATAGTCGGTATGACCGAACTGAGCCATGGACACATCGTGAATATGTTCATGCTCGCATGAGGTTATTGGTCGGCGGCCAATGCTGTTTTCCCCGAGGTTGAAGCGCAGGACGAGATCATCCTCGGAGTAGGCGTTGTACAGCTTGCACTTGGTGCGTTGCTGGATGGCGTGCGCCTGTTCTGCAGACAGCTCGGCCGCCGCCGCCATCAACAGCACCTCGCCCACTTCTAGGCCTTCGTGGTCAGGCTTGTCCAGCAAGTCGAGCAAGGCACTGACCACGACCCTGCCGCCAAGCGAATGCCCGACCAGATTGACCTTCGACACGTACGGGTGATGCTTGAGCAGGTAACGCTCCAGTTGCCCGAGTAGCTGTTTGCCCATCTCGGTAGCGCGGTTGCGGCTCGAGTTGAAGTGCATGGCGCGATCGACCGCCGCGGCCCCCGCGCCGGCCAGCGCGTTGATCCGGGCGAGCGCTGCCACGCCACCGCTGGAGGCACTGTCGAACTGCGCCCAGTGGCCAGAGGGCCAGAAGGCGAAGATATTGATGCCGTTGTGCAGGGACGTTGGAATGTACTTGCGCAGTTTGCAGCGGTCTTCCATGTCATGGCCGGCCGAGTAGCCGTGGATGAAGACGTTCGCAACCTCGCCGGAGCGGTGGGGGAGGGTGAGGAATTTGAAGTTGTGGTCCACGCGGTTGGCTTGCCTGAGGTGGAGGGGGGAGGGATGATGGCATTTGGCCCTATTGCTGTAAACGGCTGTACTTAGCGTGTTTTTGATAGGTCCGTTTGCCTTGGTGGAAATTGAGGTTCACCCTGCACGGTGAACGCGAACAAGGAGTCAATGTGTCGATCCCGGATTTTCAAAGTGTGATGCGCCCAGTGCTGTCTGCCGTCGAGGACGGTACGCCGCTGGCGCTCAGTGAGCTGCGCGAGTGCATTGCAGAGCAGTTCCAGCTGACAGAGGACGAGCGCAAGGAGCGCCTGCCATCAGGCAACCAAACGGTGATCAACAACCGGGTGGGCTGGGCGCGTACCTACTTGAACAAGGCAGGGTTGTTGACTATCCCGGCCAAGGGCATGGTTCAGATCACCGCTCGTGGCCGTGAGGCCTTGATCAGTGGCCCGGCGCGCATCACCGTGCGCTGGCTGAAACAGTTTCCCGAATTTGCCGATTTCCACACCGCCAGACCGCAAGTGGCGAGTGCCCCCGCAATCCCGGACCTGGACGAGGGTGACACGACACCGGACGAACAATTGAACATTGCCCATCAGGCGCTGCTGCAATCGCTCGAGGAAGAGTTGTTGGCGCAAGTGAGGGCGGCAAGCCCGGGATTTTTTGAGCAGCTAGTGGTCGACCTGATGTTGGCCATGGGATATGGCGGCTCGCGCAAGGAAGCCGGCAAAGCCACCCAGGCCACCAACGATGACGGAATCGACGGCATCATCAAGGAGGACAAGCTCGGCCTGGATGTGATTTACCTGCAAGCCAAGCGTTGGACCAATACGGTGCACCGGCCGGAGATCGATAAGTTCATCGGCGCGTTGACCCGACAGCGGGCGCGCAAGGGGGTGTTCATCACCACGTCGGAGTTTTCGGTGGGGGCGCGGGAGGCGGCATTGGGGCTGGATATCAAGGTGGTGCTGATCGATGGGGGCGAGCTGGCCAGGTTGATGGTTGAGAATAATCTGGGGGTGAGTGTTAAGCAGGTGTATGAGGTGAAGCAGGTGGATAGTGATTATTTTTCGGGGGAGTGAGCCGGGGTAATCTGAAAACAGTCGGTATCTATCTGTTTTGGCTAGTGAATAATTGTTTTTCAACTTGCCTGGAATACCAGTTGGAACGATGCGTGGCGTGGATTCCGATGGACAGTGATTTTTGAGCTCAGCCAAGCGACTCATCAAAGTAGTCGCTGTCGAGCCTTGGCACCTTGTAAAGCTGCGAGCTGACTCCGACCTCGTGATCCAACATCAGATTGACCAAGCGTTTACCGTCGACCAGTACAAGCCCTTCGACCGATAGCGCGAACTCAACTGCTTGGGCGGTGAAGCCAGAGGTAGTTATGAATACGCCGCGTTTGGCTTTCTGTCCTGCCAGGGCGCCATAGAACGCCTGCAAATCGGGGCGGCCTACTGTGTTCTGCCAGCGCTTGGCCTGCACGTAGACTTTCTCCAGGCCTAGCGCGTCGAGCGAGATCACGCCGTCGATTCCGCCGTCACCACTACCGCCGACCTGCTGCAGTGCCTGACGGTTCGCTCCGTAGCCCAAGCTGTGCAGGACGTCGAGTACGATGTGCTCGAAGCGCGTCGGGCTCGCTTGCAACAGACTGTCCAGCAGATCGCCCGCGACGCTGGTGCGCAGTTCTAGGATGGCTTGATTCAGGCGCTCCTGCGGGCTGCTAGTTGCGAGGTCAGTCTTGGTAATAGGCGCTGGAGCGTCATTGCCTTCATCCAGCGAGGCGGCATCCGGCGCTGTCTTCAGCTTTACGCTCATGAAGTTCACTGCTAGATGCTCGATCTGCTCGGGGCTCAACGGGGCAGGGTTGGCTTGGGCGAATGCGCGGCCGGTGTCAGTTAGCTGCCAGTAGCCACGCTTTGCGCTGCTGGAATAGCCAGCGCGCTTGAGCCGATCATGCGCCCAGCCGGAGCGGTTCTTGTAAGTAGCCTGGCCGCTGGCAATGGTCTCCTGCCGTTGTGCCTCGCTCAGACCAAGTGTCAAGGCAGCTGCTTCATGTGCCTCCCCCGCGATGGCACCCTCCGAGTGGGCGGCGAGAAAACGCAGGATGGGCTCGATGAACTGGTCGTAGGTCGGGACAGGCATGGTTCGCTTCTTCCTGATAAAAGGCTTAGCTCGGCGTCGCAGTTCTACGCCTGTGCTTGGCCTCGGGCGCAGCAGTGCGCTGGGTTTTGCTGCGTTTCCAGTAAAGCGCTGGCGAATTCGTCGTTCGGGTCTTGGGGAGGGGCAATTCACCGCGGAAGGCTTTGGCCAGGATACTTTGAGTCAGCTGGTCCACTCTAAGCGCATATCCCGCACTGCGGATGCCTAAGTGGAGGTAGCTTAACCAAGGTGAGGCGGTTTTGGCCATCGCAGGAGGCCATTTCGAGAGACGGTTGTATTTAGGCCTGAATGTTCCGCCTTGCAGGTCGCGACTGTTCTTGGTCCCTTCTTGGGCAAACCCATTGGAAGCGGCTACTCGCAAATCAAAGGCGGTCAGCCGCGCCGTTTAGCAAAACAGCCGCCATACCATCCAGCCGCTTTTTGGTCTTTTCCCATTGCGGCATCACCTGGTGCATAAGCCGGTAGAACCGCTCGCTGTGGTTGTGTTCGGCGAAGTGACAAAGCTCATGCAAGATCACATAGTCGATGCACTCGCGGGATGCTTTAACCAAGTGGGGGTTGAGCGTGATACGGCCCGCAGGTGAACAACTGCCCCACTGCGTTTGCATGCTGAGGATGCGCAGTGGGGGCTTGGATGCAACCCAAAGTGTTTGTTGTAAGGCAGCTTCTAGACGTCGATCAAATACCTCACGGGCGCGCGCTTTGTACCAGGTGTGCAGGAGTTCGCGAATTTTCTCTGCCGACTTCACCCGGACAGACACCTCTAGCTTACCTCGCAACAGGCGCACCTGCTGGAGCTCATCAGGCGCTTCTATGACCTTGAGCACGTACTGCTTGCCTAGGTAGTAGTGACTTTCCCCGCTGATGTACAGCCTTGGGCGGACGTGTGTGAGCTGCGCACGAAACTCACGAAGCTGCTCATAGATCCAGCGGCCGCGTCGCTTCAGCGCGGCCAATACCTGTTCATCGCTAGCCCCATCCGGCGCACTGACGCGCACGCGACAGTCGGGGTCAACCTTGATCAGTATGCGTGAAACCTCGCGCGCCCTTCGCGATCTCTCAACCTGAATCAACTCGTCGGCATAGTGGAAGCTCAGCCAGCTCGATACTGCGGAGGCAGAAGGAGCACTCATGACGATGGGCACACTCATAAGCCGGACAAGCCTACCCGCGTGATTTGCACCACCCACTCAACCATGGCCTTCGCCTGATCCATACCAGCGCCCACCGCTTTGCATTCTTTGAAGAGCAACGGCAGTAGCTTCTTACGAATATCGCTTTCGATGTTCTGTGGGTTGATTGAATGTTCGGCCACGGAGGTCATGACCATTTCATCTAGGCTGAAAGCCAGTTTTACCCAGTGTTCCTGTACCTGCTCTTCAGCTGAAGTGAGGGCGTCAGGAAGGCTTTTCTTGAAAATACCGAAATACGCCTGGGCATGCCGGTTACCCGCAAAAACATCAGGCAGCTCATCAAGCTTACGGGCCTGCACCTGCTGCTCAAATTCGTGGAATAGCAGGTACTGCTTGAGCGGATGATCAAATAGCTTTGCCGCCTCTTCGATGGCCTGGCGCAGCAGTTTGGAGAACGCTTCCTGAGCATAGGGATCGTCACGAAGCTCCTGCTCAATCATCTTGCTGACACGGGTCTTGATGATGTCGGTTTCGTTGCGCGTCTTGTCTTCACTCCACTGCTCGGGCTTCTGTTGCCCCATCTTGCCGACTTCGTAAACGCCGCCAGGGTCTTTTACCTCCACGCCTACCACGTGCTTATTCAGCAGCTTGCGCACTTGTTCGGCGTACTGGTCATAGTTCACCGTTTCGCCGGCATCCTGTCTGGCCAGTTGGCGCAGGCTGGAGAACTGCTTGAGGGTTTCCTTGTAATGGGTGCGGTCGGCATCGCTGAAACTGGTGTCTTCAAAGAAGGACGCGGACTGCAAAGCAACTTTTAGGCAACTGGCGAACTCGGTTAGCGCCTCGTAGAAGTCATCGCGCACCTTGAGATTTACATCAACCAACTCGCCGTCACGCTCCTGCATCTTGGGGACTAGTACCTGGCGCAACTGCTCGATATCCCCTTTGTTTTTCACATCGGAGAAAATCGCCCAGAGGTTTTTGTGCAACTGAGGTAGCCGTTTGTACTCGCTGCTCATCTGGTTGTAGAGCCCAGCGATGTCATTGATGTCATAGCCGCCCTGGGTGCGCGAAGCCAGATCCTGATACTTCTGGATCGTGGTATCCAGCTCCGAAAGAATGCCCCTGTAGTCGATCAGCAGACCGAATTTCTTTAGCGGATGGAGGCGGTTTACCCGAGCAATCGCCTGGATCAGGTTGTGCTCCTTAAGTGGCTTGTCGATGTAGAGCACGGTGTTTTTCGGCTCATCGAAACCCGTCAGCAGTTTGTCCACCACGATCAAAAGCTTGAGCGATTCATCCTTGTCGAAGCGCTCGATCAGCTGCTTGGTGTAGGTTTGCTCATCAGTGCTGCCAACGTTTTTCTTCCACCATTGGGTTACCTCAGGTGAGGCTGCTTCATCAACGTCGGTGTTACCCTCACGGCTATCCGGTGGGCTCATCACCACTGCGCTTTCGAACAACCCTGTTTCATCCAGATACTGTTTGTACTTGATTGCTGAGGCTTTACTGTCACAGGCCAGCTGGCCTTTGAGGCCCTCGTCGATGCTCTTCACGAAGTGGTTGGCGATATCCAGAGCAATAAGACGAATACGGTCATCAGCGCTGTATATCTGGCCTTTCTTGGCGAACTTGCGTTTGAGGTCGGCCTTCTGTTGCTCGTTTAGCCCTTCAGTAATGCGCTCAAACCAACTATCGATAGCGCGCGCATTCACATCCAGATCGGGAATGCGCTCCTCATAGAGTAACGGCGTCACGGCCTGATCTTCCACCGCGCGCTGCATGGTGTAGGCATGCACGATGGGACCAAACTTGTTCGTCGTCTTGTCATCCTTGAGCAGCGGCGTGCCGGTAAACGCGACAAAAGCCGCATTGGGTAGCGCCTGCTTCATACGGATATGGTTTTCACCGCCTTGGCTACGGTGGCCCTCATCGATAAGCACGATGATGTCAGCGCTGGTATTCACGCACTGTGGCAGCTTGGTAGCGCTGTTGAACTTCTGGATCAGCGAAAAAATGATGCGTTCGTTGCCCTTACCGATTTGTTCAGCCAAGCGCGTGCCAGAAGTGGCCATGGCCGCCTCGCGGTCCTTCTTGCCAGTCAGCTCGCCACCGGAAGCAAACGTCTTGCTCAGCTGGCTTTCCAGATCAACTCGGTCAGTGATCACCACAATGCGGCACCGCTTGAGTGCGTCATGCAGGATCAGCGCCTTACTCAGAAAAACCATGGTGAATGACTTGCCCGAGCCAGTCGTGTGCCAGATCACCCCGCCCTCACGTCCGCCATCTTTGCGCTTGTGGCTAATCCGCTCCATCAACCGCTTGATACCGAAAACCTGCTGATAACGGGCAACGATCTTGCCGGCCTTTTTATCGAACAGCGTGAAGTAGCGAGTCATTTCCAGCAGTCGGGCAGGGGAAAGCAGGCTGATAAGCAACTGATCCTGGCCAGTCAGCGCCAGCTCACCACCGGCTATCAGGGTTTCATACCAGTCCAGGTCACGGGCAGGGCGGTGGCTAAAGATTGAGGTTTTCTGCGCTGTATTCAGCTTGCGATTCTTTAGTGCATACAACTCAGTAGTGGCGATATCTTCCTCACGCCAGGCTGCCCAGAATTTCGCAGGCGTGCCGCAGGTGGCGTAGCGCCCATCGCTACCATTGATCGACAGCAACAATTGGCTGTACGCGAACAGTCTGGGGATTTCATCGTGACGCTGGTTGCGCAAACTCTGCGAAATGCCTTCGTCGATGGTCGGCCCTTTCATCGCATTGCTGTCGGGACGCTTGGCCTCGATCACCACCAGCGGGATGCCGTTAACGAAGCAAACAATATCTGGCCTGCGTGCTTCCGAACCGCCGCTGCGTAGTACGCGAAACTCTTCAGTGAAGATAAAGCTGTTATTGGCTGGGTTATGCCAGTCGATCAATGCCGCCGTCGGGTTGGCCTTTTTGCCATCCACGAACTCAGTTACCGAGATGCCATACAGCAAATGGTTGTAAAGCCTCTCGTTGGCAGCCTGCAGACCTTCATTGAGCGCAGGGCTGCACACTTCACTGATCAGGTTGTCGATGGCCTTGGCCGAGAGCGGATATTCACCCCCACCAAACAAGAAGCGACGCTTACTCAGTTGCTCGCGCAGCACATCACGCAATACCACTTCATCGCTCTTTCCGCCCCGCGCGGACAAAGCTTGTTCGGGCGACATAAACTCCCAACCAAGGTTACACAGCAGTGCCAGCGCGGGAAGCTTTGCACTGTATTCTTCCTGAAACTTAGGGGTGGGGGTCACGGGGCAATTCCTTCTTCTTCCTGGGCGTGCATGGTGATGATTTGTGGCCGATCAACGTTTCTTTTTTTTCACTGCTCAGGCGTTTTTCCAGACGCTCTAAAGCTGCCAACTCTTGAGTGCCGGCTGCCAATGCCTCGGCGCTGCGACGGTGTTGGTCGACCGTCTCGTAACGTCCGTGGGCCACCTGCTTCATCTGCTCGTGGCTGATGCTGCTAGCGGTGCGCAGCAGCGGTTGCTTTAGAGAGTCAGGTCGCTGCCTGCCATATCAGCCATTCGCCTCCGAAATGGTGCGATCCGCTACCACCTTGTCGATCATCGCCTTCACGGCGCAATCAATGGATGAGCCATCGGTGTAATCAGCAGTGGTCGCCAGGTTGGTGCGGCCTTCCTTAACCAGCTTGAGCGCTTTGTCGCGGGCGCCACGTTTGCCTTTGCCGTAGACAGCGATCGAGTGGCCACCTTGATTCTTGACCAAACGCATGGAGGGGATGTCGGTCTCGCCGTCGCCGATAAACACCATATTGCTGAACGGCACAGGTCGCTCAGCGGGTTCGACAAACTTATTGATTACCGAGTTATCGTGCACATCCAGGCTGCCCTTGTTGATGCGGAACAGGTACTGGGTCTTGGTGGTGTAGTTCACTGCCAGGGCTGGCCAATGCGCGACATCGTTATGGTCGTACATAAAACCTGAGGCATACACACGAGTGAAGTGCTTGTTGATCGGGGTACCCACGATCATCTCGCGCAGCCCCGACGAGATAATGAAGTGCTCAACCTTTACGCCTTTGGCACGGCCATACTCGGTGATGCGCTTGAACCACTCCTGCACACCCGGGAATAGCTGGATATGGGCTCCAAAATCGGCAAAGTCTTTTTTGCGTACCGGCACCCGGGCGGCCTGAGCCTTTTCGATCATCAGCCGCATATAGGCCAGAATCTCGTCCGCCTGTTGCTCCTGAGCCATTGCCTTGGCTTCGCGCCAGAACTCAGCCGGCTTGATGCCCAGCGCCGGCACAAAGTTGTACTCCTGCATATTGCCAGGCGACAGGGTGCCGTCGAAGTCATAGGCAATCACAAAGGGGACGTGCCTCTTGGCCATTAAGCGACCTCCAGTTCATTTACCTTTACACGGCGCTTGCCGGTAAACAGTTGTTGCATCAGGGATTGTTTCTCTTGCTTCAAACAGGTGAGCTTGGCTTGCAGTGCATGAATGTCTTGATCAGCTGTTGTGAGCACTGCAGCAATTGCTTTTTGCTCATCCACCTCAGGGACAAAAACAGTTAGCCCAAAGAAGTCGCTCGGCTTGACGTTGAGCAAGCCATGCGCCCGGCCGCCTTCGTTAGCGACTTTACTTAAGCCCTTATTCAAAAGGCCGGATTCGAAATAGTGCTCAAAAAATTCTGGGTTGCAGATGGTCTCGTCACTTACCTCAAAGCAAATATAAAGCGTGGTAACTACACCTTTGTCATATTTGTTTAGGCGTTTTATGGCCCCCATCGGGTAGCCATTGGAGTAGCTTTTGTTGTAGGCGAACTGCCCTTTCTTCAATAGGAAGTAGTTATCTAGAGTCTCTGATGCAACGGTCTTGTTAAAGAAATCTTCCTGCCGGATCAGACCATGCTGGGCCGAAATGGTGACAACATTGGTGCTGGCTTCAGTATTCTTTGTGGTTACTCTGGAGAATAGCTGTTCGAGCCGAATATTTTGCCATTCACTTTGGACGCCGTGAACGCGCTGACTACCAGTTAACAGGAGTTGCTGCAGCGCTTTTTTTTGTCGCTGGCTGTTTTTCAGTAGTTCTTCGGTGGTAGCGATTGCTTGGTCCCAAGTGGAAAGTACTAAAGCAATTTTCTGTTGTTCCTTTAACTCTGGGTGATAGATGGTTAGTTTTTTAACTTCTCCAATATTTATTCCTTTAACCGCCTGGCCAACGGTGTTTAATTCTATTTGCCTCTGGATATCAGGCGACTGAAGCGCGTAGTAGACATATCTAGGACTATCGTTTGATGATACGCGGATTCTTGCAGAGTCCTGGGTAATATTGGCGCCATCGAGCGACCTAGGAACGAATGCAACCCGTCCTGTGGTCCCTCGAATCGTCAGTAATAGATCTCCTGACTTTACTTCTGCGCGCTTATATTGCTTGTGAATTTCTGGAGAGGTATGTAGCAAATCACTGTCTAGGACGCGGCCATCTATAATATTTTTAACCTTAATTACTGGAATTCCACCCGGGTAATTTTCCCCAGGCTTCAGGATTCCATAGCAAATAGGGCCGCTTTTATCTACAAAAGCGTCAAGAGCAGTATATCTGAAATTAGACTTGATCATAACCTAGCTCTTTTAAGTATCCATCCATCTGTGCTTCAAGTTCAGCCAGTTGCAGCTTTAGTTGCTTGCGCTCGGCTCGGACTGTCAACAGGTCGATTTCCTCTTCGGCCTCGAAGGTGTCCACATAACGTGGGATATTCAGGTTGTAATCATTGTCTCGGAGTTCCTGCAGGCTGGCACGGTGGCTGTACTTTTCTGAATTGATGCGGTGGCGGTAGGTGATCAGGATATGGTTGATCTGCTCTTCACCCAAGATGTTCTGGTTTTTGCCGGCCTTGAAGTCACGGCTGGCGTCAATAAACAGCACATTTTCATCGGTCTTGGCTTTACTGAAAACCAGGATCGCTGCGGGGATGCCGGTGCCGTAGAAGAGCTTTTCCGGCAGGCCAATAACGGCATCGAGCAGGTTTTCCTCGATCAACTGCTGGCGGATCTTCCCTTCACTGGAACCGCGGAATAGCACGCCATGTGGCACGATCACCGCCATGCGCCCCGTCTTGGCCTTCAGGGTTTCGATCATGTGCAGGATAAAAGCGAAGTCGCCCTTGGTTTTCGGTGGGATACCGCGCTTGAAGCGGCCAAACTGATCGTGCTCGGCCTCTTCATGACCCCATTTATCCAGCGAGAACGGCGGGTTGGCGGTGACGATATCGAATTTCAGCAACTGGCCATTCTGGTCGAGCAGCTTGGGATTGCGTAGGGTGTCGCCCCACTCGATCTTGTGGTTGTCCTCGCCATGGAGAAACATGTTCATCTTGGCCAGGGACCAGGTGGAGCCGATAGCTTCCTGGCCATAAAGGGCATATTGCTTGCTGTTGTGGTGGGCGCGCACCTTGCGCCCGCACTTCATCAGCAACGAGGCCGAGCCACAGGCCGGATCGCAGATGCTGTCGCCCGGTTGTGGGTCGAGCAACTCCGCGATCAGCTCGGAGACTTCCGGCGGGGTGTAGAACTCACCGGCCTTCTGTCCGCCGCTGGCGGCGAAGTTCTTGATCAGGTACTCGTAGGCGTTACCGATCACGTCCAGGCTGCCGACGCGGGATGGCTTGAGGTTGAGTTCGGCCCCGGCGAAGTTTTCCAGCAGATGGCGGAGGATGGTGTTCTTCTGCTTCTCCTCGCCAAGCTTGTCGGTGTTGAAGGAGATGTCCTGGAACACGCTCTTGCCGGCATCCTTGAGCTTGGTGCCGTTGGCTTCTTCGATGACGTGAAGCGCCTGATCAATGCGCTCACCATTGCCTGGCTCATGGCGAAGCTCGTAGAGAGCGTAGAAACTGGCATCACGTGACAACACGAAACGCTCGTTCTTGAGCATTTCCTCGATCAGCTCCGGCTCGTCACCGTATTCCTTCTTGTAGTTGTCGTAGTGGTCCTGCCAGACATCGCTGATGTACTTGAGGAACAGCATGGTAAGGATGAAATCTTTGTAGGTGTCCGCACTGATGGTGCCGCGGAAGATGTCGCATGCTGCCCACAGCGCCTTGTTGATATCGTCCTGGTTCACTTTGTCGTTCATGGCTTAAGCCTTAATAAGGTGCTGGTAAATGCCTTGCAGCATGTGCTCTCTGTTCTTTTGCAGGCGTGCGATCAGTTCATCCTCTTCATCCCACACTGTTTGCAGGGCAATCAGCTTCTGCTGGGTCACGAGCGGTGGTAAGGGGATCTGCATGTCCATTAGGGACGCTTTGCCGATGGCTTGAATCGCACTGCCGCTGCGCTCAAGGCTGCGTTGGCTTTGCGGCAAGTTGATCAGCCAGCACAGGTATGCCGGCAGTATTTTTGATCGTTTAGCCGTAACAATAAAAAACTGGCTGGTCGCTACAACCGACTGCTCGCCTGCATAGAGTACGGCCTTGTTGGTATCACCACGGGCGATCACGGTGATATCGCCTGGCTGAAGCAGGGGCGGAGCGGTACGGGCGTCCCATGCAACAGCAATCAGTGTATCCGGATCAATCGCTGCGTTTTGGCGCAAATCCTTGATTTGCAAAACGCGAACATCGCCAGAAGGATCATGCTCCAGCGCACCGCGGAAGGTGTATCCGGAGCGGACATCAGCCAGATCGCTCAACTTGAATAACTGGGATGACATAAATAGCTCTGGGAAAAGGCGCCATCCTTGGCGCAACAAGAGTGGTCAGACTTCGCAGCGCTGGTACTGGTTCTGCAGCCATTTGGCTTGCTCGGCCGCCAGTCCATACCATGCTGCGTCGCCTTTAAGACGGGTTACAAGCAAGCCGTCATCGGCATCCATTACTGCTTTAAGGTTATCCCGCACCTGAGCTGCAGTTTGGGCCGTGGCAACAATCCAGGTGGACTCCAGCGGCCGGCACCATGTGCCGTAGGCTTTAATCCGGTCATACAGGGATTGGTAATCACGTTTCTTACGCAGGTCATAGGTAATTTGGTACAGTTTCATAGCTCTAGCTCTCCTAACGAGTCAGTTATTGCAATAGCGGCAGGGTGCAACCTGCCGCGCCTCATTTTTTCTCTATACAAGACGTACTGAGTAGATGGCGAGAGCAATATCTCCCCGTTTGCGCCTGCTGTCAAACATTTTTTCTCAGTAGAGTCTCTATAGACGGGAACCAGCGTGGAAGTCGTGATGGCTGGGCCGCGCTATACATCTTTCTGGTTCGAGCCACCAATGTGTCGCCTAGCGCTGTGAAGGCGCTTTCCATCTCGTCGCCGTTTGCGATCACCCGGCAGGGCGGTCTCAGTTTTTCTTGCTTCTTTCTTGTGCAAGCCCAGGTTTACCAAGCCGCTTTATAATCAACCACTCGGTTAGCTGGTAGTAATACCTAGTCGCCGGGCTGCGGGGCTTCAGGTGTTGCTCATGAAACCACCGGAAATGCTTGAGTTGCCAACTCCACGGATTGTCTCGGCCGAAGCGTTTCCGAATGGCCATTTGTATTGTTTGGGCTTGCCTAATGTGGCGCTGCCGCGTGGCATGGGAACCGGTGAGGACGGCTTCAAGGAAGAGCCTCATATCGAAGGACTTAGTCATCGCCGTCCTCCTATGTACGCTGCGATCACGTCAGTGCGGTTATGGCCCAGCTCCAGACTGATTTGCTGGCGTGCTGTTTGGTCGGGCTCACGGTTTTCCTGAACGCAGGCGCCATCGTTGATCGGCGCTGCATGGCCAGTAAGTTGTTTGTAACGTTCGCAGGCGTACGCGGCGCGCAATTCGTGGAAGCCTTTCAAGCCATATACGTGCAGGATCTCGCGTGCCGGTTTCACCGTTTGCTGCAGGAAGGTCTTGTAGCTTTCGTCTTGGGCGAGCAGGTTGTTGCTGCCAATGGGCGAGGCGTTACGGGCTGCCTGCAGTGCGTCCCGTACGTTCTTAGTCGCTGTTATCCATCTTGGCGCATATGCACCTGAACGACCTCCCTTGGTGCCGTCTTGGATGTTGATGCGGCCGAGTCGCTCGGCTTCGCGATGCAAACGTGGCAGGTCGGCCAGGATGGCTTCGCGCAGGCGCATGCCGGTTTCGCGGGCAAGGTGCAGGATGGCGCTGACACGTTGCTGCTGCTGGGCGTTGAGCGCTTTGATAACGGTTTTCAGGTGCTCGCGATCTTGTCCATTGGGTGCCTCGCTTCTTACTGTGGACCTGTGCAAGCCGAGGGCTTGGCTGGGGCTGGCGACCCGTATCGAACGATCACCACGAATCGCCTCCAGCGTGCGGTTCACGCTGGAAAGACGGTTCTGTGCGGTGGCGATTTTCATGTCGCTTCGCTCGACCTGATGGCGCAGGTGCTGGGCATAGTCGAATAGCGTTTGCTGGTTGATCTTGCGGGCGTCATTGATACTTGGATCGAGTTCGGATCGGCACCATTCGGCGAAGGCTACCCAGCGGTCTGCGTGGGCTTTGACCGTGGAATAGTGCCCATTGCCAAACATATCCTTTAACGCCTGCCGTCCGGCATAACTCATCTGTCGACCCCATCCGAAATTCCGTCCACCCCTTCTTCCAATAAGTGACATAGCCTTGTGCCTCCCGGAGCCCATCGACTGAAGCGTTATCCCCACGTCATCCCGCCAAGAATGCTGAGTGTTATCAGGGATCAAGGCCCCTGCGACCTGTGGGGAATGTCCTCTACGCGGGACCGGCGGCTCCTTACGACCGGGAGCAAGGGCATCTCATGATCTGGCCTCCTGAGCACCGATACCGGTGGGCGGGTGGAGGCTGCACTGGCTGACGAGACCAGCGCCTGAAGATCCTGAGCTGAGTGAACGCAGCGATGCGATGACCGGGGCATACCTGACTGTCAGTCAGGTGCAGTCCATTCCCTGGTCTGCGGCACCATCATCTGCGGCGCTGTTGCTGGTGACATCGGCGTTTGTCACGCCGATTGTCACGAGGGGAGTTGCCGTAAAGCCAAGTGCGATGAGGGCTGCAGCAGTGCTAGAAGCGCCCGTCTCTTTCCAGGAGAAAGAGACGGGCGTAGGTTGGCGCAAGATTCGGCCAAGCGGATAGGTTGCTGCAGGGCAGCGAAGTAGGAAGTGTCGTCTGGCGCACGTGGGCCATGATCTGAAGTAGGCATCCATCACCGGGGAGGTGACCGGGCGAGCTGCCGGATGCGAATCGCCATTTGGGGGAGAACCACCGCAAGAGCGGCGTGACCTTCAAGGTTCGGGCCACCTGGGTTGCTGTCATCGACAGCGTTTGCACGGCCAGTTCTACGCCTGTGGATAAACCCGGTCAAGGGTCGAAATTCAGCGCCACTTTGGACTTTAAGAGCGGTTATCCACCGGTGGAGTTCCGTGGTAAATCCTGGACAGCGTGTTCGCTTTTAGCTCTTCAAAGTGAGGTCCTTCCAAACAGGGCGGCTTTGCAGCCCTGTTTGGAAGGACCCGTGCTGAGAAGCGGATAAGCGAGGCTGCTTGCCCCGAATCTTGAACGTTCAGTTGCTGCTGCTGCCGTTCTTGCGCCGTACAGAGCTAGCGGATCGGCACCACGTTCTTGTCTCTGACTTGGCCGTACGCTGAGGCGAGCAGGCTGCCGGTGGCGGCTTTCTGGATGTACTCACTCCACCAAGCCATCATTGGGCGCCGGCGCTCGATGTAGTCGGCTCGGTTGTAGGCGCTGCGCACCTCATCCTTGTCGACGTGCGCCAGTGCCACTTCGATGAGCTCCGGGTCCCACCCATGTTCATTCAAGATGGTGCTGGCCATCGAGCGCATGCCGTGGCTGACCAAGCGGTCCTGGAAGCCCATGCGTTTCAACGCCATGTTGGCCGTTTGGCTATTAGCGTGGGTGCGCGGATTTCTGTCTGCCGGGAAGACGTATTCGCGGTGGCCGCTGTGAGTCTTCAGTGACTCCAACAGTGCGACAGCGTGATCACTCAACGGGATGCTATGTGGGCGGCGCTTCTTCATCCGCTCCGGAGGGATAGTCCAGACACGCCTTTCAAAGTCGATGTCTGCCCAGCGAGTAGTCGCTGCTTCTGCCGGGCGCGTCATGGTGTGCAACTGCCATTCGATCAGGCAACGGGTGGTCCGTTTGATACTGGCGTTCGCGATCTCCAGCATGAGCTCGGGGAGTTCTTCGGGCGGAAGCGCAGCCATATTCTCTTTCTTGGGCTTCTTGAATACTGCCCTGATGCCGCTGAGCGGGTTGGCGAAGATCAGGCCGGAGTTTACGCCGTAGGTCATGATCTCGTTTAGCCGCTGGCTAAGACGTTTGACCGTCTCCAGGCTGCCTTTCGCTTCGATTGGACGAAGCAATGCGATCACCATCGGCGCGGTGATTTTCACCAGTGGTGTCGTCCTCAAGTCGGGGAACACATGCAGCGTGAGAGACCGCCAAATGTCCTCGGCATAGGCCGGGGTGACTGAGTCTTTCTTGAGCTCGAACCAGGCGGTGGCCACGTTCTCGAAGGTGTGTTCCGTTTCTGCGCGCTTGGCTTCATTCAGCGTGTTGCGCTGCACCTTCGGATCAATGCCCTGTGCGAGCAGCTCGCGTGCATCGACTGCCATCTTTCGTGCATTCGCCAGCGACAGTTCGGGGTAGGTCCCGAAGCCGATGTTGATGCGCTTCTTGGTCACCGGTTCGCGGTAGTTGAAATTCCACAGCAACGAGCCGTTGCTGCGTACGCGGAGCTGCAAACCATCACCGTCAGTTAGGACGTAATCCTTGGACGCGGGTTTGACTCCCTTGAGCTGTCGATCGGAGAGGCGGAGGTTTTGGGCAGGCATGAGATTGTCCTCAAGCACTGATTCGGTATTCCAAAGATTAGCACCGGGTGAGCTGGAATACCGCCTGGAATACCCGAATGGCTGGAACTCAAAAACTCTTGAAAGACGGCCAAAGCGCTGGAGGCCGCGTATTTACAGGGTCGCAGGCACAAAAAAAGACGTCCGTGGACGTCTTTGATTGATCATTTGGTGGAGCCGGGGGGATTTGAACCCCCGTCCGCCAGTACTCCGCTGTCGGTACTACATGCTTAGCCGTGTCTACTGATTTAATCCGCAGCCGCCCGACGGGCAGGGTGCTTTGGATGAGTTGGGTAAGTTTTAGTCGCTTCGCCCCCAACGTGCTGCACGACGATCCTGTTCTGTATGACAATCATTTCGGGTTTACAGGCATCCCCTGATGATTGCTGGACCCGAAGGTACCAGGAGTGCATGTCAGCTGCAGTTAAGCAGCGAGAGCAGCACCGTATTGGTCGTCATTGGCAACTATAGAAAGTTGCAACAGTGGATTTACGAGTTCTGTTACCAACTCGGCATGCACCTAGAGTTTCGCTACCGGCGTCGAATCCTAATCGGCCCCACACTCAGCTCTAGCTGAACGCGCTTTTCAGCACGCAAGGCCGAGTATACGCGTTTGCGCGGGCGGCGTCGACAGATGGTTCGGCCGCCCTCGCTAGCGCAGGGCTCAGGTACCGCTGCCACCGGCCGAGCCGCTGCCTTTCTCGGTCTTCTCCAGGCGCTCGAGCACCTTGCTGGTGATGGCGATGCATTCCTTGGTGTCGCCTTTTGCCTGGGCGGCCTTGGCCTGGTCCACATGCTCGGTGATGGCCTTGTCCAGGCCTTCGGACGTGGCGCCGGCGGTGGCCATGCTGTCGTCGATCTTCTGCAGGTTCATGGCGCACAGGTTGTCGGCGGCGAACACAGGCGAGGCCAGCAGGGTGGCGGCCGCGAACAGGGCGGATAGCGCAGTGCCTTTCATGGGAGTCTCCTTTGAGGCCTTGGGAAGTGGGCCTGATCGGTGGACTGTGCGGGTTTGGGCGGGGTTCCATTGGGTTGTTGGGGGTATCGGATGGCCAGAGGCATACGCGATACCTGTAGGAGATCACCCAGCCCTTGTGGGTTGCGCTGTCGCGCAGGGAACAAAGTTGCCAGCATCACCAGCGTGGGAGCGGGCTTGCCCCGCGAAACGGTGTATGGCACCGGCTTCGCCGGTGATCGCGGGGCAAGCCCGCTCCCACGCTGCCCCAGTCAAACTAAAGCATTGTGGTTTGTTCCATGAGAGCGACCGAGCAGGCCTTCTCAAGGGCAATAAAAAACCCCGGCACGGGGCCGGGGCTTTTTCATCACGCTAACGCGATCACTCCTGGTTGGCCAGTTTGTGCTCGAGGTAGTGGATGTTGACGCCGCCTTTGCAGAAACCTTCATCACGCACCAGGTCGCGGTGCAGCGGGATGTTGGTCTTGATGCCGTCGACGACGATCTCGTCCAGGGCATTGCGCATGCGCGCCATGGCTTCGTCGCGGTCCTTGCCGTAGGTGATCAGCTTGCCGATCAACGAATCGTAGTTCGGCGGAACCGAGTAGCCGCTGTACAGGTGCGAATCGACGCGCACGCCGTTGCCGCCCGGGGCGTGGAAGTGCTTCACCTTGCCTGGGCTCGGGATGAACTTCTTCGGGTCTTCGGCGTTGATCCGGCACTCCAGCGAGTGACCGCGGATCACCACGTCTTCCTGGCGGAACGACAGCTTGTTGCCAGCGGCGATGCTCAGCATCTCCTTGACGATGTCGATGCCGGTGACCATTTCCGAAACCGGGTGCTCGACCTGGACGCGGGTGTTCATCTCGATGAAGTAGAAGCGGCCGTTCTCGTACAGGAACTCGAAGGTACCGGCACCGCGGTAGCCGATCTCGATGCACGCGTCGACGCAACGCTTGAAGACTTCCTGACGGGCCTTCTCGTCGATGCCCGGGGCCGGAGCTTCTTCCAGGACCTTCTGGTGACGGCGCTGCAGCGAGCAGTCACGGTCACCCAGGTGCACGGCGTTGCCCTGGCCGTCGGACAGCACCTGCACTTCCACGTGACGTGGGTTGGTCAGGAACTTCTCCAGGTAGACCATCGGGTTGCCGAACGCGGCACCGGCTTCGGTGCGGGTCAGCTTGGCCGATTCGATCAGGTCTTCTTCCTTGTGCACCACGCGCATGCCGCGACCACCACCGCCACCGGCGGCCTTGATGATCACCGGGTAGCCGACGTCACGGGCGATTGCCAGGGCAACCTCTTCGTCTTCCGGCAGCGGGCCGTCGGAACCTGGCACGGTCGGTACGCCCGACTTGATCATCGCGTCCTTGGCCGACACCTTGTCGCCCATCAGGCGAATGGTGTCGGCTTTCGGGCCGATGAAGGCGAAGCCGGACTTTTCCACTTGCTCGGCGAAATCGGCGTTTTCCGCGAGGAAGCCGTAGCCCGGGTGGATGGCGGTGGCGCCTGTCACTTCGGCGGCGGCGATGATCGCCGGAATGTGCAGGTACGATTCCTTGGACGATGCAGGGCCGATGCAGACCGACTCGTCTGCCAGGCCCAGGTGCATCAGTTCACGGTCGGCCGTGGAGTGCACGGCGACGGTCTTGATGCCCAGCTCTTTGCAGGCACGCAGGATCCGCAGGGCAATTTCCCCGCGGTTGGCGATCAGAACTTTTTCGAGCTTCCCAGACATCGTTGGCTCTCCGCGAATCAAACGATGGTGAACAGCGGCTGGTCGAACTCAACCGGCTGGCCGTCTTCCACCAGGATGGCGTCGATCACACCGCCGATCTCGGCTTCGATGTGGTTCATCATCTTCATGGCTTCGACGATGCACAGGGTGTCGCCTTTCTTCACGGCCTGGCCGACTTCTGCGTAGTTCGGCGAAGTTGGCGAAGGCTTGCGGTAGAAGGTGCCGACCATTGGCGAACGGATCACGGTGCCTTTCAGGGCAGGCGCGGCGGCAGCGGCTTCAGCGGCCGGGGCGGCAGCGGCAACAGGTGCTGCGGCGGCAACCGGAGCGGCCATCGGAGCCGGAGCGGCGAAGTACTGGGCGCCGGCCGGGGTCTTGCTGTGACGGCTGATGCGAACGGACTCTTCGCCTTCCTTGATCTCCAGTTCGTCGATGCCAGACTCTTCCAGCAGTTCGATCAGCTTCTTGACTTTACGGATATCCATTAATCATCAACTCCCAAGGTTCGGTCGGGGACGTATTTTTAAAACGTGTCGAAAACGTTTCTTCATGAGCCTCGGCCCGAAGGGGCCAAGGCCTTGTGTCATCAGGGCTGTGCGTTGGCAGCCAGGTGTTCCAGCGCGGACTCCAGGGCCAGCCGGTAACCGGTGGCGCCCAGGCCGCAGATCACCCCTACGGCAACATCGGAAAAGTAGGAGTGGTGGCGGAACGGTTCACGCTTGTGCACGTTGGAGAGGTGCACTTCGATGAATGGGATGCTCACCGCGAGCAATGCGTCACGTAATGCGACGCTGGTGTGGGTGAAAGCGGCCGGATTGATCAGGATGAAGTCCACGCCTTCGTTGCGCGCGGCATGGATGCGGTCGATCAATTCGTATTCGGCATTGCTCTGCAGGTATTGCAGATGGTGGCCGGCGGCGCGGGCGCGCTGCTCCAGGTCCTGATTGATCTGGGCCAGGGTGGCGGCGCCGTAATGGCCCGGTTCGCGGGTCCCGAGCAGGTTCAGGTTGGGGCCGTGCAGCACCAGTAGGGTTGCCATCTGCGATTCCTTGGTTTTGTAGGGCAATTCGACATAGCGCGGCGACTATGCCGCAAGCGGCGCTGAGTGTCCAGTTCCCGGCAATAGCCAGCACGATGTCCGAGATTCGCGCAAAGTATGTGACCAGATGATTAAGTCTGGTCACTGCGGCGGGGTTTTTTCACTGGATGCGGGAAGTTATAGCCCGAGTTGGCCGCGCACGCGCGCCAATACCTGGGCGAAATCGCCGGCGTTTATCTCACCGATGACCCGATCGGTGGTCATTTCGCTGCCGTTCGCGGCAAAGAACATCAGCGCGGGAGGGCCGAACAGGCGGTAGCGGTCGAGCAGGGCGCGTTGTTCGGCGTTGCTCTCGGTGATGTCGAAGCGCAGCAGGCGGAAGGCAGCCAACTGCGGCTGGACCTGCGGCGCATTGAGCACTTCGTGCTCGATCACCTTGCAGCTGATGCACCAGTCGGCGTACCAGTCGAGCAGCACCGGCTGGCCGGCGGCCTTGGCCTCGGCCAGTGCCGCGTCGAGGGCGGCGGGGGTGGTGAGGGTCTGCCAGGCGTCGGCCTTGGCAGCCGCGACACCGCTGGTCGCAACCGGTGGCGGCAGCGGGCGCAGCGGGTCGCCCTGGCCGCTCAGGGCGCCGTACCAGCAGGCCAGGGCGTACACCAGCAGCGCCAGGCCCAGCAGTTGCGCCAGGCGCTGGCGCGGGGTCTTGACCACGAACTCCAGGGCGCCGAGGAACAGCGCCACGCCGGCGGCCAGCAGGCCGACCAGCAGCAGGGTGGCCGGCCCCGGCAGCACGCGGCTGAGCAGGCCGATGGCCAGGCCCAGCAGCAGCACGCCGATGGCGTTCTTCACCGTGTTCATCCATGGCCCGCTCTTCGGCAACCAGGCTGCGCCGCCGGTGGCCACCAGCAACAGCGGCGCGCCCATGCCCAGGCCCAGGGCAAACAGTTTCAGCGCGCCGCCCAGGGCGTCGCCGCTGGCGCTGATGTACAGCAAGGCGCCGGCCAGCGGCGCCGACACGCAGGGCGAGACCAGCAGGCTGGACAGCACGCCGAGCACCGCCGCGCCGAGCAGCGAGCCGCCCTTGGTGCGGTGGGCGAGGTGGTCCAGGCGGCTGCTCAGGGCTTGCGGCAGCTTGATGTCGAACAGGCCGAACATGGCCAGGGCGAACAGCACGAAGAACGCGGCGAACGGCACCAGCACCCAGGCCGACTGCAGGCGCGCCTGCAGGTTCAGGCCGGCGCCGAACAGGCCCATCAGTGCGCCGAGCACGGCGAAGCTCGCCGCCATCGGCAGCACGTAGGCCAGCGACAGCGACAGCCCGCGCAGGCCGCCAACCTGGCCGCGTAGGACCACACCGGAAAGAATCGGCAGCATCGGCAGCACGCACGGGGTGAAGGTCAGGCCGACCCCGGCGAGGAAGAACAGCAGCAGCGATTTCCAGGTCCAGCCCTGCTCTGCGCTTGCCGGCAGCGGGGCGCCTTGGCCATCGATGCTCAGCCGCGCGGTTTCCGGCGGATAGCACAGGCCCTTGTCGGCGCAGCCCTGGTAGCCCACCAGCAGGGTGAAGGCGCGCGGGTCGTTGCGCGGCAGCTCGATGTCGAGCACGCCGTGGTACACCTCGACGTCGCCGAAGAACTCGTCGTGCTTGGCCTCGCCCTTGGGGATGTTCGGCGCGCCCAGGCGGATGTCCGCGGGTTCGGTGCGGAACTGGAAGCGGTGGCGGTAGAGGTAGTAGCCGTCGGTGGCGACGAAGCGCAGCTTGACGGTCTGGGCGTCGGCCTGGATCAGGCTGAGCTTGAAGGCTTCGTGCACCGGCAGGAAGTCGGCGCTGTTGGAGGCGACGCCGAGGGTGGCGCTGGGGCGGTTGTCGAGCAGGCCCGTGGCGAAGACGGGGCTGGCCAGCAGCAGGAACAGCAGGAATAACAGGCGGCGCATGGCGGACTCGCGAGGTGGAACGTGGCGGGCATGATAGCGGAGTTGGCTGCGGTTAGGGTCGAGTCGCCTACAGGGGCGACACATGGCCGCTGGCCTGTGCATCGCTTGTGCCGGCCCTTTCGCGGGTAAACCCGCTCCCACAGGGATCGCGCCATGTCAGCGACTGCGTGGCCTCTGTGGGAGCGGGCTTGCCCGCGAAGAGGCCCTCACAGGCGGAACGCCCGCACCGCCGTATTCAACTCCCCCCCCAGCTTGAGCAACTGCTCGCCCTGCTCACGCCCTTCGCCAATGCGCTGCAGGTTGTCCTCGCCCAGCTCATGAATCCGCTCGCTGTGATCGCGGATCTCGCTCACCGCCCCGGTCTGCTGCGCGGTCACATCGGCGATCCGCACCGCCGTGTCGGCAATGGTGCGGATGGCGCTGACGATCGCATCCAGCGCGCCATCGGCCGACTGCGCCTGGTTGGCCGTGGCCTCGGCGTGTTCCAGCTGGGTGCGCATGCCGTCCACCGAACTGCGGGCGGCCTGCTGCAGGCGGTCGATCAGCGCCTGGATCTCGCCGGTGGCGCCGGTGGTGCGCTGGGCCAGCGAGCGTACTTCATCCGCGACCACGGCGAAGCCACGGCCCATCTCGCCGGCCCGGGCCGCTTCGATGGCGGCGTTGAGGGCCAGCAGGTTGGTCTGCTCGGCAATCGCCCGGATCACCGTGAGCACGCCACCGATGGTCGCCGACTCTTCCGCCAGTTGTTCGATCATCCGCGCGTTGCCCTGCACCTCGTCGACCAGCGAACGCAGGCCGGACAGGCTCTGGCCGATCACCGTCTGGCCCTGCTCCACGGCCCGGCCGGCATCGCGGCTGGCCTCGGCGGCGGCGCTGGCGTCGCCGGCCACCTGCTGGATGGTCGCCTCCAGCTCGCCCAGGGCGTCGCGGATCTGCGCCGTGTCGCCGGCCTGGCGCTCGGCGCCGTCGTGCAGGGCGCTGCTCATGCCGGCCAGGGCATGGCTGCTGCCGGCCACCTGCTCGGCGTTGTGGCGGATGGTGCCGACCAGCTCCACCAGGTACTGGCGCAGGCGGTTCAGCGATTCCTGGATATCGTGCAGCTCGCGGTTGGTGCGGCCCAGGGCGATGGCCTGGGCGAAGTCGCCCTCGGCCCAGCGCGACAGCGCCGGCGCCAGGCCGGTCAGGGTACGTGCCAGGCGACGCTGCAGGGTGTCGATCAGCAGGGCGATCAGCAGGATCAGGCCGATCATCAGGCCCTGGATCAGGCGCACCTCGCCGGCGATGGTGGCGTGCAGGCCGCGCACCTCGGGCTCGAGACCGGCGATGGCCTGCTGCACCGCTTCCAGGCGCTCGCCGGTGCTGGCGGCCAGGGCGGCGCGGCGCTCGATCTGCTCGCGGGTGCGCTGCAGTTCGCCGGGGTAGCGGCCGAGCAGGCTGTGCAGCTCGCGCTTGAGGCCCACGGCGACGTCTTCCTGCTGGCTACTGGCCTGGGATTCCAGGCCCATCATCGCGGCGAAGTCGTCGGCGTTGGATTCGGCGGCGCGGGTCACCCCCAGCAGCGGCAGGCCGTCGATGGCCTGGGCCTGGGCGGCGATCAGTTGCAGTTCGCGCTCTACCTCGGCGGCCAGTTCGGCGCGGCCGCTGCTGACCAGCTTGTCGCGGGCCAGGGACAGCCGGCCCAAGTGCAGCGAGGCCTCCAGCAGTGGTGTCAGGTAACGACTGGCATCGCTGCTGGCGCTGTCACGGGCGTAGCCGGCCAGTTGTTCGAGGTTGGCCCCCAGCTCCCGCTCGGCCTGCAGCAGCAGGGCCTGGGGATCGCCCGCCAGCTTGCCGGCGGCGAGCAGTTCGTTGGCGGTGAAGCCTTGCAGGCCGTCGAGGCTCGGGCGCAGCTTGGCCGACAGATCCTCGGGCCAGTCGGCCAGGGCGGCCTGCAACTGCTTGTTGGCCTCCATGGCTGCGGCATGGCGCAGGGCATCGCCGCTGCCCAGGTAGGCCTGGATATTGCGCGCGGCGTCGTTCTGGAACTGCTGGGACAGGCCCAGGTAGCGCTCCATCAGTTGGTAGGGACGTTCCAGGGCGCGTTGCGACCACCACAGGGTCGCGCCCAGGGCGATACACACGGTCACCAGCAACAGGGTGTTGAAATTGGTCAGCCACTTCAGGCGCATAGCCGCGAACTTCCTGCGGAGGGGGAGTGGAGAGGTCGGGGCCTGAAGTTATTGCGATTTTGTGACGAGGTGATGACGGCGGAGGGTTGGCGCCATAAAAAAGTGGCACAGTGCCGGTATTGGTATCAGGGCCATCGCGGGGCAAGCCCGCTCCCACGAGATTTGCGCCATCCTGCGCAAATGGAGCAAGCCAGTTGCTCTTGCAGACGTCCAGGTATCACTCGTGGGAGCGGGCTTGCCCCGCGATGCGGCTACGGTTCGACCCTGACCACGCAGTTGCGTCCGGCATGCTTGGCCCGGTACAGCGCCTCGTCCGCGGCGCTGGCCATGGTCAGCGCATCGAGGCTGTCGTCCAGTTGCACCACCCCGGCGCTGAAGGTGCACTGCAGGTCATGCGGTTGGGCCGGGTAGTGGATCTCGGCGAAGCGCCGGCGGATCTCGTCGAGCACCTTGTGCGCCGCCTCCAGCGCGGTGTTGGGCATGACGATGGCGAACTCCTCGCCGCCGTAGCGGCCGATGAAGTCGGTCTTGCGCAGACGCTGCTTGAGGAACAGCGCCAGGCTCTTGATCACCCGGTCGCCCATGGGGTGGCCGTGGCGGTCGTTGATCTTCTTGAAGTGGTCGATGTCGAGCATGGCGAAGCTCAGCGGCTGCGCTTCGCGGCGGGCGCGGAAGCTGCAGTCCTCGAGCATTTGCAGGATGTGGGTGTGGTTGTACAGCCCGGTGAGGCTGTCGCGGACCATCCGCGCCTTGAGGTGGCGGGCGCGGGCGGCGCGGTTGCGCACGGTGGTCACCAGGTGCCGCGAGCGGATCGGCTTGGTGAGGAAGTCGTCGCCGCCTTCGCTCATGGCGTCGAGCTGCTTGTCCAGGTCGTCCTCGGCCGACAGGTAGATGATCGGCACGCTGACGTAGCGGTCGTTGTGGCGGATCACCTTGGCCAGCTCCGGGCCGGTGCACTCGGGCATGTACATATCGAGGATGATCAGGTCGGGCTGGAAGTCGGCCAGCTCGCTCATGGTGCGGATCGGCTCGGTCAGGGTGCGGGTGATGATCCCGGCGCTGTTGAGCAGGCGTTCGGTGTGCAGGGCCTGGGCGCGGGAGTCGTCGATCACCAGCACGCGAAACGGGTCGTACTGGGTGGCGCTGGTCAGCAGCTCGAGTTTTTCCAGCAGGCTGGAGGCGTCCAGGGTGCCGGTGAGGAACTCCTGGCCGCCGGCGCGCACGGCGGCCAGGCGGGTCGGGGTGTCGGTTTCGTGCAGGCAGAAGAACAGCAGCGGCACCGGCTGCTCCAGCCCCTGCTGGGCCTGGGCCGCCAGTTGCAGGCCGACGCCGGCGCCGGTGAAGTCCACGTCCATGACGATGGCCGACGGCAGGCGCTCACTCATCGACGCCTGGAACGCCTCGGCGCTGCACAGCGCCTGTACGGTCAGGCCGAAGAATTCCAGCTGCTGGGCCAGGCGCTCGGCGCGGTCGTGGTCCTGCAGAACGATGTACACCGGCTTGCGCAGTGGCGGCAGGGGCACGTTGTCGAGCTGGTCGCCCTTGCGCAGGCCGGTGCGCGACAGGCGCTGCATCAGGCGGTTGAGTTCGCTGATCAGCTCGGAGTTGAGCCGCGCGCTGTTGGCCTCGATGGCGCGCAGGGTCTGGCCGATGGCCGTCGACAGGCTACCGTGCTCGGGTTGCTCGAAGCGTTCGGCGTAACGCTGCAGGCGCAGGTTGGCCTCGCACAGTTCGCCCAGATCGCCGCTGGACCACTCGCCACGCTGCAGGCGCTGCCAGATCTCGAGGATCTGCCGGGCCTGGTGGATCACCCGCTGGGCAAAGTGCTGCTTGAGGCGTTCGTGGCTCGGCTCGGCTGGCTGGGTCATGTCCTGACTACTTATGAGTGGGAGGGCGCAGGTTCAATGATGGCTCTATGCTAGCACTGCTTTTCCGACAAGCGAGTGCCTGGGGTCAACAAAGTGTTCAGGGACCGTCATTCAGTTGCCGACCCGATGGTCGCTTATACGAATGGCGGCGTCTGCTTTATAGTGCTGGCATGCGGGCTTGTCATGGCACCCTGGCCGAGGCCTGTGGTCCAAGCCCTGAACCGTTCGTGACTGATTAAGGACAATGCCATGCTGGATTGGAAAAACCGCGAGGCCAAGGCCGAGCCCCGTGAGCGGGTCGAAACCCGCGGCGCCGCCACCCGTAGCTACCTCGGCGGCCTCTGGAGCCGTGCCCTGGGCACCCTGATCGGCCTGTACCTGCTGGTGTGCATCGGCCTGGGCTGGTACTGGAGCCAGGAGCCCGAGCTGTTCCCGGTGCAGCAGAACGCCCAGGCCGCCGCCGAGCGCAACGGTCAGCAGATGGTGGTCGGCTATACCACCGTCGAGACCCTCAAGACCGTCGCCGGCACCCTGCTCGACAAGCCGGGCGGCTACATTTCCAACGACCGTTTCCCGCCGGGGCTGTGGATGGACAACATGCCGAGCTGGGAATACGGCGTGCTGGTCCAGGTACGTGACCTGTCCCGCGCCCTGCGCAAGGACTTCGCCCGCTCCCAGTCGCAGTCGACCGAGGATGCCGACCTGGCCAAGGCCGAGCCGCGCTTCAACTTCGACAACAAGAGCTGGATCCTGCCGTCCAGCGAGTCGGAGTTCGAAGAGGGCATCAAGTCGCTGAACCGCTACCAGGCCCGTCTGGCCAAGGGTGACCAGGGCGCGATCTTCTACACCCGCGCCGATAACCTGAACAACTGGCTGGGCGACGTGGCCACCCGCCTGGGCTCGCTGTCGCAGCGCCTGTCGGCCAGCGTCGGTCGGGTCAAGCTGAACAACACCCTGAAGACCGAGGCCGTGGCCCCCGGCCAGGCGCCGCAGGTCGACGAGGAAGTGGTCGAGACCCCGTGGCTGCAGATCGACAACGTGTTCTACGAGGCCCGTGGTCAGGCCTGGGCGCTGTCGCACCTGCTGCGCGCCATCGAGGTCGACTTCGCCGACGTGCTGGCGAAGAAGAACGCCACGGTCAGCGTACGGCAGATCATCCGCGAGCTGGAAGCCTCGCAGGAAGCGCTGTGGAGCCCGATGGTGCTCAACGGCAGCGGCTTTGGCATGTGGGCCAACCATTCGCTGGTGATGGCCAACTACATCTCCCGGGCCAACGCCGCGGTCATCGACCTGCGCCAACTGCTGTCCCAGGGCTGAGATGCCGGTCAATCCTGCCGAGGTCGCGCACCGCGCGGCCTCCGACGCCGAGCTGGTGGCCTGGGTCGACGAGCATGACCAACTGCTCGGCGCCCTGCCACGGGCCGAGCTGCGCGAGCGCGGCCTGATCGGGCGCTGCACCTTCATCCTGCTGTTCAACGGCGCGGGCGAGCTGTGCGTGCATCGGCGCACCCTGAGCAAGGCGCTGTATCCCGGTTACTGGGATGTGGCGGCCGGAGGCATGGTCGGGGTGCAGGAGTCCTACGCCGACTCGGCGGCCCGGGAGCTTGCCGAGGAGCTGGGGGTGAGTGGCGTCGAGTTGCGTTTTCACGAGACGTTCTACTTCGAGCAGCCGGGCAACCGCTTGTGGTGCGCGGTGTACTCGGCGGTGTGGGACGGGGCGCTGCGCTTGCAGCCCGAGGAGGTCATCGAGGCTCGGTTCATCAGCGTCGACCAGGCCCAGGCGGAAAGCGCGCAGCGACCGTATTGCCCGGACTCGCTGGTCGCCTTGCAGCGGTACCAGGCTGGCCTGATCTGACCGATCGCGGGGCAAGCCCGCTCCCACGATTTTGAACTGCAATTGCGTGGGAGCGGGCTTGCCCCGCGATGAGGTCGCAAAACTTTCGTAAAATGGCGCAATCCTGTACTTAGCAACAGCCAGATTTATCGTTACACTGCGCGCCCTTTTCGGGCTGTCGCATGACCTTGCGGCAGTAGCGCCGCCCCTGCCAGAGTGGGGCTTCGCGGTCGGCTCCCGCCGACCAGTTTTTTGTCCTCGGCACAGAGGAACAAAAGTGGCCAAGAAAGCTTCTTCCTTCGCCGCCCTTGGCGGTCTCGTTTATTCCACCGATGCCGGTCGGCACTGTCCCGACTGCGGCCAGCCGGTGGACGCCTGCATCTGCAAGCAGCAGGTCATCCCCGAAGGCGATGGCATTGCCCGTGTGCGTCGTGAAAGCAAAGGTCGCGGCGGCAAGACCGTGACCACCATCACCGGCGTGCCGCTGCCCCTCGAACAGCTCAAGGAGCTCGCCAGCACGCTCAAGCGTCGTTGCGGCACCGGCGGCGCGCTCAAGGACGGGGTCATCGAGATTCAGGGCGACCATGTCGAACTGTTGCTCGGCGAGCTGATCAAACAGGGCTTCAAGGCGAAGAAATCCGGCGGCTGAGGCCGTCGCGCGACTTTTCGCCCAGCGCTTTCTAAACTCGATGCCGTGGCCAGGGTCTATCCGGGGGCACGGACGATTCGTCATTTTCAGCTTCTACACTGCGCCCGCCACCTGACGGGGCAGTGTCTTGGACTTATCTATAGGGGACTTGAATGTCCGTACGACGCACACGCAAAGACGATGGTAGCCAATGGACCGTGGCCGACAGCCGCAGTGTTTATGGCATCCGCCATTGGGGCGCTGGTTATTTCGCCATCAATGAAGCCGGGCGCGTCGAAGTGCGCCCCAACGGCCCGGACAGCGCGCCGATCGACCTGTTCGAGCAGGTCCAGGAGCTGCGCCAGAGCGGCCTGTCGCTGCCGCTGCTGGTCCGTTTCCCCGACATCCTGCAGGACCGCGTGCGCCAGCTGACCGGCGCCTTCGACGCCAACATCGCGCGCCTGGAATACCAGAGCCAGTACACCGCGCTGTACCCGATCAAGGTCAACCAGCAGGAAGCGGTGGTCGAGAACATCATCGCCACCCAGAACGTCTCCATCGGCCTGGAAGCCGGCTCCAAGCCCGAGCTGCTGGCGGTGCTGGCGCTGGCGCCGAAGGGCGGCACCATCGTCTGCAACGGCTACAAGGACCGCGAGTTCATTCGCTTGGCGCTGATGGGCCAGAAACTCGGCCACAACGTATTCATCGTCATCGAGAAGGAATCCGAGGTCGCCCTGGTGATCGAGGAAGCTGCGGAGCTGAAGGTCAAGCCACAGGTCGGCCTGCGCGTGCGCCTGTCGTCGCTGGCCTCGAGCAAGTGGGCCGACACCGGCGGCGAGAAGTCCAAGTTCGGTCTGTCCGCCGCCCAGCTGATCTCGGTGGTGCAGCGCTTCCGTGACGCAGGGCTCGACCAGGGCATCCGCCTGCTGCACTTCCACATGGGTTCGCAGATCGCCAACCTGGCCGACTACCAGCACGGTTTCAAGGAAGCCATCCGTTACTACGGCGAGCTGCGCGCCCTGGGCCTGCCGGTCGATCACATCGACGTCGGCGGCGGCCTGGGCGTGGACTACGACGGCACCCACTCGCGCAACGCCAGCTCCATCAACTACGACATGGACGACTACGCCGGCGTGGTGGTCGGGATGCTCAAGGAGTTCTGCGACGCGCAGGGCCTGCCGCACCCGCACATCTTCTCCGAGAGCGGCCGCTCGCTGACCGCGCACCACGCCATGCTGGTGATCCAGGTGACCGACGTCGAGAGCCACAACGACGAGATGCCGACCATCGAGAACAAGGCGTCGCTGCCTGAGACCGTGCAGTGGCTGGCCGACCTGCTCGGCCCCACCGACATCGAGATGGTCACCGAGACCTACTGGCGCGCCACCCACTACATGGGCGACGTGGCCGCGCAGTACGCCGACGGCAAGCTGACCCTGGCTGAAAAGGCCCTGGCCGAGCAGTGCTACTTCGCCGTGTGCCGTCGCCTGCACAACTCGCTCAAGGCCCGCCAGCGCTCGCACCGCCAGGTGCTGGACGAGCTGAACGACAAGCTGGCCGACAAGTACATCTGCAACTTCTCGGTGTTCCAGAGCCTGCCGGACACCTGGGCCATTGGCCAGGTGCTGCCGATCATCCCGCTGCACCGCCTGGACGAAGAGCCGCTGCGCCGCGCCGTGCTGCAGGATTTGACCTGTGACTCCGACGGCAAGATCAACCAGTACGTCGACGAGCAGAGCATCGAGACCAGCATGCCGGTGCACGCGGTCAAGGAAGGCGAGGACTACTTGCTGGGCGTGTTCCTGGTGGGCGCGTACCAGGAGATCCTCGGCGACATGCACAACCTGTTCGGTGACACCGACTCGGTGAACATCTACCAGAACGCCGACGGCAGCGTGTACCACGCCGGTATCGAGACCCACGACACCATCGAGGACATGCTGCGCTACGTGCACCTGTCGCCGGAGGAGTTGATGACTCACTACCGCGACAAGGTGGCCAGCGCCCGGATTACCGCCCGCGAGCGCACGCAGTTCCTTGATGCGTTGCGGTTGGGGTTGACCCGGTCGTCGTACCTGTCTTCGTAATCGCCGCGGCCGCTTTGCGGCCCTTTCCGACCGGTCCGACGCCTCGGCAAGGCCGCTCCCACAGGTATTGCATATTCCTTGTGGAAATCCCGGTACCTGTGGGAGCGGCCTCGTGTCGCGAAAGGGCCGCAACGCGGCCCCAGCTTCACCGAACCCAACGATCCCGCTGCTGCAACCGCCACCCCACCCACCCCAGCGTCCCCGCCCGCAACGCCATGAACCCCAGAAACGCCAGCCACAACCCATGGTTGCCGAACCCACGCATGACAACCGCCACAGGCAACGCGATCGCCACCGACACCAGCATCGCATTGCGCATCTCCCGCGCCCGCGTGGCGCCGATGAACAGCCCATCGAGCAGATAGCTCCACACCGCCACCAACGGCAGCACCGCCAGATATGGCAGGTACGGATACGCCACCTCGCGCACACTGGCGATATCGGTCTGCAGGTCGATGAACAGATGGCCGCCCAGCAGGAACAGCACCGCAAACCCCAGGCTGACGATCAACGACCATCCGCAGGCCACCACCAGCGCCCGCTTCAGGGCGCCGCGATCACGGGCGCCGATGGCATGCCCACACAGCGCCTCGACCGCATGGGCCAGGCCATCGAGGGCGTAGGCGGTGAGCATCAGCCCGTTGAGCAGCAGGGCATTGGCCGCCACCGTAGCCTCGCCGAGGCGCGCGCCCTGTACCGTCAACAGCAGGAACACCAACTGCAGTGCCAGGCTGCGCAAAAAGATATCGCGATTGACCGCCAGCAAGGGCCGCCAGGCCTGCCAGCGCTTCAGCGCGGCCCAGGCGATATGCCCGGGGTAGGCACGCAGCGCCGGGCGGGTGAGGGCCAGGCCGAGCAGGGCGGCGCACCACTCGGCGATCACCGAGGCCCGTGCCGAGCCGACCACGCCCCAGTCCAGGCCGAGCACGAACCACAGGTTCAGGGCGATGTTCAGCAGGTTGGTGGTCAGCAGGATCGCCAACGGCGCCCGGGCGTTCTGTGTGCCAAGGAACCAGCCGACCAGGGCGTAGCTGGCCAGCGCCGCCGGCAGGCCGAGCAGGCGAGTGTGGAAGAACGCCTCGGTGGAGGCATGCAGCGCCTCGCTGGGCTGCATCGCGTGCAGCGCCAGCTGGCTGAAGGGCAGGGCGAGCAGGCTGATCAGCAGGGCGAAGACCAGCGCCAGCAGCAGCCCCTGCACCAGCACCTGACGCAGCGCGGCGCCGTCGGCGCGGCCGGCGGCCTGGGCGGCGAAGCCGGTGGAGCCCATGCGCAGGAAGCCCATCAGCCCGACCATGAAGGTGAACAGCGTGGCGCCCACCGCCACCGCGCCTAACTGGTGGGCGTGGGGCAGGTGGCCGATCACCGTGCTGTCGACCAGCGCCACCAGCGGCACCGAGATGTTGGACAGGATCATTGGCGCGGCCAGGGCCCAGACCTTGTGGTGGGTGGGGCGGTCGCGCCAGGCGGTGGACAGTGAAGACATGCGGGCTCCAGCGGGGGATGCAAATTGGGCCATCGCGGGGCAAGCCCGCTCCCACGCAAGTGCACTTCATCACGTGGGAGCGGGCTTGCCCCGCGATGGCCGAACGGATTGTACCGGCCCGGCAACCAATCGGCGCGAACAGGGTCTCACTTGCCGCGCATCGCCAGGTAAGCCCCGCGACGTTGCGCTATAGTTGCCCCCCTCACGTACACGCTGCCGAAGAGTCCTCTCTCAAATGCTCAACAAAGGATTGTTGCTGGCCTGCGCGCTGGCCCTGCTCAGTGCTTGTGATTCCTCCACGCCGGACAAGCCATCGGCGCCTGCCGATGCCGCCACCGCCGTCGCGCCCGCCGAAACCAAGGCGGCCAAGCGCGAAGACCCGGCGCTGCTCGCCAAGCGCTACGCCGGCCGCGAGCTGACCGTGCTGGACGTATCGGAAGTCCAACTCGACGGCGCCAGCACCCTGTCGGTCAGCGTCTCCGCGCCGCTGGACGCCAACCAGGACTTCGCCGCCAAGCTGCACCTGGTCGACACCGTCAAGGGCAAGGTCGACGGTGCCTGGGAACTCTCCGACAACCAGATGGAACTGCGCCTGCGCCACCTGGAGCCGCAGCGCAAGATGGTCCTGACCATCGACAAGGGCCTGCTCTCGGTCAATGGCAACGCGCTTGAGGCCGAATCGGTCAGCCGCTTCGAGACCCGCGACATGCAGCCCACCGTGGGCTTCGCCAGCCGCGGTTCGCTGCTGCCCACGCGCCTGGCCGAAGGCCTGCCGGTGATCGCGCTGAACGTCGACAAGGTCGATGTCGAGTTCTTCCGCATCAAGCCGGACATGCTCTCCAGCTTCCTGGTCAACTGGGGCCGCAACTCAAGCCTCTACTACTACCAGTCCAAGGAAACCCTGGAGATGGCCGAGCTGGTCTACAGCGGCCGCTTCGACCTCAACCCTGCGCGCAACACCCGCGAGACCGTGCTGCTGCCGATCGCCGGGATCAAGCCGCTGCAGGAGCCGGGCGTGTACCTGGCGGTAATGCGCGCCTCGGGCACCTATGACTATTCGCAGCCGGCGACCCTGTTCACCCTGAGCGACATCGGTGTTTCCGCCCACCGCTACCGCGACCGTCTGGACGTGTTCAGCCAGGCCCTGGAAGGCGGCAAGGCGCTCAAGGACGTCACCCTCGAACTGCACGACGACAAAGGCAAGCTGCTGGCCCAGGCCAAGACCGACAGCGACGGCCATGCCCAGCTGCCGATCACCGCCAAGGCCGATACCCTGATCGCCACCCAGGGCGTGCACACCACCCTGCTGCGCCTGAACACCGCCGCCCTGGACCTGGCCGAGTTCGACATCGCCGGGCCCCAGGCCAACCCGCTGCAGTTCTTCATCTTCGGCCCACGCGACCTCTATCGCCCGGGCGAGACCGTGCTGCTCAACGGCCTGCTGCGCGACCAGGACGGCAAGCCGGTCAAGGCCCAGCCGGTGAGCGTGGAAGTGCGCCGCCCAGACGAACAGGTCAGCCGCAAGTTCGTCTGGGAGGCCGACAAGAACGGCCTGTTCCAGTACCAGCTGCAACTGGCCACCGAGGCCCCGACCGGCCGCTGGCAACTGCTGCTGGACCTGGGCGGTGGGCGCAAGCAGGTCTACGAATTCCTCGTCGAGGACTTCCTCCCCGAGCGCCTGGCGCTGGAGCTCAAGGGCAGCAGCACGCCGCTGGCACCGGATGAGACCGCCACCATCCAGGTCAATGGCCGTTACCTCTACGGCGCGCCAGCCGCCGGCAACCGCCTCAGCGGCCAGGCCTACGTGCGCCCGCTGCGCGAAGCGGTGAAGGCGCTGCCGGGCTACCAGTTTGGCGCGGTCACCGAGACCGACCTGAACCAGGACCTGGAACTGGACGAAGTCACCCTCGACCAGAACGGCAAGGCCCGCATCGATATCGAAAGCCGCTGGGCCGAAGCCCGCTCGCCGCTGCAACTGACCGTGCAGGCCAGCCTGCAGGAGTCCGGCGGCCGGCCAATCACCCGGCGCCTGGAGCAGCCGATCTGGCCCGCCGACCGCCTGCCGGGCCTGCGTGGTCTGTTCGACGGCGAAGAGACCGACGGCGACGGCCCGGTGGAATTCGAGTTCCTGGTGGCCGACCGCAACGGCAAGAAGCTCGCCGCCGACAACCTGAAGGTGCGCCTGATCCGCGAGCGCCGCGACTACTACTGGAACTACTCGCAGAGCGACGGCTGGAGCTACAACTACAACGAAAAATTCCTCACCCAGGCCGAGGAGACCGTCAGCGTGAAGGCCGGCTCCACCGCCAAGCTGAACTTCCAGGTGGAGTGGGGCCCGTACCGCGTCGAGGTGGAAGACCCGCAGACCGGCCTGGTCTCCAGCGCGCGCTTCTGGGCCGGCTACCGCGCCCAGGACAACGCCGAGGGTGGCGCCGTGCGCCCCGACCAGGTCAAGATCGCCCTGGACAAGCCGGCCTACAAGGACGGTGGCACCGCCAAGGTCACCGTCACCCCGCCGGCCGCCGGCAGCGGCTACCTGATGATCGAGTCCGCCGATGGCCCGCTGTGGTGGCAGGAGATCGACGTACCCGCCGAGGGCAAGACCTTCGATGTCGAGCTGGACAAGAAGTGGGCACGCCACGACCTGTACATCAGCGCCCTGGTGATCCGCCCAGGTGAGCGCAAGGCCAACGCCACGCCGAAACGCGCCGTGGGCGTGCTGCACCTGCCGCTGGACCGCGCCGAGCGCAAGCTGGCCGTGTCGCTGCAGGCGCCGGAGAAGATGCGACCCAAGCAGCCGCTGACGGTCAAGTTCAAGGCGGTCAACGCCGACGGCAGCGTGCCGAAGCAGGTGCATGTGCTGCTGTCCGCGGTGGATGTGGGCATCCTCAATATCACCGATTTCAAGACCCCCGACCCGTTCGCCAGCCTGTTCGGCCGCAAGGCCTATGGCGCCGACCAGCTGGATATCTACGGCCAGCTGATCGAGGCCGGCCAGGGCCGCCTGGCCAGCCTCGCCTTCGGTGGTGACGCCGCCATGGCCAAGGGCGGCAAGCGCCCGAACACCACGGTGACCATCGTTGCCCAGCAGAGCCTGCCGGTGACCCTCGACGAGAAGGGTGAAGGCCAGGCCACCGTCGAGATCCCCGACTTCAACGGTGAGCTGCGCCTGATGGCCCAGGCCTGGACCGAGGAACACTTCGGCATGGCCGAAGGCAAGACCGTGGTCGCCGCGCCGCTGATCGCCGAGCTGTCCGCGCCGCGCTTCCTGGCCGGTGGCGACCGCACCAGCCTGGCGCTGGACCTGGCCAACCTGTCCGGCCGCGCCCAGCAACTGAGCGTGCAACTGATCGCCGAAGGGCAGTTGAGCCTGGTCGGCGGTGCCCAGCAGAACTTCAGCCTGGCCGAAGGCCAGCGCACCACGCTGATGATTCCGGTGCAGGCCCAGGGCGGCCTGGGCCAGGGCAAGGTGCGGGTGCAGGTCAATGGCCTGCAACTGCCGGGCGAGCCGGCCAACACCTTCGAGCGCGAGTGGACCCTGGGCGTGCGCCCGGCCTACCCGGCGATGCTCAAGCACTACCGCGTGGCCCTCAAGGACCAACCCTGGAGCCTGCCGGAGAGCGACCTGGCCGAGTTCGAACCGGCGGGCCTGGAAGCGAGCCTGGCGCTGTCGAGCCGCCCGCCGCTGAACCTGGCCGAGCAGATCCGCGCCCTGGAAGCCTACCCCTACGGCTGCCTGGAGCAGACCACCAGTGGCCTGTACCCGTCGCTGTACGCCGATGCCGACAGCCTCAAGCGCCTGGGTATCAAGGGCGAGCCGGCCGATGTGCGCAAGCGCAAGATCGAGATGGGCATCGAGCACCTGCTGGGCATGCAGCGCTACAACGGCAGCTTCGGCCTGTGGAGCTCGGACAGCGAGGAAGAGTACTGGCTGACCGCTTATGTCACTGACTTCCTGCTGCGTGCTCGTGAGCAAGGCTACGGCGTGCCGGCCGAAGTACTGAAGAAGGCCAGCGAGCGTCTGCTGCGTTATGTGCAGGAGCGCAACCTGATCGAAGTGGATTACAGCCAGAACGCCGACCACACCCGCTTCGCCGTGCAGGCCTACGCCGGCCTGGTGCTGGCGCGCAGCCAACAGGCGCCGCTGGGCGCCCTGCGCAGCCTGTTCGAGCGCCGCGCCGACGCCCGCTCCGGCCTGCCGCTGGTGCAGCTGGCGGTGGCGCTGGACAAGATGGGCGACAAGCAGCGTTCGCAGCAGGCATTGCAGGCTGGCCTGGCCGTGACCCGCAGCAAGGGCTGGATGGCCGACTACGGCAGCGCCCTGCGTGACCAGGCGCTGATCCTCGCCCTGCTGCAGGAGAACAACCTCGCCGGCAACCAGGTCGACCAGCGCCTGTTCGGCCTGTCCGACGAGCTGGCCGCCAACCGCTGGCTGTCCACCCAGGAGCGCAACGCGCTGTTCCTCGCCGGCCGTGGCCTGCTGGGTAAACCGGAAGGCAACTGGAAAGCCCGCCTGGACAGCGCCGGCGAAGTGCGTGAGTTCGACAACAACGACTCGGGCATGAAGCTCGAAGGCCCGCTGCTGGCCTCGCCGCTGACCGTGCAGAACCAGAGTGGCGACACCCTGTACCAGCAGCTGACCCTGTCCGGTTACCCGCGCCAGGCCCCGGCCGCCAGCGGCAACGGCATGGAAATCCGCCGCGAGTACCTGGGGATGAACGGCCAGGCGCTGGATGTGCGTAACCTACGCAGCGGCGACCTGGTGCTGGTGCACCTGGCGCTCAAGGCCCAGGACCAAGTGCCGGACGCCCTGGTGGTCGACCTGCTGCCGGCGGGCCTGGAGCTGGAAAACCAGAACCTGGCGCAGAGCGCCGCCAGCCTGGACAACGCCAGCAGCGCGGTGAAGCAGTGGCGCGAATCGATGCAGAACGCCAGCGTGGTGCACCAGGAGTACCGTGACGACCGCTACGTGGCCGCGCTCAAGCTCGACAGCTACGGCACCACCCACCTGCTGTACCTGGCCCGCGCCGTGACCCCGGGCAGCTACCGCATTCCGCCGCCGCAGGTGGAGTCGATGTACCGGCCGAACCTGCAGGCGATCGGCGACAGCCAGGGTGAAATGGTGGTACGCGCCCGCTGAGTCCACACGCCCGATGTAGGAGCGGCCTTGTGCCGCGAAAGGGTCGCGCAGCGGCCCCCCGATCTCGACGTCAACGCGAGAATCGCCGGGGCTGCTACGCAGCCCTTTCGCGGCACAAGGCCGCTCCTACAGGGTTTTCAATGCACCACCCAACTCAACACCCACAACCCCAGCAACGCCCAGATGATCCCGAGGATGATCGACGCCCGCATGAACGCGCGCACCGCCGAGTACAGCAGCATCAGGCCAACGACGAGCGCCAGGATGCTGACCAGCGAGGTGTCCATGCCCAGCGTGCGCGCCAGGCCGTCGATGAAATTGCCACCGGCGTTGGCCAGCAGGTTGAACAACCCGCCCAGGCCGTCGACGATGAAACGGATCACCGAACCCAGAACCTGGCCCAGCCACTCGAAAAAACCTTCTACATGCATAGTCGCTTCCTGATCAACGAATCGGCGATTCCCAGCCTTTGGCCATCATCTGGCCCGGTCGGTTCCCGATGCCAAGCTTAGCGCGCCCAGGTCTGCTCAAGCTGCTGCGGCGTGTCGCCATCACCCTGCTGGCGGCCATCGTCCTGCTGTGGCTGGCCGACCGCATCTGGCCCTTGCCCATGCCGGGCGATGACCTGGCGCGGGTGGTGCTGGCCGAGGACGGCACGCCGCTGTGGCGCTTCGCCGACGCCGATGGCGTGTGGCGCTACCCGGTCGGCCCGGACGAGGTCTCGCCGCTGTACCTCGAAGCCTTGCTCGCCTACGAGGACCGTTGGTTTTATCACCACCCCGGGGTCAACCCCATGGCCCTGGCCCGGGCGGCCTGGCTCAACCTGCGCGGCGGGCGGGTGGTGTCCGGTGGCAGCACCCTGTCGATGCAGGTGGCGCGCCTGCTCGACCCGCACGACCGCACCCTGGCCGGCAAGCTGCGGCAGTTGTGGCGCACGGCGCAGTTGGAGTGGCACCTGTCCAAGGCCGAGATCCTGCAGCTGTACCTGAACCGGGCGCCGTTTGGCGGCACCTTGCAGGGCGTGGCCGCGGCCAGCTGGGCCTACTTGGGCAAGTCGCCCAAGCACCTGACCCCGGCTGAGGCCGCACTGCTCGCCGTGTTGCCCCAGGCGCCGAGCCGCCTGCGCCCGGACCGTCATCCCGAGCGCGCCCAGCGCGCCCGGGACAAGGTGCTGCAGCGCCTGGCCGAGTACCAGGTGTGGCCGGCCCAGCGCATCGACGAGGCCCGCGAAGAGCCGCTGTTGCTGGCGCCGCGCCAGGAGCCGGCACTGGCGCCCTTGCTCGCCCGACGCCTGAACACGCCGGACAGCCCGCCGCTGATCCGCACCACCCTCGACGCCGCCCTGCAACGGCGCCTCGAAGACCTGCTGATGGGCTGGCGCGCGCGTCTGCCCGAGCGCACCTCGGCGGCGCTGCTGGTGGTGGAGACCCAGAGCATGGCGGTGCGCGCCTATCTCGGCTCCATCGACCTGAGTGACGAGCGCCGCTTCGGCCATGTGGACATGATCCACGCCCTGCGCTCGCCCGGCTCGACCCTCAAGCCATTCCTCTACGCCATGGCCATGGACGATGGCCTGATTCATTCCGAATCGCTGCTGCAGGATGTGCCCCGGCGTTATGGCGACTACCGTCCCGGCAACTTCTCCATGGGCTTCAGCGGTCCGGTGTCGGCCAGCTCGGCGCTGGCGCTGTCGCTCAACCTGCCGGCGGTGCAGTTACTCGAGGCCTACGGCCCGAAACGCTTCGCCGCGCAGATGCGCATGGGCGGCATGCCGCTGGTGCTGCCGCCGCTGGCCGAGCCGAACCTGTCGCTGATCCTCGGTGGCGCGGGCAGCCGCCTGGAGGACCTGGTCGGTGGCTATGCCGCGTTCGGCCGAGGCGGCAACAGCGCGAAGATTCGCCTGCAACCCCAGGACCCGCTGCTGGAGCGCCGCCTGCTATCGCCGGGCTCGGCCTGGATCACCCGGCGCATTCTCAGCGGCCTGGCCCGGCCGGACCGCGATCCCCATGCCGAACTGGTGCAGCGCCCGCAACTGGCCTGGAAGACCGGCACCAGCTATGGCTTTCGCGATGCCTGGTCGGTGGGCGTGGGCCCGCGTTACCTGATCGGCGTGTGGATCGGCCGCCCCGATGGCACCCCGGTGCCGGGCCAGTTCGGCCTGGCCTCGGCGGCGCCGCTGATGCTGCAGGTGCACGACTTGCTGAGCAATCGCGACAGCCAACGTGGCATCGAGGTACCGGTCGAGCCGGTGCCGGCGTCGGTGGGGGTGGCGGCGATCTGTTGGCCCCTGGGCCAGCCGATGAACCGCCAGGACTCCAACTGCCGCCGCCAGCGTTTCGCCTGGACCCTGGACGGCACCACCCCGCCGACCTTGCTGGCGGCCGACCAGCCTCTGGGACTGGGTTTGCGCGAGACGGTGTGGCTCAACGACCAGGGACTGCGCGTTGATGCCGGTTGCCCAGCTGCCAAGGCCCACGATGTCGCCTTGTGGCCGGCCCCGCTGGAACCCTGGCTGCCCCGGGCCGAGCGCCGTGCTGCGCGGCTGCCCGCCGTGGATCCGGCCTGCCCGCCACAGCTGGTGGCCAGCGCGCCGCCGCTGTCGATCGTCGGTGTGCGCGCCGGCGACAACCTGCGCCGCCCGGCCACCAGTCACGAGCCTTTGCAGTTGCGGGTGTCGGCCTTGGGCGGCGCGGGGCGACGCTGGTGGTTCCTGAATGGGCAGCCGTTGGGCGAGACCCAGGGGCAGGACAGTCTGCCGATACGTTTCGAACAGGCCGGCAGCATCGAGTTGAGTGCGTTGGATGAAAGTGGCGAGACGGCGCGGGTGGCGTTTCAGGTCAGCGAATGAACCTGCTGGGTGAAAGGGCTGCAACGCAGCCCCAAAGTATCGATCAGTGCTTCATGCCGAGCTCGGCATCATCCATCAATGCCTTGGCCAGCGCGCTCAGGTAGTACGAAGCCCAGAGCAGTTGGGGTTTTTCCTCCATGATCCCGGTGATGGTCAGGTCGCGTACGCAGCCCATCAGCTCTGACGCCTGGTCGCGCGCGTGCTGGCAGGGGATGCCGGGCTCGATGCAGAACAGCGGGTCGGTCATGCCTTCGCCTTGGTAGAACTTGGTCTTGCCGGCGGTGGTGGGGGTGTTGTCTGTGGTCATGATTTTTCTCCCTGAAAGGGTCGGTGCCTGTGCGGACGCTATCGCGGGGCAAGCCCGCTCCCACGCAGCTGAGTTCTACGCAGGCCTGGCGTGGGAGCGGCGGTTCGCCGCTGCGACTTGCCCCGCGATTGGGCTTAATGCAACGTCGGCGCCTGCGCTGGCATCTGTACCTGGATCAATGCCGCTTCGAGCAACACACGCAGCGACTCCATTTCATGCATCGACGCCATCATCAACACGGCAGCCGGCGACCTGGGTTTGAGCTGTATGGCGTGATGGGCCACGGTCAAGGCGCACAGGGCGTATTCGGTGGCCTGGATGAGGGTGTCTTCGAGGGAGTGAGGGTTGTGGGGTGGATCGGGGACAATCTTCAGCATGATGAATCCTCAATTTGAGATGGAACCATCACCATTCGCTGTCAAACAAAGGGTGGCAGCTGTACGTGGGTTGACAGACCGGTCAAATAGAGGAAACCCGGCGCACCCGAAGATGCCCCACGCACAACCGCCATAGCGGCATAGCCATGCGTTCGTATTTGAGTCGGCCTGTCAAAGCCGGTCGCTGATTGTGCAGCGACTGCCCGAGACTAGAGGCCAACTCAG
The DNA here is from genome assembly GCF_014268865.1 of Pseudomonas sp. BW16M2. Lineage (NCBI taxonomy): Bacteria > Pseudomonadati > Pseudomonadota > Gammaproteobacteria > Pseudomonadales > Pseudomonadaceae > Pseudomonas > Pseudomonas sp. BW16M2. Next base: position 37,663 of record NZ_JABWRI010000026.1, on the reverse strand, counting down.
AGCGCCGCAATGGCTTGAAAGGGCTTGGGAGTATGTTTGGGAAATGGACTACAGGGAATGGGGAAAGTCTTATAAATAGGTGCTCATTTTGAAACCGCTGGGGCTGCTTTGCAGCCCTTTCGCGGCACGAGGCCGCTCCTACAATGGGAACGCGATTCCTGTAGGAGCGGCCTTGTGCCGCGAAAGGGGCGCGTAGCGGCCCCAGCATTCTGTCAGCCACCCGTACTAATGATTTATGACTAGCTCTTTCGACACTGTGCGCTGTCCACCAAACGAAACTAGCTGAAATTCATACGCTTATGCTCCATCCCCAGCCCTCTCCCACAGGTACTAACACCAAGTTGCAATCTACCCGTCTCGCCCCCCTCGGCTTTCACTGCTGGTAGCAAGCACAACAACCAGCAGCGGGAGTCTTCCCATGAACACTCAAGCGTGGATCAAGGCCGCAACGGCGCTGACGATGGTCATGTCCCTGGGCCTTACCGGTTGCAGCAGTGGCGGTGGCGGGCATCACAGCGAGGTCGACGGCTCCTCGGCCGACGGCGGCACGGGTGCAGGCGCGGGAGCTGGAGGCTCGGGCGGCGGGGCCGGTGACGGTGGCGCAGGCACCGGTGGTGGTGGCAGCACCCCGGGCGATGGCAGCGCAGGCACCGGTGGGGGCAGCGGCGGCTCCGGCGGCGGCACCACACCCGGCGGCGGCGATGGCGGAACCGGTGGAGGCACGACACCCACCGCCCTGGTCACCGGCCAGGTGGTCGATCAGCTGGGCAACACCGTCTCCGGCGTTGGCGACGGTGTGAGCAACCTCGGCCAGGTAATCGGCTCGCTGCCCATCGCCGGCGACACCTCGTTGACCGGCGGTGTGGGCACGCTGGTGTCATCCACCGGCAACGCGGTGAACAGTGTCGGCAGCGGCCTGAGCGATGGCCTGGGGCAACTGGGCACTGGCAACAATGCCGTGGGCACCACCGTCGGGGTAGTCGGCGCGGCCACCGCCGACCTGGGCACGGGCGTCTCTGGCCTTGGCCAGGGCGTGACCGGCCTGGCCAGCAATGGGCCGGTCGAGCAGGTACCCGTGGTCAACCAACTGGTCGCCGGGGCCGGGCAGGGCGTCGACCGGGTCGGCCAGGCCGTGACCATGCTTGGCAACACCCTCTCGCCGGTTGGCACCAGCGGCCCACTGGCCGGGGCGACCCAAGGCGCGAGCGATGCCCTGGTGCCAGTGGTCTCGCTGGTGGAAAACACCACGGCCAACGTCACCCGGCAGACCGGGCTCGCCGGCCCGTTCAACCAGACGTTGAATCAAACCGGCACCGCCTTGAACCAGGCCGGCCTGCAACTGGCTGGCACGGGCAATCCACTGGGCACCACGCTCGGGCAGGCGGTCGCCAACACTGGCACCTCCGTGAGCACCGCCAGCGGGCTGGCGCCCGTTACCGGCGGCCCGCGCACTGGGCTGCTGGAAACCGCTGGCGGCGTAGTGGCCGGTGCCGGTAGCGGCCTGGCCGCGAGTATTGGCAGCCCGACCGTAAGTGGTATCGGCGGCAGCCTGGTGCAGGCGGGCAACAGCGTCGCCAGCCTGGGCCCGGTGCTCGGCGGCAACGGCGTGACCAACACGGCGGCAGGCACCCCTGCCGCGGCGCTGACTCAGCAGGTGGGCTCCGGGCTCAATCCGGTGGTCGCCGGTGTGTCCAGCGTGACCCAGCAGGTCGGCGCCAGCACAGGCGTGGGAGCACCGGTGGCCGGGTTGTTGAACCAGGTCGGTGGCGCGGTGGGCAGCGTCGGTACGCAATTGACCGACGCCACCGCCAACCCGACGGTCAGCCAGCTGGGCGCGACGGTGACCGCGGTGGGCGCAATGGTCGGCCAGGCCGGCACCCTGGTCAATGCCAACGGCACGCAGGGCGGCCTCGGCGGTGCGCTGAGCGGCGTGACAGGCGCCCTGGCAGGCGGGCAGCGCTGACGCGACGGGCTACGCTCAAGGTGAGCGAGACCGACCGGTGCGCCGGTCGGTCACCCTGCCACCCGTGGATCATGGAGTGTCCGAATGCGCCGATGGCTGGTGACGATGCTGGCGCTGTCCGTGGCCAGTCTGGCCCGGGCCGAGCCCTTGCCGAGTTTCCTCAACAGCAACGAGACCGAGCGCCGCCTGCCCACGCCGAACCTCCCGGTGGACGCCTATCGTCCCGGCCCCGCCGGCCTGCGCGTACCCACCGTGGACAACGCACGCCAATCGCCCTTGCTGATGAGCACGCGGGTGGCGGTGCGCAAGGTGCGCTTCGAAGGCGGCACCGTCTACCCCTTGAGCGACCTGCGCGAACACTACCAGCCGCTGATCGGTCGCGAGGTGACCCTCGCCGAGCTGATCGAGGTCACCCGCCGCCTGACCCAACGCTACCAGCAGGACGGCTACCTGCTGTCGTACGCCTACCTGCCGCCCCAGGACTTCGTCGATGGCCGGGTGCGGGTGGTGCTGGTGGAGGGCTATATCCACGACTATCAGGTCGAGGGCGATATTGGCGCGGCGCGGGCTTACCTGGACCAGCTGATGGAGCGCCTCAAGGCCGAGCGCCCGCTGACCCGCGAAAGCTTCGAGCGCTACACCAGCCTGGCCGGGCGTATCCCCGGGGTGACCTTCCAGGCCCAGGTGCCGCCCCCGGCCACCAGCGATGGCGCGACCCGGCTGCTGGCCCAGGTCTCGCGCAAACCGTTCACCACCACCCTGAGCCTCAATGACGGCAGCCGCGACGACCTGCAGGCGCTGCTCGGTGCCAGCAGCAACGCGCAGACCCGTTTTGCCGAGCAACTGAGCGCCAGCGTGCTGGTGCCGCCCGGCGAGGACAAGGAGCACTACTACCGCCTCGACTACAGCCAGTTCCTCGACGCCGAGGGTTCGCGGCTGCTGCTGTCGGCCTCGCGCTATCGCAGCGACCCCAAGGCGCGCATCCGCCTGGACAACGGCATCGACCTGACCCAGCACCGCGAGAACGAACGCTACTCGGTGGGCATCAGCCAGTCGTTGATCGCCTCGCCCAGCGAATGGCTGGAGGTGGTCGGGCGCTTCTACGTGGTCAACGACCAAATCGACTACCAGGTGGTGGGCTTTCCGCTGCGGCTGGACAGCGAGACCGATATTCGCGCGCTGTCCTTCGAAGGTGACTGGCGCAAGGCTGAGGCGCGGCGACTGCGTATCCTCAGTGCCGGGGTCTACCAGGGCCTCGACCGCCTGGGGGCGAACACCAATGCCGACTATGACCTGGATTTTTTGCGGTTGCGGGTATCGGGCGTGCAGAGCGACAACTTCACCGACAACTGGCAGGGCGTGGCCTCGGCGGCGGCCTACTGGAGCAACGACAGCTTGCCCGACAGCGAGCGGGCGGTGTTCGGCGGGCAGAACTTCGGGCGCGGTTACCCCAGTGACCAGGGCTCGGGCGACAAAGGCTGGGGGCTGGCCTACGAGGTCAACTACAGCTTCCACCGCGACGGTGGATGGCTCAAGGTCGTGCAGCCGTACGTGGCGCTCGACACGGCGCGGGCCTGGTTCAACGAGCTGGACGTGAAGGACACGAAGATGTCATCGGCGGCGCTGGGGCTGCGGTTTGGCGATATGCGCTACTACAACATCGCGGTCGAGGTGGCCAAGCCGATGTCGGACATCGCCCTGGACAGCTTCAACCGGCGGCCACGGCTGAACCTGAGTTTCAGTTATCAATTGTAGGAGCGCAAGGCTTGAGGTTGTTGCGCCAGCTATTTAACGGCCTGCATCAACGGCTTGGGAAACAGGTTCTCCAGCGTCTCGAGCAGGCGCGCGTGATAGATCGGCTTGCGGAACAGGTCGAGCACCTGCAGCCGCAGCAGGTCGCTGACATCGTCCATGTCGGCATGTCCGGACATGACGATCACCGGTAGGTGCTGGCGTGCGGTGTGGTCGCGCAGGCGCTGCACCAAGCCCAGGCCGCTCTCCTCGGGCATGCGCAGGTCGGTGATCACCAGGGCGACATCGGGGTGGCGGGTCAGCTGCTGCAGGGCGCCGCGCACCGAGGTGGCGGTGTGGCAACAGAAACCCTCGTTCTCCAGCAGTTCGGCCAGCTCCAGCAGGGCCTCTTCCTCGTCGTCCACCAGCAGGATCTGTTGACGCAAGGAAGAGGTCGGCATGGTCGGCTCCTGGTAGTGGGACTACACGTCATGCAGGTGCTGCGCGATCACTGGGTGATCGCGGTCTGGATGGTGGTCATGATCGCCGACACCTCGGTCGAGATCGGCGTGACGAAGCCGGCCAGTATCACCGCCACCATCGCCGCGATCACTGCGTATTCGATACCGGAGGCGCCGTCCTTGCGCTGGAGGAAAGTCTTCACATGGATGAGGATCTGTTGCAGCAGCATGGCACTACTCCTTGCGCTCGATGGGCGCCGGTCGGCGGGGCTTGATAAGTGATACCCCTTTGCCATCAGAGCATCGCCAAGCCGTGGCGACGTGCAAATGTAAGAAAGCATTAATACAAAAGTATTGGTTGCAATTGACGATGCTAAGTTTTTGTTTTGCCGACGCGTCAATTTCATGGCTCTAAAAATGCGGTACAGGTAATGGCGAAAGATAGCGGCTCAGCTACCGTCCAATAGCGAAATAGTTACCTTTTGCCATCATTGGTCCCAGGCGTAGGGGAGAGCGCAGATGAGCAGTCGCCTGACCATGATCCTCGCCGGCCTGTTTCTGATCGCGGCCTTGCTTGCCGGTTACTGGGGTCTGCGTTTGAGCCATCCGGCCGAATCGGCGCCGGCGCCATTGCCCCCCTCCGGTGAAGCGGTGATTCCCGCCGCGCCGGTCCCCGTCGCTCCTCCCGAACCGCCACGTTCACCCATCGTGGTGCTGCGCAGGGCGGTACCGGCCAACACCCCCTTGAGCGAGGATGATGTGCTGGTCGAACGTCTGCAGGTGGTACCCGCCGGCGCCTTCCAGCAACTCGACCAGGTGCTTGGACGTCGCAGCTCGCGTCCCTTGGCGGCAGGCAGTTGGCTGGACGAGTCGAGCTTCCAGGCCGGTGGCCCGCTGGCGCGGATGATCCGCCCCCACGAGCGCGCCGTGGCGGTGGCCGTCGACGATGTGAGCGGCGCCGCCGGGCAGTTGCGCCCAGGAGACTTCGTCGACGTGCTGCTGTTCCTGCGTGAAGAGAACAACAACCCGCAGTCCTCCGCCCAGGTGGTGCTGCGGGCCCTGCGCGTGCTCAGCGTCGACCAGCAGACCGGGCTGGCCAACGACGGGCGCCCGGCGCAAACGGTCGAAGAACAGAAGGCCCGGCGCGAGCAGCAATCGCTGAACAGCAACACCACCCGCACCGTGAGCCTGGCCGTGCCCGAAGCCTTGGCCAGCCGTCTGATGCTGGCGGCCCAGGCCGGGACTTTGCGCCTGGCGGTGCGCAGCGCCGACGAGCCCCTGCTGGCGGCCTACTGGTCCGGCCAGGATGCCAGCTCGCAGCTGCAGCGCGCCAACCGCGACCTCTATCGCTTCAGTCAGCTGTCCCAGGTGCCCCTGGCCAGCCAGGCGGTCGCCGCCGCGGCCGGTGCGCCGACGATGCAGATCATTCGCGGCGCCCAGAGCGGCGATAACAACAAGTCTCCCTGAACCGGCAAGGATGCGATCCATGCGTAGTTCTTTGCGTGTTACTCCACGAGGCGGATTGACCCTGACCCTGCTGGCGCCGACGGCGCAGGCGGCGGCCAAGGGTTGCACGGCGTTCGGTCAGTTGCACAGCCTGATCGGCTCGCCCGGCATTCCCCTCGACAACAGCGTCTTCACCATCGTCTGGGTCCATGGCGGGTTGTCCCAATGAACGAAAGCCTGAACCAGACCTACCTGGCCTTGACCCGCACCGACGAGGACCTGCACTGGCTGCAGGGCGCGCTGGCGCCGCTGGGGCAGGTGATCGGCGCCAGCAGTCCGAACCTCGACGAGCTGCTGGCGCTGGTCGACATGACTTTCAGCAACCTGGTGTTCATCGGCCTGGACCGCGAGCAGTTGATCGGCCAGTGCGCGCTGATCGAGGGCATGCTCGAAGCCAAGCCGATGCTGGCCATCGTCGCCCTCGGCGATGGCATGGATAACCAGCTGGTGCTGCATGCCATGCGTGCCGGCGCCCGCGACTTCGTCGCCTATGGCTCGCGGGCCAGCGAGGTGGCGGGGCTGGTGCGGCGCCTGGGCAAGCGCCTGCCGACGGCCACCAGCAACCCCAGCCTGGGCGGCCTGACCGTGCTCTTCGGCACCCAGCGCGGCGCCGACGGCGCGCTGCTCACCACGCACCTGGCGCGGGTGGTGCAAGAGAGCGGCCAGCAGACCCTGCTGCTCGACCTCGGCCTGCCTCGGGGCGACAGCCTGGCGCTGCTGGGTCTGGAGGCCTCGTTCCATTTCGGTGATGCGCTGCGCCATCTGCGCCGGCTCGACACGACCCTGATCGACAGCGCCTTCACCCGCGACAAGGGCGGCCTGCGCATCCTCGCCTACGCCGACAACGACGAGGCCCTGGCACAGTCCAGCGCCGCCGAGCTGTACATGCTGCTCGGCGCCTTGCGCCAGCACTTCCAGCACATCGTCGTGAACCTCACCGGCCAGGCCGACAGCGAGGCCCTGCGCACCATCGTCAGCCACTGCGACAAGCTGATCGTCTACACCGACCAGAACATCCTCGACTGCCGGCGCAACCTGGACGTGCTCGAACAGTGGCGCGACCGCGGCATCAAGCTGGAGCATGCCAGTTTGCTGGTGGACCGCTACCTACGCCATGTGGCGCCGGATGCAGATGCCCTGGCCAAACGCTACGGGCTGGCCCTGCTCAAGGTCATGCCCTACAGCCCGGAGGTGCGCCTGAACGCCAAGAACCAGGGCCTGAGCCTGTTCGAGCTGGCCCCGCGCGAAGGCCTGACCCAGGCCCTGCGCGGCCTGGGCGAACGCCTGGCACGGCGCTCGGAAACCCTGGCGCCGGCAGGCCAGGGCTGGCTCAACCGGCTATGGGGCAACCGATGAGCAACGAAGAACCCTTTGGCGGGCCGCGCCATGCGGCCAGTGATCCGCAGGTGCTCAAGCGCGCCCTGCACCGGCATGTCATCGACGCCATCGAGGACAGCGGCCGCAACCTGCTCGAAGGGGCGCGCCCGGTGCTGGCGCAGTTCGTCCTGGAACAGGTGGGCGACTATGTGGCGCGCCTGCGCCTGGCCTTGTCGCGCTACGAGATGGAGCGCCTGGCCGAGGAGATCGTCGACGAGTTGACCGGCTATGGGCCGCTGGAGGTGCTGCTGCGCGACCCGAGCGTCACCGAGATTCTGGTCAACGGCCCGTACCGGGTGTTCGTCGAGCGCGCGGGACTTTTGCAACAGACCGACCTGCGCTTCATCGACGCCCACCATGTCGAGCGCGTCATGCAGCGCATCCTCGCGCCCCTCGGGCGGCGCCTGGACGAGTCGTCGCCGATGGTCGACGCGCGCATGCCCGACGGCAGCCGGGTCAACGCGATCATCCCGCCGGTGGCCCTGGATGGGCCTTGCCTGTCGATCCGCAAGTTCCGCCAGGACATGCTCAAGAGCGCCGACCTACTGGCCACCCGGGCCATCGACCAGTCGATCTACGACTTCCTCGAACGCGCCGTGGGCCGGCGCTGCAACATCCTGGTCAGCGGCGGCACCGGCACCGGCAAGACCACCTTGCTCAATATCCTCAGCCAGATGATCGCGCCCCAGGAACGCCTGGTGACCATCGAGGACGTGGCCGAACTGCAACTGCACCACCCGCATGTGGTGCGCCTGGAGACCCGTCCGCCGAATGCCGAGGGCCATGGCGAGATCAAGGCCAGCGAGTTGATCCGCAACGCCCTGCGCATGCGCCCCGACCGCATCATCCTCGGCGAGATCCGCGGCGCCGAGGTGCTCGATGTGATGACCGCGATGAACACCGGCCACGACGGCTCGATGAGCACGGTGCACGCCAACACTGCCCAGGACGCGCTGCTGCGCCTGGAGACCCTGGTCGGCCTGACCGGCCGCCAGGTGGCCGAGAAGACCCTGCGGCAGATGATCTGCGCGGCGCTGGACGTGGTGATCCAGCTGACCCGCCTGGCCGATGGCCGGCGCTGCGTCAGCGAGGTGCTGGAGGTGGTCGGTGTGCGCGACGATGTGTATGTCACCAACACCCTGTTCCGCCTCGACCGGCGCAGCGGCGACGGCTTCCTGCGCGAGGCGCCGAACCCGGCCGGCAACAAGCTGCGCCACGAGGGTGTGCTGTGATGGGCCCGCTGCTGCTGGCGCTGTCGCCGTTGTGCCTGGGCATGGCGCTGCTGCTGTTGCGCCTGGGCCTGTACAAGCGTGGCGAGGAGCGCATCCTCGAACGCCTGGGCCGGGCCTACCGCGCTGTGCGCAGCGGCAATCCCCGGCGCGACTGGCTCGACCCGCTGCTGCAGCGGGCGGGCCTGGCCCATGCCGACTTTTCCCCCAGACCGTGGCTGTTCGCCTGGCTGGCGCTGACCCTGCTCGCCGGTCTGGTTGCGGGTTGGGTGGCGGCGTCGATGGTGCTGTTCGGCCTGCCGCTGCTCGGTCACCTCTACCTGGCCTGGCGCTGCCGGCGGCGCCTGCAGCAGATCGTCCAGCAACTGCCCGGCCTGCTTGACTACAGCGTGCGCAGCCTCAAGGCCGGTCGCACCCTGAACGAGGCGGTGCTCGGCGGCGTCGACAGTACCCGCGAGCCGCTGCGCTCGGCGATGCTGCGGGTGCGGCGCAACGTGCAACTGGGCGTGCCGTTGGAGGATGCGGTCAACGAACTCGCCGAACTCTATGGCCAGGCCGAACTGCGCATGTTCGCCCTGGGGTTGCGCATCAATCAGCGCCACGGCGGCAATGCCAGCGAGCTGATGGAGAACCTGATAAAGCTGATCCGCGAGCACGAGCAGGGCGACCGGCAACTGCGCGCCATGACCGGCGAGACCCGCATCACTGCATGGATCCTCGGCGCGCTGCCGCTGGCCATGGTTGGCTACTTCCTGTTCGCCAACCCCACCTACCTGTTGGCCATGTGGCACGACCGCAGCGGGCAACTGATGCTGCTGTTCGCCTTTGTCCTGCAGGCCGTCGGCTGCCTGGTGTTGTGGCGCATGATGAGGAGCCTGTGAGCATGGCCATGTTGCTCTGCGCGCTGTTCCTGTTCGCCGCGTTCGTGCTGTTGGCCTTGCAGGTCGCCCGGCAGTGGCGGGCCCGGCAACGGGTGGCGCGGCGTCTGCAGGGGCGGTTGGCCCGTGACGAACGGCTCGGCGACTGGCTGCAGTGGCTGGGCAGCAGCCCGTTGGGGCGACGCCTGCAACGGCTGGATGGCGAGACCCAGGCGCTGCTCGATCGCCTGGGCTGGCGGCGCAGCCGACAACGGGCGCTGTTCGCCGCCGTGCAGCTGGGCTTGCCGCTGCTGGCGGTGAGCGTGGCGCTGCTGTTGGCCCATGGCCTGCCCGGGGAAAACCGCGGGCACTGGGGCGTGCTGGTGCTCTGCGCGATGGGCGCGGGCTACCTGCTGCCCAAGCGCCTGCTGGTGCTGGCGGCGGCGCGGCGTCAGCGGCAGATCGCCCAGGAGGTGAGCCTGCTGATCCCGCTGTTGCGCATCCTCTTCGAAACCGGGCTGGCGGTGGAGCAGGCCCTGCGGGTGCTGGCCCATGAAGGTCGTAGCCTGGTGCCGAACATCAGCGACGAATTGCGCCTGGTCCTGCAGCGGGTCGATTCCGGCCTGGCCCTGGGCCCGGAGCTGGAAAAGACCGCGCGCCTGCTGGCGGTGGACGAGTTGATCGACACCTGCGTCATCCTCCAGCAACTGCTGGTGCAGGGCAGTGGCTCGATGAAGTCACTGCTGGCGCTCAAGGAGTTGCTCGACGACCGGCGCCTGACTGGCTTGCAGGAACGGGTGTCGAAGATGTCGGCGAAGATGTCGGCGGTGATGATGGTGTTCCTGTTCCCGGCGCTGCTGATCGTCCTGGCCGGGCCAGGTTTTTCCGCGCTGGCGCGGGCCTTGGGTTCATGAACATGGAATGTAGGAGCGGCCTGGTGCCGCGAATGGGCCGCAGAGCGGCCCCGCAATCTCGACATCAACGCTGGAACCCTGCTCCCTGCGCGACAGCGTAGCCAGTAGGGGCTGTGTGATCTCCTACAAAGCACAAGGTCAATGCGTGGTAAACCGCTGATGCACCGGCGACGAACGCGGGGTCAACGCCAGCGCCAGCTGCGTGCGGTTGTGCATGTGAGTCAGGCGCAGCACCTGCGACACGTACAGCTTCACCGTGTTTTCGGTGATGCCCAGCTCGCAGGCGATCTGGTAGTTGGTCTTGCCCTTGCTCACCAGGCGGGCCACCTCAAGCTGGCGCGGTGACAGCTTCTCGAAGGCGGCAGGCAGCTCCGCCTCGCCCTCCTCGGCATCGCTGGCGCGGCGGTGGGTGCCCTGGCCACGGGCTTTTTCCAGGTCCTGGTAGAGGTCGTCGATGGACTCGGCCAGCTCCTGCAGGCGCTGGTTGAGGCTGCCCAGTTCGCGGAAGTTGCGGCGCCGTTCGAGCAGCGCCGCTTCCTGGCGGCGCACGCCCTCGAGCAATTCGTCCAGGTCCATGGGTTTCTGGTAGTAGTCGGCGAAGCCCTCGCGCAGGGCGCGGATCACGTCCTGCTTGTCGGCGCGGCCGGTCAGCATGATCGCCTCGAACATGCGCTGCGGCCCGGCGATCTGCTTGAGGGTGCGGACCAGCTCGATGCCATCGCGCTCGGGCATGTGCAGGTCGCACAGGATCAAGCCGATGGTCTCGTCGGCCTTGTAGCAGTCGATGGCCTGCCCGGTGGAATGGGCGGGGACACACCGGTAGCCCTCGCTTTCGAGAAATTCGCACAACTCTTCGACGATCACTGGCTGGTCGTCGACCACCAGCACTTTCACCTCACTGACGGACTTGTTCACGATCAACTCCCTGTTGTATCGGCTCTGCTCCCGGGCCAGAGGCTCTGGCAGGTAGAAAAGTAGTCGCACTTTGCAATTATGTACATGCGCCTTGCCCTTCGAAGCAGCCCATCGGTCGGTTATTGGATCCAGACGGCCGTCAGCAGGAAGCCGGCCAGCACGTAGGGGGCAAAGGGCTGCTTGTCGCCGACCTGTTCGGCCAGCGCCTGCAGGCGCTTTTTCACCTTGGGATTGAGCAGGGTCCACAGGCGCCGCCGCCCGAACATCCAGGCCAGCACGGTGACCCCGGCGCCGATGAACGTGCCAAGCACGTACTGCGGACTGGTGGCCAGGGCCAGGGCGCCCATCAGCTTGACGTCGCCGGCGCCGAAGCGGCCGAGCATGTAGCCGGGCAGGGTAAGCAGCATGACGATGGCCAGGGCCCAGCCGGCTTCGCTGGCGTCGGCGCCGATCCAGCTGCGTCCGGTGGCGAACAGCCAGGCCAGGGCGCACGCCGCGACCCCGAGGGTCAGGGCGTTGGAGATTTGCCGTTCACGGACATCTTGTTCGGTGCACAAGGCAAGCCACATCAGGAGAACAATGCTTTGCATTGGCAAATTGCCATCCCTATTCGTTGAACGGTTCTATGCTTTCAGACAGGTCTCACAGTCAGGGTAGACGCGATCATGAAAGCAGGCCCGGCGGGACGGCAAAAAGGCGCGGCAGCCATCGAGTTTGTCGCGGTATTCATGGTGTTTTTCGCGGTGTTCTATGGGCTGGTGAGCTACGCCTTGCCGATGCTGATGCTGCAGTCGTTCAACCAGGCCAGCAGCGAGGCCGTGCGCCGCTGCGTGGCCGTGGACCCGACCAGCCAGACCTACGAGCTGGACGTGCAGAGGCTGGCCCGCCAGGTGATCGGCCAGCAGTTGGCGTGGATGCCCAGCGCGCTGGGGTTCAGTGTGCTTACCGACACCCGGGTCACCGTTGGCGCGGACAAGGTGCTCACGGTGGTGATCGACTACCCGCGCTCGCGCCTGACGCAGGTGCTGCCGACCCTGGTGCTGCCGGTGGTCGGTGATGTACCGAAGCTGCCCGCACGGCTACAGGCCCAGGCGAGCCTGCAACTGTGAGTGGTGGCCTGTTCGATCGCTGGTTCGCCGCGCCGGCCCCGGCCCAGACGCCCGAGGTGACGCCGGCCATCGGTCTGCAACTGTGGCTCGATGACCAGGCGCGGGTGCTGCGCCTGGGCGGTCCGCTGCGCAGCCTGCTGGCACTGCCCGGCCAGGCGGGTGCGCGGGTGCATGACTATCTGGAGCGCCACAGCTGGCTGGTGCTCGAAGGGCAGCCCGCCGATTGGCAGGGCCAGCCCCTGGACCTGGATTTTCACACCGTCATGGGCCATGCGTTGCACACCCGTGGCTGGCTGCAGCGCCACGAACAAGGCTGGATGCTGCAGCTGTTCGATATCGGCGATCTGCTGCGCGAACAGCGATGGGATCGTCAGCGCCCCCTGCTCGGCGAGATCGGCCACGCTCTGCGCGAATGCGGCAGCGAGCGCCTGCTACAGACGACCCGCGAACAGCTGCACAGCCTGGCCGAGCACTGGCAGGCGGCCGCGCTACGGCTGATGCTGCGCGAACCGGGGGGCTGGCGCCACTACGCCAGCGGCGACGAGACCTGGCCCTGGCCTGATGATCGCAGGCTGCGCGAGAGCCTGGACCGTTGGCCGGCCCATACCCTGATCGAGGTCGATGACGACCCCGAGTTGCTTGCCCTGTGCGGTGGTGCGTCGCTGTTCCTGGTGCCCTACCGCCAGGGGCTGGAGGCCGAGGCCTGGGTATTGTGCGCCGGAGCTCGGCAGGCACCGCCGGTCGACATGGCCCTGGCGCTGGTGCGGACCTTGACCGAGCCGCTGCTGGTGCGTCATCGACGCCAGCAACTGCAGCACCAGGCCCATCACCTCGATGACCTGCAGCGCCAGCTGGGCGCGGGATGGTGGGAGTGGCCGGTGCACGGTGAGCTGCAGCTGGACCCGGCCCTGGCCGCGGGCCTCGGGTTGGCGAACCGGGTCAGCCTTGGCCAATGGCTCGCCCGCCTGCACCCAGCGGACCGCGAGCCGGCGCAACTGGCCCTGGACCAGGCCCGTGACGGGCAGGCGCTGAGCCTCAGCGTGCGCCTGCCGTACCACGACCCCCTGGCGCCACCGCGCTGGTTCCATTGGGCCGGCCAGGGCCAGGGCGGCCAATTGCGCGGCTTCCTGCTTGATATCAGCGCCCTCAAGGCCCAGGAGCAGCAGGCCGGCGCGGCCCGTGCGCGGCTGGAGAACCTCATCGCCCGCTCGCCCGCGGTGATCTACGTGCAGCGCTATGCCGAAGGCGCGCTGCACAGCGATTTCTACAGCGCCAGCCTGGCGCCGTTGCTGGGCTGGGCGGCCGACAGCGAACAGGCGCGCCAGCCGGGCCTGGCGGTGCACCCGGACGACCGCCCGCTGTGGCTGGAGCGCACCCGTGGCCTGTTGCGCGATGGTCAGGTGCGTTGCCGCTATCGCCTGCGCGATCACCTTGGCGGCTATCACTGGATGCTCGACGAGGCCCGCCTGCTGCGTGACGACCTCGGCCAGCCGCTGGAGGTGGTCGGCCTGTGGCTGGACGTCAGCGAAACCACCGAGGCCGCCGAGCGCATGCGCCAGAGCGAGGAACGCTACCGCGTGCTGGTGGAGGACTCGCCGGCGATGATCTGCCGGTATCGCCCGGACCTGACCGTGCTGTTCGGCAATCGGCCCCTGGCCGACTACCTGGGCTGCACGCCCGAGCAGTTGCAGGGCGCGGACCTGGGGCAGTGGTTGTCCGCCGGCCAGCGCGAGGCCTTCCTCCTGCGCCTGCGGGCACTGACGCCGGAGCAGCCGGTGAGCAGCGCGGAGATCTGCCTGCAACTGCCCGGTCGCGAGCACGCCTGGTGGGTCTGGGCCGACCGTGGGTTGTTCGACGCCGACGGCAACCTGCTGGAGGTCCAGGCCGTGGGCCGCGACAACACCGAGGTGCGGCGCAGCCAGCAGCAACTGCTGCAGGGCGCGAAGATGGCGACCCTCGGCGAGCTGGCCACCGGGCTGCTGCACGAAATCAACCAGCCGCTCAACGTGATGCGCATGGCGGTGGCCAACACCCTCAAGCGCCTGGAGAACGGCGCCGCCGATCAGGCCTACCTGGAGGACAAGCTGCGCCGCATCGAGGCCCAGGTCGAGCGCGCTGCGCGGCTGGTCGACCATATGCGGGTGTATGGCCGGCGCTCGGCGGTCGAGCGCGAGCCCTTCGCCGCCTGGGCCGCGGTGGAAGGCGCCCGGGCGCTGCTTGAGGAAGGCCTGCGCGGCAAGAGCGTGACGCTGCGCCTGGAGCCGCCCGAGGCAGTGGCGCAGGTGCTCGGGCATCAGGATCAGCTGGAACAGGTGCTGATCAACCTGATGGTCAACGCCCGTGACGCCTTGCTGGAAAAGCAGGTGGCGCAGCCGTGGATCCGGGTACGCCAGGCGCTGCATGGCGGGTGCCTGTGGCTGCTGGTGGAGGACAACGCCGGCGGGATCGATCCGCAGCTGCACGAGCGGATCTTCGAACCCTTCTTCACCACCAAGCCGGCCGGGGTCGGCACCGGGCTGGGCCTGTCGGTCAGCCATGGCATCGTCAGCCAGATGGGCGGCCGCCTGAGCGTGGACAACGGCGCCGAGGGCGCGTGCTTCCAGATCGAACTGCCCCTTCACAGCACCAGTTGAGCGTGGCCGCTGGCGCAACTGAGGTTGGTGCCGACCTGGGCGTCGAGCAGGTCGATGCCGAGCACCTTGAGCAAGCCGTTGACCAGGGGATCGAGCAGGGGGCTGAGCAGGTTCTTGATGACTGGCTCGAGGATGTTCTTCACCCCGTCCAGCAGCCCGGCGGTGAGCAGCAGCACCTGGCCGAGGCCGCCATTGCCGGTGGGCTTGTAGGCTTCCAGGTGGATGCCCGCCAGGGTGTCGGACAGGCTCGCCACCACCTGGGCCTGGTCGCTGTCCATGGGTTGGTAGGCAGGTTCCTGGCCGATTTCGGTCGGGGCGTGGGCGCCGCTGAACAGCAGCGTCTTTTCCACCGGGCCACTGCCCAGCAGCTTGCTGTCCACCCGAAGGCCGATGCCACCGCCGGCATAGGGCACCCGTGTGCCGCAGGATGGCGGCAGGATCAGCAGGCGGCTGCAGACATTGGTGCCGATATCGATGACCGGCAGGGCCTTGACCACGGTGGTGCCGTTGCTGAGGAAGTCCGCCGGGGAATCGAACCTGCCGATGGCGATTTTCGCCGCCGAGCGCTGGGTGAGGGTGGTCAGGCTCTTCGGGGTGCAGGTGTAGTTGTCCGGTGGTGCCGGACGCAGGCGGCTGGTGCCTTCGGCCACTTCGATGCCGATATCGATATGCACCTGGCCGTCCAGCAGCTTGATGTCGCTGACCTTGCATGGGATGCCCAGGGCGCAGGTCAACGATTGCACGGTGCCCAGCAGGTTCAGGCTGAGCAGGTTGTTGAGCACGTTGGTCAAGGGGGCCGCCAGGTCCAGCACCGCGTTGAGCAGCCCGGCGATGCCGCTCAGCAGGGGCAGGTCGAGGGACACCAACGCGCGGATCTGGGCGGTATGAACGCGCAGCTCGTCCGTGCGCGGGTCGCCCACCGCCGAGATCTGCGGGGGCTCGATCACCCGCAGTTGCACGCGGCCATTGACCAGCCCGAGTACATTGATCGGCAGGTCGGCGTTGACCGCGTTCTCGCTGGCCGCCAGCTGGATCACGCCTTGCACCAGTTGCAGCAGCTGGATGCTCGCGTCCAGGCCGGCCTGGGCCGTGCCGTTCTGCAGGTCGAGCAGCTCGCCCAGTTGCAGGCCGCCCACCGGCAGGTCCGCCGCCAGCTTGCCCAGGTTGGTGATCACGTCGACGGCGGCGCCGCTTTGCTGCAGCACCTTGACCGCGGCCTGCAGCAGGACGGTGGCGCTGGTGTCGGCGTTGAGCAGTTGCTGGTAGTCGCCGACATCCAGGTGCAGGTCCACCGCCAGCTGGTCGAGGTACTTCAACAGGTTGATCTGGGTGTTGGCGATGCCCTGCCAGCCCAGCACATCAAGTTGCGCCGAGCCGCCCAGGGCCTTGAGCAGGGCGTTGAGCACCGAGCCCTGGGTCGAGTTGACGGTGGCCAGGGTGGTGCGGATGCTCAGCCGCGCCTGGGGCGTCCCGGGGCTGGCGGCCACCGCGCTGGCGCGCAAGGTGGTGGTGCGGGCGATGGCGCCGCCCTGGACCAGCGCGTATACCCCGCCGGCGACGCTGGTGACCACCACGTTGCTGACCTCGACCTTGATCGCCTCGTTACGCACGTTGTCGGCGGTGAAGGTGCGCAGGTTGTCGATGCCGGTGCGCAGGTAGCCGCAGCTGGCGATCAGTGGATTGAGGGGCGAGTGGCCGTTGCGGGTGGCCGCGGTGCGGGCCAGTGTGGAGGCCTGCGGGCCGCTGCCGCTGCAGACCCCGCCGTGCTCGGCGGCTTCCAGGGCGGCCATGTCGGCGATGCGCTGCAGCTTGCGTTGTTCGAGGTAGAGGCGGCCGCTGTCGACGGTCAGGAGCATGAACACCAGGGCCAGGCCCATGGTCAGCGCGGCCATCAGGCCGATCGCGCCGCGTTGGCGCACAGCGGAACGGGGAACCACGGGCACTCCTTTGCCGGCCTGTGGCCCGGCAGCGCGGCGGCGGTGCAAGGAGTGTAGTCAAGGTGATGGCAAGTTGCCTTGTCGGCTGCGCGCGACACCCTGTAGGAGCGGCCTTGCGCCGCGAAAGGGCTGCGTAGCAGCCCCTGGATTCCAGCGTTCATGCATAGATCGCTGGGGCCGCTGTGCGGCCCTTTCGCGGCGCAAGGCCGCTCCTACAGGGGGCGCTCAGGTTTCAATGTGGCGGATAGTTGCTCAGCACCTGGGTCACGGTCTTCTGGATCGCCGCATTGCGCTCCTGCGGGCTGGGCGGGTAGTTGTTCATGATCTGCTCGGCACTGCCGCGCCATACCAGCTTGCCGTCACGCCCGTCGAACAGGTCGACCTGGATGGTCGCCACCTTGTAGTCGACGCTGCGCGTCTCGTTGTACATCGGCCCGCCCCAGTAACCGCCCCAGTAGCCACCCCAGGCACCGCCGTAGTTGGTGGTGATCTGCTGCTGGCGGTCCTCGACGATCAGGTAGGCACGCACCTTCACATCCGCCCGGGCATTGCCCTGGACCGGGCGCAGGCCGCGCTGGTCGAGCTGGCCGGCGACCGCCTGGCGAATGCGTTGCTCGGTCAGGTCGCTCTTGATCCGCGGATCGTCCGGGCGATATTGCAGGCCCGGCTCCTGCCAGGCCCAGCTGCGGTAGGCGGCGAAGTCGCGGCTGGCATCGAAGTCGTGCTGCACGTTGTTGCTCGAACAGGCGGCCAGCAGCAGGGCGAAGGACAGTAGAACGAGACGGCGCAACATGATGGTTCTCCGTGGGAGGTTAGCTGGGAGGATAGCCGCTCATCGCCTTGCTCACCGACTCGCGCAGGGCGCTTTCGCGTTCACGCGGCGAGTCCTTGTCGCTGCCGCTTTCGGCGCTGGCGCTCCACACCGGCTGGCCGTTGCGGGCATCGAACAGGTCGATGCGCACCACCATCACCTCGACTTCGTAGGTGCGCACGATCGGCACGCTGGCGTAGCCGCCATAGCCGTTGCGATAGCCGCCGTAGCCGACGCCGCCGTAGGGGTAGGGGCCGTAGTAGGGATCGTAGTCATAGTCGCGCACCTGGCGCAGGCGCCGTTCCAGGCGCACGTCGGCGCTGACCAGCAGGTCGGCGGGCGCATTGTGCGCCGGGCGCAGGCCGTGCTGGTCGAGGGCGCCGCTCACCGCGTCGGCCAGCTGGCCCGGCGTCGCGTTGACCAGGCCCCCGGGTGGCTGGTTGTTGCGCCAGCTCCAACTGCGGTAACGGCCGTAGTCGCGTGCCGGTGCGGGGTAGGCGCTGGCATCGAAGGTATTGGCGGCCTGGGGCGGCGCTGGCGGTAGCGGCTTGCCGCTGGCGACATAGGGGTTGCTGCCCTGGCAGGCGGCCAGGGCGAGGGGGAGCAGGGCCAGGCAGAGCAGACGGTACGGCATGGATCCTCCTGGCGAGCGGGTCAGTGGGGGCGGCACATCCAGTGCAGATAGCGGCCCAGGCCGGCGAAGCTGGGGTGGCGGCGGTGCGCCAGTTCCATCTCCAGCAGGTCGAGCAGCTCGGCCTTGTCCTGGAACTCCTTGGGCATGTAGTCATGGAATACCCGTACGCCGCTCTCGCTTTCGACCTGCCACAGAGCTTCAAGTTGCGCCCTGAGCTCGCGCGGATCAAGTGGTTTCTGTGGCGTGAGGCTCTGCTTTTCACCGGCCAGGCGATTGTGCCGCAGCTTGCGGAAATGGCCCTTGAGCAGGTTGCGGTAGACCAGCGCGTCGCGGTTGTAGAAGGCCAGCGACAGCCAGCCCCCCGGCGCGGTCAGCTGGTGCAGCACCGGCAGGATGCTCTCGGGTTCGGCCAGCCATTCGAGCACGGCATGGCACAGCACCAGGTCGTAGGGTTCGGTGAGTTGGCCGAGCAAGTCCTGCCACGGCGCCTGGATGAAGGTTGCCTGCTGGCCGGCCTCGGCAAAGCGCGCGCGGGCGCCGTCGAGCATCGGCGCGGCGGGTTCGGCGAGGGTCACCTGGTGGCCGCGCTGGGCCAGCCACAGGGCCATGTGGCCCAGGCCCGCGCCGATATCGAGCACCCGCAGCGGGCGGTCGGGCAGGGCCTCGGCCAGGTCGGCCTGGAGCACCGCCAGGCGGATGGCGCCCTTGGCGCCGCCGTAGATCTTCTCGGCGAAGCGGCTGGCCAATTCATCGAAGTGACGGTCGTTCATTTGCCGAAGCGCCTCTCGCTGTCGGCGAGCTTGGCCCGTACCACCTCGTCCATGTCCAGGCCCAGTTCGCTGCACAGCAGCAACAGGTAGAGGACGATATCGCCTACCTCTTGGCCAGCGTGGGCGAGCTTGTCGGCGGGCAGCTGGCGGGACTGGTCCTCGGTCAGCCACTGGAAGATCTCCACCAGCTCGGCCATTTCGACGCTGGCGGCCATGGCCAGGTTCTTCGGGCTGTGGAATACCCGCCAGTCGTTGGTGTCGCGGATGCGGTGCAGGCGTTCGGTCAGTTCTTGCAGGTTCATCGGGGTCTCCTCGTGGCGCATAGCTTCCGGCGAGGTGTCTTGCAAAGCAAGCCCGATCAGAGCGTGCGCCAACTGCCGAGCATATGCAGCAGCCCGCCGTGGCCATCCAGGCGCAGCTCGCCGCTTGGCCCCGCCTCGCTGGCGCTCAGTATCACCTCCGAAGGCAGGCGTACCGGTTTGTGGAAGTCCACCGCGAAGGCATACCCGGCCTTGGGCAGGTGCCCCTGCAAGGCCGCCAGCGCCATGGCCTTGCTCCACATGCCGTGGGCGATGGCCTTGGGGAAGCCGAACAGGCGTGCCGTGAGGCTGCTCAGGTGGATCGGGTTGTAGTCGCCGCAGACCCTGGCGTAGCGCCGGCCGATATCGCCGTCGGCATACCAGCGGGTGGCCTCGGGCAACGCGACGGGCGTTGTCTCGGTCAGGTCCGCGGCCAGCGCGTCGAGTTTGAGGCCGCGCACCAGCATGCGGCTGGTCTCGCGCCAGAGCAGGCCGAGGCCGTCCTCGGCCTCGGTCACCAGGTCGAAGGTGCCGCCCTTTTCATGGGGTTGCAGGTTGTCGGCATACACCGCGAAGCGCAGCCCGTCGATGCCGCCCAGGGGGCGCAGTACCTGCAGGCTGTTGTGCAGGTGCACCAGCCCCAGCAGCGGGAAGGGAAACGCCTCGGCGGTGAGCAGTTGCAGTTGCAGGCTGAAGGCCATGATGTGCGGGTAGGTGCCCGGCAGGCGGCCGTCGTCGGCGAAGTGGCAGAGCCGGCGGTAGGCCGCCAGGTTGGCGGGATCGACCCGCAGAAAACAGCGCAGGCCCTGCTCCGGCAGCTGGCTGCCACGAATCTTGCGTTTGCCGAGGGCGCGCAGGTACAGGCTCAGTCGTGAGTCGGGGCTGTGCAGGTCGTGCCAGGGTCGGGTCATGGTCAGGCTCCCATCAAGGCCTGGCCGCAGACCCGCAGGGCCTGGCCATTGATCGCGCCCGAGCCCGGCTGGCTGAGCCAGGCGATGGCTTCGGCGACGTCCTGCGGCAAACCGCCCTGGCCCAGCGAGCTCAGACGTCGACCGGCCTCGCGCAGGCCCATGGGCATGGCCGCGGTCATGTGCGTCTCGATGAAGCCCGGCGCCACCGCATTGATGCTGGCGCCCTGTTCGGCCAGGCGTGGCGCCCAGGCCTGGGCGAAGCCGATCAGCCCGGCCTTGCTGGCCGCGTAGTTGGACTGGCCGCGGTTGCCGGCAATGCCGCTGACCGAGGCGAGCAGGGTGATGCGCGCATCCGCGTGCAGCTTGCCGCCTTCGAACAGCGCCTGGGTCAGCACCTGGGGCGCCTTGAGGTTGACCGCCAGCACCGCGTCCCAGTACTCCGGGGTCATGTTGGCGAGGGTCTTGTCGCGGGTGATACCGGCGTTGTGCACGACGATATCCAGGCCCTGGGGCAGGGCTTCGAGCAGTTGCGTGGCGGCGTCGGCGGCGCAGATGTCCAGTGCCAGGGCGCGGCCGCCCAGGCGCGCGGCGAGGGCGTCAAGGTCGCGTTGGGCCTGGGGCACGTCGAGCAGCGTCACCTCGGCGCCGTCACGGGCCAGGGTCTCGGCAATCGCCGCGCCGATGCCCCGGGCGGCGCCGGTGACCAGGGCGTGGTGGCCGGCCAGCGGCCGGGTCCAGTCTTGCACCTGGGCGGCGCAGGGCGCCAGGCGCAGGACCTGGCCGGAAACGAACGCGCTCTTGGGCGAAAGGAAGAACCGCAGCGCGCCCTCGAGCTGGTTTTCGGCGCCTTCGGCGACGTACAGCAGGTTGGCCGTGGCACCATTGCGCAGTTCCTTGGCCAGCGAGCGGCTGAAGCCTTCGAGGGCCCGCTGGGCGACGCAGGCCTGCGCATCGGCCACGCCTTCTGGCGCACGCCCCAGGATCACCACATGGGCGCTGGAGGCCAGGCTGCGCAGCAGGGGTTGGAAAAATTCACGCAACTGCTTGAGGTCATCGCTGTCGGACAGGTGACTGGCATCGAACACCACCGCCTTGAGCTTCGGCCCCAGGCCCGCGACCCAGGCGGGGACCTCGAGCGATTCGCTGCCGAAACCGTAGCAGTCGGCCGTCAGACGCGGGGCGATCGCCGCCACCTGGTCTGCCAGCGGCCCGCCGCCCAGCACCAGCGCGCCCTCGATGGGACGCAGGCGCCCGGCCTGCCAGCGTTCCAGCGGCACCGGGCGGGGCAGGCCGAGGGCGTCGACCAGTTTGCGTCCGAGGGTGGAGTTGGCAAAGCCCAGATAGCGGTCGCTCATGTACGGTTCTCCCTGAAGGCAAGCATGCAAGTGTGGACCAAGTTTGTGGCAGGGTCGTTCGAATGTCCGAAAAGAACCTAGGCTTAAGGCTCAAATTGTTTCAGGAGGAACAGGCATGCAGTCAATTCGCCGGGTCGCAATCCTGGGGGGCAACCGGATTCCCTTCGCCCGCTCCAACGGCGCCTACGCCAAGGCCAGCAACCAGGCGATGCTCACGGCGGCCCTCGAAGGCCTGGTGGAGCGTTACCGGCTGCACGGCCTGCGCCTGGGCGAGGTGGCGGCCGGCGCGGTGCTCAAGCATTCGCGTGACATGAACCTGACCCGCGAGTGCGTGCTCGGCTCGAGGCTGTCGCCGCAGACGCCGGCCTACGACATCCAGCAGGCCTGCGGCACCGGCCTGGAAGCGGCGTTGCTGGTGGCCAACAAGATCGCCCTCGGGCAGATCGACAGTGGCATCGCCGGGGGCGTCGACACCACCTCGGACGCGCCCATCGCGGTGAGCGAGGGGCTGCGCCAGATCCTGCTGCAGGCCAACCGCGGCAAGACCCTCGGTGAGCGTCTCAAGCCCTTCCTGAAACTGCGCCCGGCCCTGCTCAAGCCCGAGTTGCCGCGCAATGGCGAGCCACGCACGGGGCTTTCGATGGGCGAGCACTGCGAGCGCATGGCGCAGACCTGGCAGATCGGCCGCGAGGAGCAGGATGAGTTGGCCCTGCTTAGTCATCAGCACCTGGCGGCGTCCTACCGCGGGGGCTGGCACGACGACCTGCTCACGCCGTACCTTGGCCTGAACCGGGACAACAACCTGCGGGCCGACCTGACCCTGGAGCAGTTGGCCAAGCTCAAACCGGTGTTCGAGCGCAGCGGCCTGGGCACGCTCACGCCGGGTAACTCCACGCCGTTGACCGATGGCGCCTCGCTGGTGCTGCTCGGCAGCGAGGCCTGGGCCGAGGCGCAGGGCCTGAAGGTGCAGGCCTACCTGGTGGACGGCGAGGCGGCGGCGGGCGATTTCGTCCATGGCCAGGAGGGCCTGCTGATGGCGCCGGTGTACGCGGTGCCGCGGCTGCTGGCGCGCAATGGCCTGACCTTGCAGGATTTCGATTTCTACGAGATCCACGAAGCCTTCGCCGCCCAGGTGCTGTGCACCCTAAAGGCTTGGGAGGATGCCGACTACTGCCGCACGCGCCTGGGGCTCGACGGGCCGCTGGGGTCGATCGATCGCGCCAGGCTGAACGTGAAGGGCAGCTCGCTGGCCGCCGGGCATCCGTTCGCGGCGACGGGAGGGCGGATACTGGCGAACATGGCCAAGCTGCTGAGTGAGCGTGGCAAGGGACGCGGCCTGATCTCGATCTGCGCGGCGGGCGGACAGGGGGTGACGGCAATCGTCGAACGTTAGGCGGCGATGGCTGGTACCCTTGTCCGACCCGAGACACCAGGCCTCAACATGTCGATCACCGGACCGCGCCCCATTCCCGCTCTGGACCACCTGCCCAGGCCGCTCTACGCCCGTGCCGAGAGCCTGGGCGCCGGGTCCTGGACCACCCGTCACCAGCATGACTGGGTGCAGTTCTCCTATGCCATCAGCGGCGTGCTTGGTGTCTATACCAGCGACGGCAGCTACTTCGCCCCGCCGCAGTGGGGTGTGTGGATCCCGGCCGGCACCGAGCACGAAGTGCTGACCTCGATGCAGGCCGAGATGCGCAGCCTGTACGTGCGCCGCGACGCCTGCCCCTGGGCGCCGGGTGAGTGCCGGGTACTGGAGGTCACGCCGCTGGCGCGGGAACTGATCAAGCAGTTCTGCACTTTCGCGGTGAACTACCCGGAAGGCGACAGTGCCGAGGCGCGGCTGGTGGCCGTGTTGCTGGACCAGCTGCGCACCCTGCCGCAGGTGGGGTTCTCGCTGCCACTGCCACGTCACCCGGGCCTGCTGGCGTTGTGCAACGGTTTGATCGCCGCCCCCGACCAGCCCCAGACCCTGCAGCAGTGGGCGGTGCAACTCGGGGTATCGGAAAAGACCCTGATGCGCCTGTTCCAGCGCGAAACGGGGCTGAGCTTTCGCAACTGGCGCCAGCGCATGCGCCTGCTGTCGTCACTGGCGCTGCTGGAGGCCGGGGAGAGCGTCACCCAGGCCGCGCTGGGCTGCGGGTATGACTCGACCTCGGCCTATATCGCCGCGTTCCGCCAGTTGTTCGGCGCGACACCGGGGGAGTTGCGCCTGTAGGGCCGGCTGGTGCCTCTGTCAGTGACAACACCCGCTGCCATTGGCCAGGTCCTTGAGGATCGGACAGTCCGGCCGGTCGTCGCCCTGGCAGTGGGCCACCAGCTCGCCGAGGGTGTCGCGCAGGCTCACCAGCTCCTCGATGCGCTTGTTCAGCGCCTCGATATGCTGCATGGCCAGGGCCTTCACGTCGGCGCTGGCGCGCTGGCGGTCCTGCCACAGGGTCAGCAGCCTGGCGACTTCCTCCAGGGAAAAGCCCAGGTCGCGCGAGCGCTTGATGAACGCCAGGCTGTGCAGGTCCTCCTGCTGGTACAGCCGGTAGCCGCTTTCGCTGCGCGTGGCGGGGCGCAGCAGGCCGATGGACTCGTAGTAGCGGATCATCTTGGCGCTGAGCCCGCTGCGGCGGGCGGCCTGGCCGATGTTCATGGGGCCTCCTGGTCGATGGCGGTGGGTTTCCAGGTCTTCAGCCACAGGGCATTGCTCACCACACTGACGCTGGACAACGCCATGGCGGCGCCGGCCAGCACCGGATTGAGGTAGCCCAGCGCGGCCAGGGGGATGCCGATCAGGTTGTAGATGAATGCCCAGAACAGGTTCTGGCGGATCTTCGCGTAGGTCTTGCGGCTGATCTCCAGGGCGGCGGGCACCAGGCGCGGGTCGCCGCGCATCAGGGTGATGCCGGCTGCCTGCATGGCCACGTCGGTGCCACCGCCCATGGCGATGCCGATGTCGGCGGCCGCCAGCGCCGGGGCATCGTTGATGCCGTCGCCGACCATGGCCACCACGCCCTGCTGCTTGAGCGCGGCCACCGTGGCGGCCTTGTCCGCTGGCAGCACTTCGGCGTGCACGTCGTCGATGCCGAGGGCCTCGGCCACCACCTTGGCGCTGCCGCGGTTGTCGCCGGTCAGCAGGTGGCTGCTGATGTGGCGCGCATGCAAGGCGGCGATGGCCTGGCCGGCGCCAGGCTTGAGGCTGTCGCCAAAGGCGAACAGGCCTAGCACGCGAGGCTGGCTGCCGCGCTCGATCAGCCAGGACAAGGTGCGTCCCTCGGCCTCCCAGGCCTGGGCACTGGCCGCCAGTTCGCCAGGCAGCAGTTGGCTCTCGTCGAGCAGGCGGCGGTTGCCCAGGGCCAGCTCGCGGCCGTCCACCTGGCCGGCGATGCCACGGCCGGTGAGGGACTGGCTGTCGGTCACTTGCGGTACGTCAAGATTGCGTTCGGCGCAGGCGTCGAACACCGCTTTGGCCAACGGGTGTTCGCTGCCGCGTTGCAGGGCGCCGGCCAGGCGCAGCAGATCGTTGTCATCGCCGCTGCTGGCCTGCTGATGGACGATGCGCGGGCTGCCGGAGGTGAGGGTGCCGGTCTTGTCGAACACCACGCGGTTGACCGCATGGGCGCGCTCCAGCGCTTCGGCGTCCTTGATCAGGATGCCATGGCGGGCGGCGACGCCGGTGCCGGCCATGATCGCCGCGGGCGTGGCCAAGCCCAAGGCGCAGGGACAGGCGATCACCAGCACGGCGACGGCGTTGATCAGCGCGGTTTCCAGCGGTGCGCCTGCCAGCCACCAGCCGACCAGGGTGACCAGGGCCAGTACCAGCACCGCAGGGACGAACACCTGGCTGACCCGGTCGACCAGCTTCTGGATCGGCGCCTTGGCCGCCTGGGCGTCCTCGACCAGGCGGATGATGCGGGCGAGCACGGTCTCGGTGCCCAGCGCCAGGGTCTTCACCAGCAGGCGGCCTTCGCCGTTGATGGCGCCACCGGTTACTGCGTCGCCGGGCTGCTTGGGCACTGGCAGGCTTTCACCGCTGATCAGGGCTTCGTCGGCGTGGCTGCTGCCTTCGAGCACCTGGCCATCGACCGGGAAGCGTTCGCCGGGCTTGACCAGCACCACATCGTCGAGGCGCAGCTGGCTGATG
This sequence comes from Pseudomonas sp. BW16M2, assembly GCF_014268865.1. Lineage (NCBI taxonomy): Bacteria > Pseudomonadati > Pseudomonadota > Gammaproteobacteria > Pseudomonadales > Pseudomonadaceae > Pseudomonas > Pseudomonas sp. BW16M2. Next base: position 12,119 of record NZ_JABWRI010000026.1, on the reverse strand, counting down.
GCGACGTCTTCCTCGCGCCCGTCGATAACCCGCACGGCGCGTTCCGGACGCAGGGCTTCCAGTGCCCGGATGGCGCTGGCGGTCTGGCGCTTGGCGCGGCTTTCCAGGTACTTGCCCAGCAGCACCAGGGCGATCACCACCGCCGAGGCTTCGAAGTACAGGTGCGGCTCCATGCCGGCGTGCGCATTGGCCCATTGGTACAGGCTCAGGCCGTAGCCGGCGCTGGTGCCCAGGGCGACCAGCAGGTCCATGTTGCCGGCGCCGGCGCGCACGGCCTTCCAGGCGGCGACGTAGAAGCGCGCGCCAAGGATGAACTGCACCGGGGTGGCCAGCAGGAACTGCGCCCATGCCGGCAGCATCCAGTGCAGGCCGAACGGTTGCACCAGCATTGGCAGCACCAGTGGCAGGGCCAGCAGCAGGGCGGCGGCGACCGCCAGGCGTTCGTTGCGCAGGCGGCGTCGGGCCTGGGCCTGGTCATCGTGGCTGGCAAGCGGCAGGGTGGCGCTGTAGCCGGCCTTCTCGACTGCGGCAATCAGCGCACCGTCGTCGACGCCCTCGAGCACTTCGAGGTGGGCGCGTTCGCTGGCCAGGTTGACGCTGACCTGCTCGACCCCCGGCAGTTTGCCGAGGGCGCGCTCGACCCGGCCGGCGCAGCTGGCGCAGGTCATGCCGCCGATCTGCAGTTCGAGGGTGCGGGTGGGGACGCTGTAGCCGGCGTCGCGCACCGCGTCGACCAGTGCCGGCAGGCTGTCGGCCGGGGCCTGGACCCGGGCCTGCTCGGTGGCGAGGTTGACGCTGACGTGTTCGGTACCGGTGACCTTGCGCAGGGCGCGTTCGACCCGACCTGCGCAGCTGGCGCAGGTCATGCCGCCGATCGGCAGGTCGAAGGTGGTGGATGCGGGCATGGCTCTCTCCTCCGTGGACAGGCCTCCAGCATCAACCTTGCCATGCGGGCAAGGTCAATAGCCCAGGCCGGCTCTCTTGAGCACCAGGCCATTTTGCCCCATGGCGATCCGGTATTTGTTGATCTGGCCCGCCTGCAGGGTCAGCCGCGTGCTGCGCTGGTCCTCGACACCGGGCGCGCAGCCGGGTACCTGCCCGGGCAGCAGGCGCAGGCGCACATCGACGGGGCCCGGCGGCAGGTTGAACGAGGTCGCCTGTTCCTGGAACAGGCGGCCGGACAGCTGGTCATTGAGGTAGATACCGATCTCGCAGCTGGTGGCCACCTCCAGGCGTTCCCGGGAAATGATCAGCACGCTGTAGTCCGAATTGCCCTCGGCGCTGGCCGGTGGCACGACGGCCAGTGCGCCCAGCAATCCGACGAGGCCCAATGCTGCCCTGATCATGAAAAATCTCCTGCTTGCCAAAATCGTCAAAGGCGCAGCTTGGCCGAGCCGCGCGCGGATTTCCAGCCCGGCCGTTATCCGCGGAACTTGACCTTGCCCCGATGGCAAGGCTGAGACTGGGCAAAACCCACAAGGAGGCAACCTCGATGCAAGTGTTCAATGTGCAAGGCATGACCTGTGGTCATTGCGTGAAGGGCGTGACCCGGGCGGTGCAGGAGCAGGATGCGGCGGCGCGGGTGGAAGTGGACCTGGCGGCGCGGCAGGTGCGGGTGGAGAGTGTCCTGGCGGCGGATCGGATCCTGGCGGCGATTCGTGAAGAGGGGTATCAGGCCGAAGTGGCCTGACAAGGCAACCTCTGTAGGAGCGGGCTTGCCCCGCGATAGCGCCAGAACAGGCAATGATGTTGGCCTGGTTGGCCTCATCGCAGGGCAAGCCCGCTCCCACGTTGATCCTGCTGCAACCTTTTTCTCTGCCTTTTCCTACAGGACACGCAGGATCAATTATTACAAAGGTTTTCAACGCCGGGTGATCCAGTGCAGGTAGACTAGCGAACTTGCTTAGCCTGCTATGGATTCTCCATGAACCTGCGAACCTTGCTGATTCTCGGCGCCCTCAGTGCGTTCGGGCCTCTGGCGATCGACTTCTATCTGCCGGCCTTCCCGGCCATGGCGCATGCCTTCGGCACCGACGAAAAGCATGTGCAGGCCACCCTGGCCGCCTACTTCCTCGGCCTGTCCCTGGGCCAGCTCGCCTACGGGCCGGTGGCCGACCGTTTCGGCCGGCGCCTGCCGCTGCTGTTCGGGGTCGGCCTGTTCACCGTGGCGTCGCTGGCCTGCGCCTATGCGCCCAATCTCGACAGCCTGATCCTGGCGCGGTTCGTCCAGGCCCTGGGCGGTTGCGCCGGGATGGTGCTGTCGCGGGCGATCGTCAGCGACAAGTGTGACGCGGTGGCCTCGGCCAAGGTGTTCTCGCAGTTGATGCTGGTGATGGGCCTGGCGCCGATCCTCGCGCCGATGCTCGGTGGCGTGCTGGTCAACGTGGCCGGCTGGCAGTCGATCTTCCTCGCCCTGGGCCTGTTCAGCGCGGCGTGCCTGGTGGCTGTCAGCCTGGGCCTGCCGGAAAGCCTGCCGGCCCATATTCCGCGCCAGCCGCTGTCGGGCGCGCTGCGCCAGTACCTGAGCCTGCTCGGCGACCGGGTGTTCGTCGGCCATGCACTGACCGGTGGCATCGCCATCGCCGGGATGTTCGCCTACATCGCCGGTTCGCCGTTCGTGTTCATCAAACTCTACGGTGTGCCGCCCGAGCACTACGGCTGGTTGTTCGGCACCAACGCTGCCGGCTTCATCCTGATGGCCCAGGTCAATGCGCGGCTGCTGGCCAAGCGCGGCCCGGCGTTCCTGCTGGCGCGAGCGGTGTGGTTGTACCTGGTGGCGGCGCTGGCGCTGCTGGTGGTCGCGGCGTTGCGCCCGGCACAGCTCTGGCCATTACTGGTACCGCTGTTCGTGTGCATCGCCAGCCTCGGCTGCATCATCCCCAACGCCTCGGCCTGCGCCATGAGCGGGCAAGGTACGCGTGCGGGCAGTGCCTCGGCCCTGATGGGCTGCCTGCAGTTCAGCGTCGCCGCGGGCGCGGCGGCGCTGGTCGGGGTGCTGCACGATGGCAGCGCGGTGCCCATGGCGCTGGTGATCAGCCTGTGCGGCGCGCTGGTGGTCAGTGTCGCAGTGCTGACCCGGCGCCTGCAGGCCAGCCGGCCTGCGTGAGCGGGTGGGGCGCGTTGAGGCGCGCCTCCAGCAGGGCGACGAACGACCGTGCCTCGGCCTCGCTACGGAAACTCACCACATGCTGGTCGAGCTGGACCTGCCAGGGGCAGGCGGGATTCCGGTTCGACGCACTGACGACAATCTTCATCGCGATCCACCTCCAGTGAGCGGGAGCGGATCTAGTGTAGCGCTGCCCCCGCCCCGTGCCATGACCAGGGTCAGTACCCTGACTGACGGTCATGACGGTCTGAAGTAGGGAGACCTTCTGTTTTGCAAGGCGGAAATATTCCCCTTCACTGTCGGACATATCGAGCCCCCTGATAGCAGCTGTCAGCTTCGTTCTCGCTACAGCCACGGTAGTACGGGGGATGAGCAGGATCAGCCGTCTATCGCTCTGACAGACGCATCTTTCAGAACGTTTTTTGGGAGGCGAATGCCGACCCGCCTGGGCCATGCCTCCCTCACGGCGAGCGCCTTCCAGCGGCTTATACTGCCTCCGGCGACCAGCGTGGCGTGAGCGTTTTGCGCGGCTGGCGCCGATCATCCGGCACACGAACCATCCCGCGCTTGCCCACACCGGAGGCAGGGCATCTGCGGCGTTCGCCAGCAGGCGGGATTCATCAGGGAGCTTCAGGTTCATGAACGCAGTCCGCAGCATCAGTCAGGTTGCCAACCTGATGGCCGATCCCAAGCGCAGCGCCATGTTGTGGGCGTTGATCGATGGCACCCCGCGTGCGGCGGACGAGCTTGCCGTGCTCACCGGCTTGAGCACCTCGTCGGCCTGCGCGCACCTGTCGCTGTTGTCCAGTGCCGGGCTGCTCAGGCATGAGGCGCGTGGCCGCAAGCGCTTCTTCCGCCTGGCCACGCCGGAGGTCGGCACCGCGGTGGAGGCGCTGGCCAGCGTTCAACTGGCGAGCCGCTCACCGGCAGAGCAGGGCACGACGCTGCAGATTCCCCTGTCGATGCGCAAGGCGCGCCTGTGTGGCGACCACCTGGGCGGCGAAGTGGCCGCCGCGCTGCTCCACCGCCTGCATGTGGCCGGTTGGCTGGAAGGAAGCGAGCAGTACCTGTCGGTGAGCCAGGAGGGCAAGGAGCATCTGGAGGCGCTGGGGGTGTTCATTGATGCGCTAGCCGCTGGTGACCGGCGCGGCTGCGTGATCTGCCACTGCAGCAAATGGAACGATCAGGGCCCGCACCTGGGCGGTTGCCTGGGCAAGGCCCTGCTTCGATTGTTTACCCAGTCGGGCTGGGTGCGTGAGCAGGAGGGCAGCCGGGCGGTGCAGCTCACACCGCTCGGCCAGCAGCAGATCAACGCGATCGCCTGCCTCCCGGCCCGACAGGCCGGCTAGCGGACCAGCCGCGCGTCCAGGCTGTTCTGCGCCAGGCGGCGTGCCTGGTCCTGGGTCATGCCCAGGTGCTGGTGCAGGGCGTGGAAGTTCTCGGTGACATAGCCACCGAAGTAGGCCGGATCATCGGAGTTGACCGTGACCTTCACGCCACGCTCGAGCATGTCGAGGATGTTGTGCTGGCCCATGTGTTCGAACACGCACAGCTTGGTGTTGGACAGGGGGCAGACGGTCAGCGGGATCTGCTCGTCGATGATGCGCTGCATCAGGCGCTCGTCCTCGATGGCGCGCACGCCGTGGTCGATGCGCTGGATCTTCAGCAGGTCGAGGGCTTCCCAGATGTACTCGGGCGGGCCTTCCTCGCCGGCATGGGCCACGGTCAGGAAACCTTCGCTGCGGGCGCGGTCGAAGACGCGCTGGAACTTGCTCGGCGGATGGCCTTTCTCCGAGCTGTCCAGGCCCACGGCGACGAAGGCGTCGCGGAAGGGCAGGGCCTGGTCCAGGGTCTTGTGCGCTTCGTCTTCGCTCAGGTGGCGCAGGAAGCTGAGGATCAGACCACTGCTGATGCCCAACTGCTCGCGACCATCCTTCAGGGCCCGGTTGATGCCCTCGAGCACCACCTCGAACGGGATGCCTCGGTCGGTGTGGGTCTGCGGGTCGAAGAATGGCTCGGTGTGGATGACGTTCTGCGCCTTGCAGCGCTGCAGGTAAGCCCAGGTCAGGTCGTAGAAGTCCTGCTCGGTGCGCAGGACATCGGCGCCCTGGTAGTAGAGGTCGAGGAATTCCTGCAGGTTGTTGAAGGCATAGGCGCTGCGCAGGGTCTCGACGTCCGCCCAGGGCAGGGCGATCTTGTTGCGTTCGGCCAGGGCGAACAGCAGTTCGGGCTCCAGCGAGCCCTCCAGGTGCATGTGCAGTTCCGCCTTGGGCAAGGCGTTCAGCCATTCATACATGTGTGCAATCTCGATCAGGTACGGTTGGCCGCCATTCTACAGGGCCTGGCCGGGCAATGCGCCCACCCAGGCCGGTATCGCCCGGGTTTACCAGATGAGCGACTCACCCTTGTAGTTGATGAAGCGCAGGCCACCGTTGCCGCTCTGGGCCTTGATCTGCTCGAGCATGCCATGGGTGCTGGTGAGCACGTCGATCTCGGCGTTCTCGCCGCCCATGTCGGTCTTCACCCAGCCCGGGTGCATGGCCAGCACGGCCAGGTCGGGACGCTGCAGGTCGACCACGAAGCTGTTGATCATCGAGTTGAGCGCGGCCTTGCTGGCCTTGTACAGGCAGACTTCGCCACCATCGGGGATGGTCACGCTGCCCAGGATCGAACTCATGAAGGCCAGCACGCCGCTGCCTTCGCGCACCTGGCCGGCCAGGCGGCGGGCCACACGGATCGGCGCCACGGCGTTGGTCATGAACAGGTCGCCGATCTGCTGTACCTGCACGCTTTCCAGATCCTGCGGCAGCGGGCCCATCACCCCGGCATTGACGAACACCAGGTCGAACACTTCACCTTGCAGGCGCTGCTTGAGCCCGTCGAGCTGGGCGGTATCGTTCATCTCCAGGCGCTCGATGCGCACCCCGGAGACTTCGCCCAGCGCACCCGGCTGTTGCGGGTCGCGCACGGTGGCGACGACGTTCCAGCCATCTTCGCGCAGGCGTTGCACCAGGCCCAGGCCAAGGCCTCGGGAGGCACCGATGATGAGGGCGGTCTTGTTGGCGGTCATAGCGATACTCCATATCAAGGGCGCGGCGAGCGCTGCTGTGCACAGGTTCACTCGCCGCGCGACAAGGTGGTGGTTGCCCTCTACAGGGGAAGGCCTGGGTGACGAGCATAAACCAGGAGGAGGTCGGCTGCCCTGTCGCGGCTGGTCAAAAAATGATCTATGGTCTGAAAGGCCTGTGGAGACGGGGTCTGACAGGGTGGTTCACGGGTTATCCACAGGCTGCTCCACAGTAATTGTGTGCAAGCGCGACAGCCTGAAAATGCCCGTTTCAGGGAACGCAGTCGCTTCTGACTGGGGATAACTCACACGCTTTCAGTGACTTGGGTTAATGTCACACAAATGTGATCAAAATATGCTCAATACGCTGCAGGCCTTGCGGAACAAGGCCTGCAGCGGAGTGCCCCAAGCTTATCCACAGGCAGGCCCACAGCAGTTGTGGGCAACGCTCAGCCCCGTTCCAGCAGGATACGCCCGCGGCTCAGGTCGGCGAGCTGCTGCTGCAGCACCTCGAGGTGGCTGTCACCCAAGGCGATGCGCAGGTCGACGCCGTTGGCGGTGAACTGCTCGTCCATCACCAGGCCGTCGACTTCGCCCAGGCGCAGCTTGACCAGCGCCAGTTCGCTGAAGGTGCAACTGCAGATGAACTCGCTGCGCTGCACCAGCAAGCGCTTGGGCGCCTGCTGCAGGCACTTGTTGGCGCCGCCGCCATAGGCCCGGGCCAGGCCACCGGTGCCGAGCTGGATGCCGCCGTACCAGCGGATCACCAGCACCACCACCTGGTCGCAGTCCTGGGCCTCGATGGCGGCAAGGATCGGTCGCCCGGCCGTGCCGCCGGGCTCGCCGTCATCGCTGCTGCGGTATTGGCCGCCGAGCTTCCAGGCCCAGCAGTTGTGGGTGGCCGCCAGGTCGCTGTGGCGTTCGATGAAGGCCATGGCCTCGGCCGGGCTGCTGATCGGGCCGGCGAGGGTGATGAAGCGGCTCTTGCGGATTTCCTCGCGGAACTCGCAGAGCTCGAGCAGGGTAGAAGGCATAAGTCCGGGTCAGGCGGGCGTGCTGATGCCGCAGCCTTTGAGAATGATGTGGATAAGGTTGTTGCTGGCGTCTTCCATGTCCTGCTTGGTCAGCCGGCTGCGGCCGGTCACCTGGCAGATCTGGGTGGCGAAGTCGGCATAGTGCTGGGTGCTGCCCCAGAGCAGGAAGATCAGGTGCACAGGGTCCACCCGGTCCATCTTGCCGGCGTCCATCCAGGCCTGGAACACTGCGGCACGGCCACGGAACCATTCGCGGTAGTCAGCGCTGAAGTACTCGCTCAGGCATTCGCCGCCGCTGATCACTTCCATGGCGAAGATTCGCGAGGCCTGCGGGTTGCGCCGGGAGAATTCCATCTTGGTGCGGATGTACTGGCTAAGCGCCTCGGCCGGGTCGTCCTCCACGCTCAGGGCGTTGAAGGTGCTGTCCCACAGCTCGATGATGTTGCTCAGCACCGCGATATACAGGCCCAGCTTGTTGGTGAAGTAGTAGTGCAGGTTGGCCTTGGGCAGCCCGGCCTTGAGCGCGATGGTGTTCATGCTCGTGCCCTTGTAGCCGTGCCGGGCGAACTCGTCTTCGGCGGCCTGGATGATGGCCTGCTCGTTCTTCTGGCGAATGCGGCCAGCGGGCTTGCCCGAGGCGGGGGAGCGATGCGCAGGGACTTCTAGGGTCATGGACGATTCCGGGCGGGTCGTTACGGATGTCCGACAGATTACCTGCCTGTGCCGAAGTGACAAGCATTAGCGGTAGAGATGCGTATCAACGTGTCGCAGCCAGACTCTCGAGGAAGCTTTCCAGCACCAGGTTCGGCCGGCGGCCCTTGCGCGTCACCCAACTCAGGCCCAGGTCATAGAAGCGCTGGGCGGGCTTGAGCGCACGCAGGCGTCCCTGCTGCACCCAGAACATCGCGTAATGGTCGGGTAGGTAGCCGATGTAGCGCCCGGTGAGGATGAGGAAGGCCATGCCTTCGCGGTCCGAGGCGCTGGCGGTGCAGCGCAGGGCCTGGTAATGGGCCTGGATGTCGGCCGGCAGGCGGAAGGTCGGGGCGATCGCATCCTGGCTATTGAGGCGATCGTCGTCGATCTGCTGGTCATCGGCATAGAACAGCGGATGGCCGACCGCGCAGTAGAGCAGCGAGCGCTCGCTGTACAGCGGCTGGTATTCAAGCCCGGAGAGCGGGCTGGTCTGTGGCACCACGCCGACATGCAGGCTGCCGTCGAGTACGCCCTGTTCGACCTGGCTGGGCGCGATCATGCGGATCTGGATATGTACGTCAGGGCCACGGTCCTTCAGTTCGGCCAGGGCGTGGGTGATGCGCATGTGCGGCAGGGTCACCAGGTTGTCGGTGAGGCCGATGTTCAGTTCGCCGCGCAAGTGCTGGTGCAGGCCGTTCACTTCGGTGCGAAAGGTTTCCAGGGCGCTGAGCAACTGCAGCGCCGAGTGGTAGACCTCGCGGCCTTCCTCTGTCAGCGAAAAACCGGCGCGGCCTCGTTGGCACAGACGCAGCCCCAGGCGTTGCTCGAGGTCGTTCATCTGCTGGCTGATCGCCGAGCGGCCGATCCCCAGCACGTTCTCCGCCGCCGAGAAGCCGCCGCATTCGACCACGCTGCGGTAGATTTTCAGCAGGCGGATGTCGAAATCGCTGACCTGGGCGAGGGGATCGGGGCGTCGGCTCATTAGTTTAGTTATCCGCTGACTGAAGATTAGAAATGCTGGGTTTTTCGAACTTTATCGCCGTGACAATTTAGCTGCAACAACACCCATCGTTGCCTAATCGTCTTCCGAGGAATCGCCCGATGAACATGCCCGAAACCGCCCAGGCCGGTCTGGCCAGCCAGCTCAAGCTGGACGCCCACTGGATGCCGTACACCGCCAACCGCAACTTCCAGCGCGACCCGCGGCTGATCGTGGCGGCCGAAGGCAACTACCTGGTCGACGACAAGGGCCGCAAGGTGTTCGACGCCCTCTCGGGCCTGTGGACCTGCGGTGCTGGGCATACCCGCAAGGAGATCAGCGAGGCGGTGGCCCGCCAGGTCGCCACCCTCGATTATTCGCCGGCCTTCCAGTTTGGCCACCCGCTGTCGTTCCAGCTGGCCGAGAAGATCGTCGACCTGGTGCCGGGCGACCTGAACCACGTGTTCTTCACCAACTCCGGTTCCGAGTGCGCCGACACCGCGCTGAAGATGGTCCGTGCCTACTGGCGCCTGAAGGGCCAGGCCACCAAGACCAAGATCATCGGCCGTGCCCGCGGCTACCACGGCGTGAATATCGCCGGCACCAGCCTGGGCGGCGTCAACGGCAACCGCAAGCTGTTCGGCCAGTTGCTGGACGTCGACCACCTGCCGCACACCTTGCTGCCGGCCAACGTGTTCAGCAAGGGCATGCCGGAAGAGGGCGGCATCGCCCTGGCCGACGAGATGCTCAAGCTGATCGAGCTGCATGACGCCTCGAACATCGCCGCGGTGATCGTCGAACCGCTGGCCGGTTCCGCCGGTGTGCTGCCGCCACCGAAGGGTTACCTCAAGCGCCTGCGCGAGATCTGCAGCCAGCACAACATCCTGCTGATATTCGACGAAGTGATCACCGGCTTCGGCCGCATGGGTGCAATGACCGGCGCCGAAGCCTTCGGTGTCACCCCGGACCTGATGTGCATTGCCAAGCAGGTCACCAACGGCGCCATTCCGATGGGCGCGGTGATCGCCACCAGCGAGATCTACCAGACCTTCATGAACCAGCCGACCCCCGAGTACGCGGTGGAATTCCCCCACGGCTACACCTACTCGGCGCACCCGGTCGCCTGCGCCGCCGGTATCGCCGCGCTGGACCTGCTGCAAAAGGAAAACCTGGTGCAGTCCGCCGCCGAGTTGGCGCCACACTTCGAGAAGCTGCTGCACGGCATCAAGGGGACGAAGAACGTCGTCGACATCCGCAACTATGGCCTGGCGGGCGCCATCCAGATTGCCGCGCGCGACGGTGACGCCATCGTCCGTCCGTACGAGGCGGCCATGAAGCTGTGGCAAGCCGGCTTCTATGTGCGCTTCGGTGGCGACACCCTGCAGTTCGGGCCAACCTTCAACACCCAGCCGCAGGAACTGGATCGCCTGTTCGACGCGGTGGGCGAAGTCCTGAACAAGGTCGACTGATTTTTCCGAATTCGAAGTCGGGCGCGTGAGTACCACGCGCCTGTCTCTACCTTCTTTATCTGGAGTTCTGCATGAGCATTGTTCAGCACCTGATCCACGGCGAGCTGGTCACCAAGGGCGAGCGCACCGCCGATGTCTTCAACCCGTCCACCGGCCAGGCCGTGCGCAAGGTCGAACTGGCCAGCCGCGCCACCATCCAGCAGGCCATCGATTCGGCCAAGGCCGCCTTCCCGGCCTGGCGCAACACCCCGCCGGCCAAGCGTGCCCAGGTGATGTTCCGCTTCAAGCAGCTGCTGGAGCAGAACGAGGCGAAGATCTCGCAGATGATCGGCGAGGAGCACGGCAAGACCGTGGAGGACGCCGCGGGTGAGCTCAAGCGCGGCATCGAGAACGTCGAGTTCGCCTGCGCCGCCCCTGAGCTACTCAAGGGCGAGTACAGCCGCAACGTCGGCCCGAACATCGATGCCTGGTCCGACTTCCAGCCGCTGGGCATCGTCGCCGGCATCACCCCGTTCAACTTCCCGGCCATGGTGCCGCTGTGGATGTACCCGCTGGCCATCGCCTGCGGCAACGCCTTCATCCTCAAACCGTCCGAGCGCGATCCGAGCTCGACCCTGTACATCGCCCAGCTGCTGCTGGAAGCCGGCCTGCCGAAGGGCATCCTCAACGTCGTGCATGGCGACAAGGAAGCGGTCGATGCGCTGATCGAGGCGCCGGAGGTCAAGGCCCTGAGTTTCGTCGGTTCGACCCCGATCGCCGAGTACATCTATGCCGAGGGCACCAAGCGCGGCAAGCGCGTCCAGGCCCTGGGTGGCGCGAAGAACCATGCGGTACTGATGCCCGACGCCGACCTGGACAACGCCGTCAGCGCGCTGATGGGCGCGGCCTACGGTTCCTGCGGCGAACGCTGCATGGCCATTTCGGTGGCGGTGTGTGTCGGCGACCAGGTGGCCGATGCGCTGATCGCCAAGCTGGAGCCGCAGATCAAGGCGCTGAAGATCGGTGCCGGCACTGCCTGTGGCCTGGACATGGGCCCGCTGGTGACCGCCGCCGCGCGTGACAAGGTGGTGGGCTATATCGATGACGGCGTTGCCGCTGGCGCCAAGCTGGTGGTCGATGGTCGCGGCTACCGTGTGGCCGGTAACGAGGATGGCTATTTCGTCGGCGGTACCCTGTTCGACAAGGTCACCCCCGAGATGCGCATCTATAAGGAAGAGATCTTCGGCCCGGTGCTGTGCGTGGTGCGGGTGAACAGCCTGGAACAGGCCATGCAGCTGATCAACGAGCATGAGTACGGCAACGGTACCTGCATCTTCACCCGTGACGGTGAGGCGGCGCGGCTGTTCTGCGACGAGATCGAAGTGGGCATGGTCGGCGTCAACGTACCGCTGCCGGTGCCGGTGGCGTACCACAGCTTCGGTGGCTGGAAGCGTTCGCTGTTCGGCGACCTGCATGCCTATGGCCCGGACGGTGTGCGCTTCTATACCCGTCGCAAGGCGATCACCCAGCGCTGGCCACAGCGGGCCAGCCATGAGGCCTCGCAGTTTGCGTTCCCGAGCTTGTAAGGCGTAGGGGTGAAAGCGGGGCGGCCGATAGGCTGCCCCGCTTTGTTTCTTGCCTGTTTATATAGGTGCTAGGGCTGTGCGAGCACCTGGCAGCCCCGACGCGGTGTTTTCCCCCGATATTTCACTTTAATGAAATTAACGGTTGACGGGCGTTCAGATCCCCTTATAATGCGCCCCACTTCCGACGTAGTCGAAACGAAAAACCT
>NZ_JABWRI010000025.1:0-88275 GCF_014268865.1 Pseudomonas sp. BW16M2 | reverse complement strand
CGCGGGCTTGCCCCGCGACCACCGGCGAAGCCGGCGCCATACATCGCATCGCGGGGCAAGCCCGCTCCCACAGGTAGAGCTGGGCGTTAAACCCCCAGTTCCAGGGCCAAGAGCTCCTGCACGGTCTGGCGCCGGCGGATCATGCGCAGGTTGCCCTGTTCGATCAAAAACTCAGGTAGCAGGGGACGGCTGTTGTAGTTCGACGACATCGAAGCACCGTAGGCCCCTGCATCGTGAATCACCAGCAGATCGCCCACCTTGGCCTGGGGCAGTTGCTGCGGGGTCAGTTCCTCGTCGTTCTGGGTGAACACATCACCCGACTCGCACAGCGGCCCGGCCACCACGGTCGGCTGCAGCGGGCGGCTCACTGGCCGGCCTACCGCATCGAACAGGCTCATGCGGTGGTAGGCACCGTACATCGCTGGACGCATCAGGTCGTTGAAGCCGGCATCGACCAGGATGTAGTGCCGGTCGCCCATCTGCTTGACGGCGCGCACCTCGGTCACCAGGCAACCCGACTCCGCCACCAGGAAGCGGCCCGGTTCGATCTCCATGCGCACGGGGTGGCCGAGCATGGTTTCGATCTCGGCCCGAGCCACCGCCCAGGTGCGGGCGTAGCGTTGCAGGTCTACCGGCTGGTCATCGCTGCGGTACGGCGTGGACAGCCCGCCACCGATGGAAAAGGCCTCGATATCCATGCCCAGCTTGCCGACCAGCCCGACCATGGCGCCGGCCACCTGTTCCAGGTGCGCGTAATCCACCCCTGAGCCGATGTGCATGTGCACGCCGACCAGATGCAGGCCGTGTTCTTTCACGCAAGCCAGCGCCTCGGGTAGTTGCTCGTGCCAGATGCCGTGCTTGCTGTTCTCGCCGCCGGTGTTGGTCTTGCGGCTGTGGCCGTGGCCGAACCCCGGGTTGATGCGCAGCCACACCCGGTGCCCACGGGAGTGCTCGCCCAGCTGGCGGAGCATGTCGATGGAACCGGCGTTCACCTCGATCTTCGTGTCGACTACCCGCGCCAGAGTCGGTTGGTCCAGCACGTCGCAGGTCAGCACCACGCCGGCCGGATCGCCGTCCACCGTCGCCCCGGCCGCGAAGGCCCGCTCCATTTCCCCCAGCGACACGGCATCGAGCACCAGGCCACGTTCGCGCATCAGGCGCAGGACACGCAGGTTCGGGTTGGCCTTCTGCGCGAAGCGGACCGTGTCGAAGTGCTGCTGCAGCTGGTCGATGCGCTGGTGGATGGTCTGGGCGTCGTAGGCCCACAGTGGGGAGCCGTGCTGACGAACGGCCTGGGCCAGGAGGGTGGTGGTCATGGTGGGGTTCCTTGTAATGGATACACCGATGGTGAGGGAGATTGGTGATCCATAAAAATATCTTTTCTTCAATTAGTTATTCATATTTGATATGCAATGAAAGCCTTGTGGGAGCGGGCTTGCCCCGCGATCAATGCCAAGCCTCGCGGGGCAAGCCCGCTCCCACGCGTTCATTCCACAGGTGCGGGTTCAAACATGAAACTCTCTATCCGCCACATCGAAGTGTTCCGCGCCATCATGGCCGCCGGCAGCGTCACCGGCGCCGCCCGCCTGCTGTTCACCTCGCAGCCCACCGTCAGTCGCGAGCTGGCGCGCATGGAGCAGGTCACCGGGCTGAACCTGTTCGAGCGCGAAGGCGGGCGCCTGGCGCCCACGGCCCAGGCCTTGCTGCTGATCGAGGAAGTCGAACGCGCCTTCGTCGGCCTGGAGCGCATCGACCGCTTCGCCCAGGCCATCCGCAACTTCGAACAGGGCCGGCTGGCCATCACCTGCCTGCCGCTGTTCTCGCAGACACTGCTGCCCAAGGCCTGCAAAACCTTCCATCAGCAACACCCGGGCGTAAGCCTGAGTATCACCGCCCAGGAGTCGCCGCTGCTGGAAGAGTCGCTGGTCGCCCAGCAGCACGACCTAGGTTTGACCGAAACCGAGCAGGTGCCAAGGGGCGCGGTCGGTGAGTTGCTGTTCAGCGCCGACATGGTCTGCGTGCTGCCCAGGGGGCACCCGCTGCTGGCCAAGCCGATACTTGAGCTGCGCGATTTCCACGAAGTCGATTTCATCAACCTGGCCAGCCTGGACAGCTACCGACAGCAGCTTGACCGCCGTTTCCGCGAGGCGGGGGTGAACCGGCGTACCGTGATCGAAACCACCAGCGCGGCTTCGGTGTGCGCCATGGTTCGACAGGGCCTGGGGGTGGCGATCATCAATCCGTTGAGCGGATTGGATGCTCGACAGGCGGGGCTTTCTATTCGGCGGTTGAGTATTTCAGTGCCCTACCGAGTGATGTTGATCCGCCCGGAGCATCGGCCAGCGTCAGCGGTGTTGGAGCCGTTTTGCCAAGTGTTGGCGATGCGGGCACGAGAGATGGAAGCGGTATTGGTGAAAGACTTCGGTCGCCTTGGAGACGGTGAGCGTGTTGTTCAAGAACCCGATGCATCCCCGGCAAGGGCACCCGAATGACCCCATGAGGGGTAACGCCAATTCGAGTGCGCGAAGGTCCAGGGATGATTGGTTCAGGCAAGACAGTTCAGGCCGGGGCATGCGCCGGGAAGTTCAGGCCTTGCTCGATGACCGTGAAGATTTCGTCGAGAACGTCGGAATAGGGCACCGGTGAGGACTTTTTCATCTTCCACAGGTCATGGGCAGCGATGTGCGCGTAGTCCAGCACCCAGGCCAGGACATTGGGCCGGATATCCTCGCTGGAGTCGGTGCCCATGCGCTGGGCCAACAGCTTGACGATCGAGTCACGGCGCTCCACGCCGTTCTGCAGGTTCTTCGCCCTGACCAGCGGGTGGCTGCGCAGCAGTTCCTGCAGGGTCATGAAGCGGTCGGCATCAAAGCCGTAAGAGCCATTTTCACAACATCGCACGACTTCCACCGCAGCGTGGTGCAGCGCGCTCAGTGCTGGCTCTTCGGGCGGGCGGCGGTTGAGGGCGGCCATGAAGTCGTCGTGCTCGGCTGACTGATAGTCGAGCACCACGTCTTCCTTGCACGCGAAGTAGCGAAAGAACGTGCGGGTGGATACGTCAACTTTCTCGGTAATGTCCTCGACCCGTGTCTCGTCGAAGCCTTTTTCTGCAAACAGCTCATAGGCCGCGGAAATCAGCGCGTCACGCAGCATCAGCTTCTTGCGTTCACGCCTACCTACCTCTTCTTTCTCTGTCACGCGTCTACTTCCTCCTGTTAGGTCAGGTCAACGAGTGTAGACCAATCGAGCAGTATGGTTTTTATGTGACATTTGCGCAATTTCTAAAGTATTCACTGTAAGAAATATGACGCTTGACACAATCTGTCACTCAGCGACATTATTCGCGCCAGTGTTACAAAGCGGATGACGGACCATCCTGCGCTGGATTCGACGAGCCTGAAGAGGGCTTGCAGGGGCGGTCCGCTGAGCCGGAATCCACTATCTAAAGGGAGTTAGGTCACCGATGAACATTGCGATCAACGCCAGCGAAGCAACCCTGCATGAAGCACAGTCGCTGAGCCCTTACGAACAGGACATCTGGGTCGAGGCTCAGCGTGAGCCGCTAAGCCATCAGTTCACCGTGGCGTTGAGCATTCGCCTGCCACTGTCGTTCGGTCTGGATGCGCTGCATGAGGCCGCCGAGGGCGTGATGCAGGGCGAGCCCGCCTGCCGGCGAATCTATGTCGAGCATGCAGGCGCTGCGTGCGCCGAGGCTGCTCCCGCGCCGAGTGCAGTCGAGCGCTATGCGTTCGCCGACGCGGCGGGTGCCGAGGCCTTTTTCGAAGAGTGGTCGCGCAAGTTTTGGACGCTGTCCGGCGAACCGCTGGTGGACATTGCGGTGGGGCGTTCGCCCTCCGAGCTGGTGCTGATGCTGCGTGCCCACCATATTGTCGCCGACAGTTGGGCGCTGGATATGCTGGCCCGCAAGATCCTCGACGTACGTACTGGCGGCACCGAGCGACTGTTGCAGAGCCAGCCGTTCGCCGCCGCCAGCCCCCTGTTGGCAGCGGATGAGTTCGACACCGCCGCGCGTGAAGTCGCCACCCGGTACGCCGCGACGGAGCCGGTTCTGTTCGGCAAGTCGGCGGGCACGCTGTCGACGGCGCCCATTTATCGGCGCACCTTCCAGATCGCCGCCGCCGATGTGCAGCACGCCCTGGAAGGTGGCATCACGCCGTTCATGAGCGTATCGGCCGCGCTGGCGGTGTTGCTGTCCTGCCAGTACGGCAGTGAGCGATTCTTCATCGGCGTCCCTTATCTCAACCGTGACGCTGCGCGGATCACCCGTGTCGAGCAGCGCGCCAACACCCTGGCGCTCGGTGTCGAAATCAATCAGCACCAGACCTTCCGCGAAATCGCCCAGGCCATCCGACAGGAAGCGGCATTTCTCAAGGACAGGCAAGCGCTCCCGTTCGGTCGCCAGGTTTCGGCCCTGGCTCGCTCGGGGCATTCACGCCAGTTGTTCGATGCCACTATTTCCTACCTGCGTTATCCATCGCATGACCTGGACGCGCTGCAGCCGGCGGACCTGCGCAACATCGCCCATGTGCACGCTCAGGATGCCGTTGCGGTGCACTTGCATAGTTACGGCGAATGCGCGCAGGTGCAGGGCGAGGTGTGCCTGAACAGCTTGGCCTTTGCCTCCGAACGCAGCGCCACGGAGTTCCTCGATGCCTTCGTGCAACTGGTCGAGTGTTTCCAGAGCCACCTCGACCAGCCCGTGTCGGCGATGAACCTGTTGACCACCGAACAGGCCACGACCCTCGCCCAGTTCGAAGACGGCCCTGCCGAGTCCTACAGCGAACACGAAACGCTGATGTCGATGTTCGAGTCAACCGCAGCGCGGCACCCGCACCAGGTCGCCGTGCGCGACGGGCGGGGGGCAGCGCTGAGCTACGCCCAGCTCGACGCCTGGGCTTCGTCGCTGGCCCTGGCCCTGCAGGCGCGCGGCGTTGGGCGCGGCGACATCGTCGCGGTCTCGCTGGAGCGCTCGCCACGCATGCTCGCGGCGATCTTCGGCGTGCTCAAGACCGGCGCCGCGTACCTGCCCATCGACAGCGAATACCCGCAGGACCGTATCCAGTACATGCTTGAGGACAGCCAGGCCAAGGTGGTGATCACCGACCTGGCCCAAGTGATCGCCAGTAGCGATCCGCGCTGGTTCGACCTTGCCGCGGTTCCCGAGCAGGGGCCACAAGGTGCGCTGCTGCGCAGCAAGGCCCGCCCCCGCGACCCGGCCTATGTCATCTACACCTCGGGCTCGACCGGCCGCCCCAAAGGCGTGGTCATCGAGCACCACAGCGTGATCAACCGGCTGGAGTGGATGCAGCAGGTCCATCCGCTGGCCACCACCGACGTGATCCTGCAGAAGACCCCGGTTTCCTTCGATGTGTCGGTCTGGGAGCTGTTCTGGTGGAGTATGACCGGCGCCAGTGTGGCCCTGCTCGCACCGGGCGCCCAGCGCGATCCGCGGGCGCTGGTCGAAGCAATCCAGTACCACGGGGTGACCGTCGCCCACTTCGTGCCTTCGATGCTTGAGCCCTACGTGCAGGCGCTGGCCGATGACCGACGGCTGCTGGCGTCGGTGGCCAGCCTGGAATGTCTGTTCACCAGTGGCGAGGCCTTGAGCCCGGCGGTGGTCAACAAGTACCGCCGGCTGTTCGGCGAAGACACGCGGCCGCCGCGGTTGGTCAACCTGTACGGCCCTACCGAGGCGACCGTGGACGTCACCTGGTTCGAGCTTGATCTGCGTGGCCGTGACGATATCGAAGTGGTGCCCATTGGTTTCCCGATCAACAACACCTCGATCCGCATCGTCTCGCAACATGGCGCACGCCAGCCGATCGGCATCCCGGGCGAGCTGCAGATCGGCGGCGTGCAATTGGCCCGCGGTTACCTGAACCGCGCCGAACTGACGGCCGAACGCTTCATCACCGACCCCAACGACAACCGCCGCTGGTATCGCTCCGGCGACCTGGCTTGCTGGGAGGCAGATGGTTCGATCCTGTACCTCGGTCGCATGGACGGCCAGGTCAAGATCCGCGGCAATCGCATCGAGCTCGGCGAGATCAAGAGCGCATTGATGGCACTGCCGCACATCCTCAACGCCGAGATACTGGTCGAAGACGACGAAGTACGCGGCAAGCACCTGATCGCGGCCTATGTCAGCCGCCAACCGCTGCAAGAGCGCCAGTTGCGCCAGCAATTGGCTGTTACGCTGCCTGCGTTCATGTTGCCGTCGCGTTGGGCCGCCCTGGACCACATGCCGCTCACGCCCAACGGCAAGTTCGACCGCAAGCGTGCGTTGCAACTGATCAACAGTTCGGTGGCGGTGACGCCGACCGCCGTGCTGGACGAGCACCAGGCACTGGTCGCCGAGGTCTGGCGCAAGGTGCTCGGCGAGCAGGACATGGCCTGTGAGGATGACTTCTATTCCCTGGGCGGGGATTCGATCCTCATGCTCAAGGTGCGCTCGGAGCTTGAGCACCGGGGCTATGCCATCGACCTCTCGGCGCTAGGCGAACACACCACCCTCGGCGATCTGGCACAAGTGCTGGAGCAGCATGCGCTGGCCAGTGTGCCAAGCCGCGAAGCGCTGCCGGCGTTCGCCCTGGTGCGCGAGGTGGAGCGCAAGCGTCTGGCCGAAGACTGGGCCGATGCCTATCCGGTGTCGCAACTGCAACTGGGCCTGTTGTTCCACAGTCGTGAGCGTCAGGATGCGAAGGCTTACAAAGACGTGTTCCGCTACACGCTGAAGATGGCTTGGAACGAGGCCGCGTTCCGCCAGGCGCTGGCGGGCGTTGTCGCACGGCACCCGGCCCTGCGCACCTGCTTCAACCTGAGCGATCCCGGTCGGCCGCTGCAACTGGTGCGTCGGACGCTACCGGTGGAACGTGTGCTGGCGATCGTCGCCATCCAGGATGGCCGTCACGAGCAACGGATCGCGCGCCATATGCGTGACTGGGCCCAGCACGACTATGGCTTTGCCGAAGGACCGTTGTTCAACATCACCCTGTTCCCCGATGACAACGCCGGGGTGGTCGACCTGGTGCTCAGTTTCCACCATGCGATCCTTGACGGCGGCAGTGTCGCCAACCTGATGCGCGAGTTGCTGTTGGCCTACGCTCAGGGCGGCAGCGCCGAGCCTGACTACCCTGGGCAGGCATTGCCGAGCCCGGCGATGTTCGTCGAGGACGAACTGGCGGCGATGGCCGACGACGAGCATCGCCAGTATTGGCGCGATTACCTCGATGGCGCCAGCAACACCCTGCCGGTCGGTTTGGCAGGGCACCTGCAGGCGCCAGGCCATGGCGTGCTCTCGTACCGCTTCGAAGTGGATACGCGCCTGGACGCCGCGCTGGCCAAAGTGGCCCGTGCCAGCCACGTGCCGATCAAGTTGTATTACCTCGCCGCGCACTGTCTGGCGCTTGGGGCCATGAGCGGCGCGCAGGAGGTGACTACCGGCGTGGTAACCCATGCCCGTCCAGAGGTCGAGCATGCCGAGCATATGCTCGGGCTTTTCCTCAACACCCTGCCCATACGTGCCAGCCTCGAGGGCAGCTGGCAAGCCCTGGTCGAACGCCTGTACCTGCTCGACAAGCGCAGCCACAAGCATCGTCGCTTGCCTTTGAGTGAGATCCAGCACGCCAGCCCGGGGATCACCCTGGCGACAGCCTTCAACTATATCCATTTCCATGTGCTGCACGATGTGGCGACCCAGGCCGGAATCGAGATCGCCGAGTTCGACCCGCAGGAAGAAACCAGTTTCGCCATTCTAGCCAACGTGATGCGCGGCTACTCCGGCGAAGGTGTAAGCGTACGGGTCGACATGGACGCCGGGCGCTATGCCGGTGAACAAGGCCAGGCCTATGCGGAGCTGTTCAACCTGGCGCTGGCCGGCATGGCCTACCAACCTCAGGCCGCCGTCACGGTCGGGCGAAGTCTTGCCGAACTTGGCCAACTGCTCGACAGCGAAGCCGGGCAAGCCTTTGTCGCGGCGCCGCAGCGCATCGCCACCGCCGTGGGCAGCAACCCGCAGGCCATCGCCTTGAGGGGTGAGCAAGGGCAGTGGGACTACGCCCGTCTGTGGCGTGAAGTGGGTGAGGTGGCTACCCGCCTGCAAGCCCGTGGCGTGACCCAGGGCGACATCATTGGCGTGGCCCTGCCTCGCTCGTTCGAGCAGATCGCCACCGTGGTCGCCATCTCGGCCGTCGGCGCAGTGTGCCTGCCACTCGACCTTGGCTACCCGGCCAGCCGGCTCGAACTGATTGTGCGCATGGCCGCACCTAAGTTGATCGTCAGCGACACTGAGGTACCGGGGGCATCGGCCCAGGTGCCGTGTATGCCTCTGGGGCAGGAAGAGCCCGGCGGCGCGACGAGGGCCTGGGCACCGTGTGCGGAGATCGAAGCCGCCGACCCGGCGTACATCCTGTTCACCTCAGGCTCCACCGGCACGCCCAAGGGAGTAGCCATGGCCCATCGCGGGCTGGCCAATCTCGTAGTGTGGCAGAACGGCTCCGCTAGCGGCGCGGTGGCCTCGACGCTGCAGTACGCGCCGATGAGTTTCGACGTATCGTTCCAGGAAATATTCGCCACCCTCGGCGCCGGCGCCACGTTGCAGGTGATTGCCGAGGATCAGCGGCGCGATCCGGCGGCGCTGTTGCGCTACCTCGATCAGTACGCCGTGGAGCGGGTGTTCCTGCCCTACGTGGCGTTGCAGCAACTGGCCGAGACCGCCGCCACCTTGGACTTGTACCCCCGTGGTCTGCGGGTAATCGGCTCTTCTGGCGAACAACTGCGAGTCACCCCGGAGATTCGTGCGCTGATGAAGAGGCTGCCGGCCAGCTTGTTGGAGAACCAGTACGGGCCGACCGAAACTCACGTGGTGACCAGCCATGCCATGAGCGGCGACCCTGATCGCTTCCCGGCGCTACCACCGATCGGCCGGGCCATCGACGGCGTCGGCGTGCTGGTCCTCGACAGTACCGGGCAGGTGCTGCCGGATGGTGTGCCGGGTGAGATCTGCGTGTTCGGCGAGGCCCTGGCCAACGGCTATCACCGTGCGCCGGACGAAACCGCTGCCAAGTTTGTCCGTCATGGCAAAGTGCCAGGTGGTCGTTACTACCGCACTGGCGATATCGGTATCCGCAGCCTGCAGGGGCAGGTCATCAGCCTGGGGCGCAACGACGCGCAGGTGAAGGTGCGTGGCTACCGGGTCGAGCCTTCCGAAATCGAACTGAAGATCCTTGAGTACTTCGAGGCACTTGGCGAGCGTGTGGAGGTCGCGGTGGTCGCCCGTCCACGGGATCAGCTGGACGCCTACCTGGTGGCCTACCTGGTGGGGGACGCCGCGCAGCAGTCGACACATATCGACGCTCTGCGCGCGCAGCTGGCCGAGCAATTACCAGCCTACATGGTGCCGAGCCATATCGTGGCAATCGAGCGGATGCCCACCACGCCGAGCGGCAAGCGCGATGATGCGCAGCTTCGTGCCCTGGAGATCCGCCTGGCCAGCAACCGCAGTTACCGCGAAGCAATCGGCGCCTACGAGACCCAGCTCTGCCAGCTGGCCGCCGAACTGTTGAAGCTGCCGAGCCTGGCGCCCGAGCAGAGCATCTTCGACTGTGGCGCCACGTCGCTGACGGCGATGCGTATCGTCGTACTGGTCGAAAAGCTCTATGGCATCAACGTGCCGCTGTCGGCCTTCGTCAGCGCGCCGACCATGGAGAAGCTGGCGCAACTGATCGAGCAGGGAGGCGGGCAGTTCAAGTTCGACCCGCTGGTGCCACTGCGCCAGACCGGCGAGCGCCAACCGCTGTTCCTGGTCCACCCCATGGGCGGCAACATCCTTTCGTACCTGCGTATGCTGCCGCACCTGCCGGCCGACCAGCCGTTCTACGCCCTGCAGGCCTCGGGCGTGGACGCTGGTTCGCAACCGGTCGCCAGCGTCGAGGCGCAGGCCGCGTTGTATATCGAGGCCATGCGCCGTGTGCAGCCGCAGGGGCCTTACCTGATCGGTGGCTGGTCCTATGGCGGGTTCGTCGCCTTCGAGATCGCCAACCAGTTGATCCAGGCGGGTGAGCAGGTGAGCAACGTACTGGTGCTCGACACCATGGCGCTGAGCGACCAGGCCAAGGGCAAGGCCAGCGATGACGGTCTGCTGAGCTGGTTCTTCTGGGAACTGCTGTGGACCTCACGCGGCTCGGAGCTGCCGGTGACCCTGGTGCCCGAGCATATCGAGGGCCTGCAGGCACGTTTCGACTACATCACCGACCATGCCATTGCCATCGGCGCGATCCCGGCCGGCAGCACCAAAGCGGTGATGCAGCGTCTTTTCGAGGTGTACCGCAACAACTGGGATGCAGCCACCGAATACAACTACCTGGCCCGCCGTCCGGCTGTCGACATCACCTTGGTGCGGGCGAAACAGCCGCTGCCGCGGATTCTGCGCGAGATGCACGACACCATCCGCAGCGAATACAACGACCCGCTCAACGGCTGGACCGCGCAGACCTCGGGGCAAGTGCGGCTGGTGGAAGTTGAAGGCGACCACCTGACCATCATGGAAGAACCCTTCGTCGGCCCGCTGGTGGCCGCGATCCTGGCAGACATTCAACAAGGGACTGAGCAATGAGCAACGCACCCACCGCACTGATCATCGGTACCGGCATCGGTGGCCTGGCAACCGCCGTGGCCTTGAAGAAATCGGGCTGGGCTGTGCGCCTGTTCGAGAAGGCCGACAGCCTGCGGGTTTCCGGCTCGGGCCTGTCGGTGATGTCCAATGCCAGCGCCGCGATGCAGAGCCTGCTGGGTATTGACCTGGGCCTGGAACGCTACGGCGCGCCGATCCTCGACTTCGAGATCCGCCACCAGTCCGGCCTGCTGCTCAAACGCCTGCCGTTCCAGGAGATTGCCCAGGCGCAGGGCGCGCAGAGCGTGTGCATCTCTCGCCAGCAGTTGCAGAAAGCACTGCTGGACAATTTGGGCGAGGCGGACATCCAGCTGGGCAAGCGCTTTGCCAGCTATGAAGAGCAGCCCGGAGGGGTTCGGGTGAGTTTCGAGGATGGCAGCCAGGTCAGCGGCGACATCCTGGTCGGCGCCGACGGCTATCACTCCGCGGTGCGCGAGGCGATGGGCGTGCGTAGCGTCGTGCAGGAAGCCGGCTACATCTGCTGGCTGGCGCTGGTGCGCTACAGCCACCCGCAGATCACCCCAGGCTATGTGGTGCATTACTGGGGCAAGGGCAAGCGCGTCGGCATCATCGATATCGGCGATGGCTGGGTGTACTGGTGGGGCACGGCCAACATGCCCAACCAGCAGGCCCGGCAGTGGCAGGGTAACCGCACGGATGTGGCGCAGGTGTACGAGGGCTGGCCAGAGATCGTCGGCGACATCATCCAGGCCACGCCAGACGATGCCATCATCAGCGTCGATGCCAAGGACCGCTCGTTCCCCGCGACCTGGACAAAGGGGCGGGTAACCCTGCTGGGCGATGCCGCGCACCCGATGCTGACCAGCCTCGGCCAGGGCGCCGGCATGTCGATCGAGGATGCCGCAGTGCTCGGCCATGTGCTGGCCGATGCGCCGGACCACGCCGCAGCCCTGCGCCGCTACGAAGCTATCCGCCAGCCGCGGGCCAGGACCATCGTCAACGCCTCCCGGGCCTTGAGCGAGGTGGAGCAATACGACCGCTTCGTACCGCGGCTTAAGCGCGACCTGAGCATGTGGCTGGCGCCCGCGCGGACCATGCGCGAACGCCTGCAAGTCTCGCTGCTGTTCGACGACCTTGCCGTGCGTGCCCAGTGAAACCGCGATCAACCACCAGATAAGGGATTGTCATGAGCAAGAAAAGCGTACTCGTCACCGGCGCATCTTCGGGGCTTGGCCTGGCGGCCGCTCTGTTGCTGGCGCGCAGCGGCTTCCAGGTGTTCGCCGCCGCGCGTCATGTCCAGGAGCTGCCCGATGAACCAGGGCTGCTACCCGTGACCCTGGACGTGAGTTGCCAGGCGTCGGTCACCGCCGCCTTCGGTGAAATCGCCCGGGCTACCGATGGTAAGCCCCTGTGGGCGCTGGTCAACAACGCCGGGATCTGCGTGCCCAGCCCGCTGGAACTGTTGAGTGCCGAGGAGCTGCGGCGCCAGCTGGACACCAACGTGATCGGCCAACTGTTGGTCACCCAGGCCGCCTTGCCCCAGCTGCGTAGCAGCCGTGGCCGGGTGGTCAACGTCACCTCTGGGCTGGGCAGCATTGCCGTGCCCTACCTGGGTGCCTATTCGATTGCCCAGTTCGCCAAGATGGCCTTCACCGATGCCCTGCGTCGTGAACTCGAGCACTCCGGGGTGAGCGTGAGCGTGGTGCAGCCCGGCGCGATTAATACGCCGATCTGGGGCAAGTTCCGCGCCACCGGACAGCAGGTCCTGGCCCAGGCGCAACCTCAGGCGCGGGCGATCTACGGGGCGTCGTTCGAGACCTTCCTGGGGCAAAGCGAAGCGCTGGCGCAGCAGGCCGTGACCACGGCCGATGATTTCGCCAAGGTCATCCTGCAGGTGCTGACCACCCCGCACGTCGAGAGCCATTACTGTGTCGGCAACGACGCCGCTGAGTTTGTCGCCATGGCACGTAGCCTGAGCACCGCCGAGCTGGATGCGTTGTTCAGCGCACAGATGCCGGGCGCGCAGGCCTTCGCCCAGGCCGGTGGCACGGCATGAACCTGCGCAAGCTCAAGGCCTGGCGCGAGCAGCATGGACCGATGCTGCTCGCGGCCACTGCCGCGGTGCGCACACGCCAGCCGTTCAGCCCGTTCTCCGACGACTTGACGGATTACGACGCCAAGCTGATCGAGCAGGGCGAGAAGAAATTCAACAGCCTGTTGGGCAACCCGTTCACGGTCGAACCGGGTGTGGTGGACGGGGCAGCGGACCGGCGCGCAGGTGCCGAACGCTCGCCCTATGGCTTCGACCTGGGCATCACGTACCGGGCCGAGGCCTTCGATACGCTGGTCGAGCGCGCCGACGGTGCCATGCGCAAGTGGCAGCAGCTGGATGTCGAGCTGCGTTGCGCCTTGCTCTGCGAGGTGATCGCGCGGTTGCACGCCGACACCTTCCTGTTTGCCCATGTCGGCATGCACACCAGTGGCCACGGCCTGTTCATGGGCTTTCATGCCAATGCCATCCACGCCCAGGCCCGGGCCCTGGAGTCGGTGGCCAATGTGTTCGAGGTGTCGCGCGGGCTCACCTGCCAGCTGGAGAACGAGCTGCTGGTGGGGCAGGGGCCGGCGCAGCGCATTCAGCGTGACTTCCGTGTGATGCCGGCCGGGCTGTCACTGGTGTTCGCCGGCCAAGTGGTGCCGACCTGGGGTGCTTACCCTGGGCTGTTCGCTTCATTGGCCGCCGGCTGCCCGGTGGTGCTCGTCGCCCACGCCAATGCGGTTCTGCCGATCGCCCTGACGGTCAGGACGATCAAGGCGGCCTGCGCCCAGGTGGGGGTGCCGCACGACATCGTCAACCTGTTCCATTCCGACAACCTGGCGCACTACCGTGACGCCGCCCGGCATGACGCCGTGCGCCTGGTCGACTACATGGGCGGCGCCGAGTTCGGTAGCTGGTTGCGCCAACATGCCTGGCAAGCTCGGGTGATGACCCAGCAGAGCGCACAAACCTCGGTGCTGGTGCACTCGACGGCGGATTACGACGGAATGCTCGAGAACCTGGCGTTCGGCCTGTGTTCTTACTCCGCCCAGCTGTGCACCTCGCCGCAGAACATCTACCTGCTGGCCGAGGGCATCGGCGTGCCCGGCGGCCGCGTCACGGTGGAGCGGTTCCAGCACGACCTGGTCGCGCGTGTCGAGGAGGTGCTGGGCAGGTTCGCCCCACCCCGCGA
Organism: Pseudomonas sp. BW16M2; assembly: GCF_014268865.1. Classification (NCBI taxonomy): domain Bacteria; kingdom Pseudomonadati; phylum Pseudomonadota; class Gammaproteobacteria; order Pseudomonadales; family Pseudomonadaceae; genus Pseudomonas; species Pseudomonas sp. BW16M2. The sequence goes on along the minus strand of NZ_JABWRI010000025.1, from coordinate 74,397 downwards.
ACTGCTGGGCGCAGTGCTGGACCGCAGCAGGTTGGCCGAGATCCGAGCGTGCGAGGACGCACATTTCGCCAGGGTGCTGCGCCGCGCCGAGGTGCTGGAGGATGTCGAATATCCGCAGGCGTGCATCCTCTCGCCGTCGGTGATCGAGGTGCGTCCGGGCTTTGCCAGCAGTGTCGAGCATTACGCCCGTGAGGTGCGCGGGCCGGTGTCTTTCATCATTGGCAAGCCGGATATGCGCGAGGTGCTCGCGGAGCTTCGCCGTATCGGCCAGGCGTATGGCGTGCTGGGCCTTGGCCTGTACACCACCGACGCAGGCGTGGAGAGCGCGATGGGGCAGGTTGCCGCGCAGATCGGCGCGCTGTTGTCGACGAACTTCTGCGAGAACTTCTTCATCAGCCAGTGCGCTGTATTCACCGACCTGCATGGTGGGGCGATCGGCCCGGCTGCGGATGTCACCTATGGCGGGCCGGGTTTTTACCATGCTCGCCTGCGCATGACCGAACAACGGAAGATCCTGTGAATCGAGGAGCTCGTTCATGACCGCGGCGCAGTCCATCTGGCCTTTCCAGCAACCGCGCCCCGAAGGCCTTGAACTATATGCCATCGGTCTTGATGACTACCGGGGTGCCAGTGAGCCGGGGTCGGCCTGCGAGCCGAGTCTGGAGCACGCCTTGCCCGCCAGGCGCAAGGAGTTCGCCGCGGGCAGGGCCTGTGCCGCCACGGCGCTGCAGGCCCTTGGCCACGCGCCGGCCTGGTTGCCGGTGGCCCGGCCGTATCGCTATGCGCAGTTTCCGCTCGGCGTGGTTGGCTCGATCACCCATACCCAAGGCTTGGCCATGGCCTGCGCTGGCGACGCCCAGCATTTCATTGGGGTGGGAGTGGATGCCGAGCATATCGCATGGCACCCAGAGCTATGTCTTATGACCAAACAGGTGATGTCCGACAGTGAACTGGCACAACTGGAGGACATGTCGCCGACCGAGGCGCTGCGTTTCTTCTACCTGAGTTTCAGTACCAAGGAGGCATTCTTCAAGGCGGTGTTCCCGATCTGCCACACCGACATGGATTTCTGCGAAGCGCAGCTTTTGAGCTGGGACGAGCAGGGAAGTTTTCGCCTGCGCCTGACTTCGACCCGGCTTGCCCCCTGGTTTGCCATCGGGCAGGTGTTCGATGGCTGCTGGGGTGTGCAGGGCGAAACCCTGCTGACCTTGCTGACCATTGGTCACGATGTGGCGTGCTGTGGGCGTGGCTGAAGTGTCTTTACATTCGGTGCGTATGATAATAAGATTTTAATCATACGCTTTGTATGTATCTTGCTCTGGCCCGTCGACATCCGCGTCGTGGGCTTTTCGATAAGGAGTGTCGAGCATGTTCAGTTCCTACCGTGAGTTGTTCCAAGCCCGTGGCAGCAAGGGCTTTGCCCTGGCCGGCCTACTGGCGCGCATCCCGTTGCCGATGACAGGTATCGGCATCATCACCATGCTGTCGCAGATCCGCGGCAGCTATGGCCTGGCCGGCGCGGTGTCGGCCACCTTCGTCCTCACCTATGCCTTGATGTCACCGCAGATCTCGCGGCTGGTGGACCGTTACGGCCAGCGTCGGGTGCTGCCGGCGGCTGCCGGCCTGAGTGTCTGCGGCATCCTCCTGCTGCTGGCTTGCAGCCACTGGAATACGCCTGACTGGACGCTGTTCGTTGGCGCTGTGCTGGCCGGCTTCATGCCTAGCATGTCGGCGATGGTGCGTGCCCGCTGGACCGCCATCTACCGCGGCAAGCCGCAATTGCAGACAGCCTTCTCGTTGGAGACGGTGCTCGATGAGGTCACCTTCATCGCCGGCCCGCCGATCTCCGTGGGCCTGAGCGTGGCCGTGCTGCCCCAGGCAGGTCCGCTGGCGGCCGCAGCGCTGCTGGCAATCGGCGTGTTCGCCCTGGCTGTGCAGGTGAGCACCGAGCCGCCAGTGGAAACTGCCGCAGCGGGCGGTCGGGATAACGATTCGGTGTTTCGTCTTGCCGATGTGCGCCTGCTGACCCTGCTCATGGTTGCCATGGGCGTGATAGTCGGTACCGTGGACATCGTCAGCGTCGCCTTCGCCGAGCAGATGGGCACGCCGGCTGCGGCCAGTGTGGTGTTGTCGTGCTACGCCATCGGTTCCTGCGTCGCCGGCTTGGTGTTTGGCGCGCTGAAACTCAACACGCCACTGCGCAAGCTGCTGCTCCTGGGCGGCCTGGCAACGGCGGCGACCACCTTGCCACTGCTGCTGGCCGGCAACATCTTTGGCCTGTCGGCCGCGGTGCTGGTGGCGGGCCTGTTCTTCGCCCCGACGATGATCGTGGCCATGTCGTTGGTGGAGCGCATCGTGCCCGAGCACAAACTGACCGAAGGCATGACCTGGTTGCTGGCCGGCCTGAACATCGGGGTCGCGGGTGGTGCCGCCGCCTCGGGCCAGGTGGTCGACCTGATCGGCGCCAAGGGTGGTTTCAACGTGGCCCTGTGCGCAGGTGTGGCGGTGTTGCTGGTGGCCCTCTGGGGTTACTACCGCATGCGTGACCGCGACGAGCAGGTGTCCTACTCCGTCTGACCGGCCCTTCGCCACGTGGTGCCTGGGCGGCGAGCGTCGACCAGGCGAGCAAGGCCAGTCTTCCCAGGCTGGCCATCCACCCTGGCCCGAAACAAGGCTGACCTGATGACCCACGAAATCTTCGATCTTGGCGATATTACGCTGCAATCCGGCGCGACGCTGACCAGGGCCCGGCTGGCGTACAAGACCTTCGGCACGCTTAGCCCCGCCCGGGACAACGTCATCGTCTATCCCACTTCCTTCGCCGCCACCCATGACGACGCCACCTGGCTGATCGGGCCGGGTCGGGCGCTGGACCCGCGCAAGTACTTCATCATCGTGCCCGACGCTTTCGCCAACGGCCTGTCCAGCTCGCCCAGCAACACACCGGCGCCGCAGCACGGCAGAAAGTTCCCTGCGCTCACCCTGCACGACAATGTGCTCCAGCAGCGGCGCCTGTTGAGCGAGCGCTTCGGCGTGGAAAGGGTACGCCTGGCCGTGGGCTGGTCGCTGGGTGGTGCCCAGGCCTTCGAGTGGGCGGCGACCTTCCCCGACAGTGTGGAACGGCTGTTTGCCTTCCAGAGCGCTGCGCGCACCTCGCGGCATTTCCATGTGTTCTTCGACAGTGTGCGCATGGCCATCGAGCTCGATCCAGCGTTTCGTCAAGGTGCCTATACCCAGCCGCCGGAGCGGGGCTTGCGCGCAGCGGCGCGGGTCTACGCCGCCTGGGGTTTCTCGCAGGCGTTCTTTCGCCGGCATCTGGACCAGACTGCACTGGGCTATTCCTCCCTCGAGGCGTTCCTGGTGGAGTTCTGGGAGGCATGGTTCCTCGCGCGCGACGCCAACGACATCATCGCCCAGTTGCGCAGTGGCCAGGGCGCGGATATCAGCGCCAACAGCCGCTATCACGGCGACTTCGCCAAGGCACTGGCGGCCATCAAGGCCGACACCCTGCTGATGCCGTCGTCGAGCGATTTGTACTTCCCGGTAGCCGATGCCGAGCTCGAGGCCAGGGGTATTCCCAACGCCGAACTGCGGGTGTTGCAGACTGACTGGGGTCATGTGGCCGGCGAAGGCTTGAACCAGACCGACACCCGTGCGATCGAGCAGGCCATCACCGACCTGCTAGGACGTTAGGCGCATGCTTGTCAGCGCCGCGGACGATCATGACAATGGCGGCCGGCCCTTGAACAGCCGCCCAAGCCCGCAGGATAGGAGAAACTGGATGGTTCGTCGCACCCGCGCCGAAATGGAAGAAACCCGCGCCACCTTGTTGGCGACCGCGCGAACGGTCTTTACTGAACGGGGGTATGCGGATACCTCGATGGACGACCTGACCGCCCAGGCGCACCTGACTCGCGGCGCACTGTATCACCACTTCGGTGACAAGAAGGGCCTGTTGCAGGCGGTGGTGGAGCAGCTCGACGCCGAAATGGATGCACGCCTGTGTGCGATCACCGACACCGCCGAAGATGGCTGGGACGGTTTTCGCCAACGCTGCCACGCTTATCTGGAAATGGCACTCGAGCCTCCGATCCAGCGCATCGTGCTGCGCGATGCCAGGGCGGTACTGGGCGGCGGTTCACCCGAGGCACAGCGCCACTGTGTGGTGTCGATGCAAGGGCTGATCCACAACCTGATCGAGCAGGGCATCGTCGCTCGGGTCAATGCCCAGGCGCTGGCCTCGCTCATCTACGGCAGTCTGACCGAGTCGGCGTTCTGGATCGCCGAGGGCGACGATGGCGCCGCGCGGCTGGCCCAGGCCAGCGCGGCACTCGATCTGCTGCTGCGCGGGATGCGGGTGGCGGCGGGGCCGGAGCGCCAGGGCGCGTGATCGGAACGATTCGGCTGGCCTCGAGGTCCACCTTTCACCGGTAAACGAAAACGGTCCACTGCATGAGGATTGGTCATGAGTACGCTGACGATCGAAGGCTGGTGCAAACCTGACGGCGCGCAAAGATCCACCCCGGTGGGTGATGTTCATTTTGATATTCAGGGCCCGACCCACACGGCGCTGGAGCAGGCCGAAGAACGCCTGCAGCAGAGCCACGAGCTCGAAGCAATGGTGGATGTCGATATGAACACGTTGAACCTGGTCTTGCCTGAAGGCTACGCTCCACTGTCCGACTGTCGCCTGCGCGTCTACCTGAGCAACGACGAGCGTGGCCAGTTCCACTTGGTCGGACATCGGGCCAGCGACGGCAGCCTGATCTACACCAACGCGGTGCTGATTGCGCAATTGAGCTGAGCCTCAGCTGCGCTCCAGCTGTGCGGCCACCTCCTTGGCCAGCATCAGGAAGGCCCGCGCCGCTGCCGTCTGATAGACACCCCTGCGCTGCATGAGCACGGCCGTGCGTTGCAGGCGCAAGGGGTCGAGGGCGATGGCGGCCAGGTCGTCATGCGCCAGGGCGAGGGTGGCTGGCAGCAAGGTCGACAGCGTTGTCCTGCGCACCACCTCGATCACCGCGCCGATGGCGTTGGCCTCCATTCTTACCTGCGGGCGGATACCGTGCTGCCGGCAGTAGCGCTCGATTTGCTCTCGGGTGGCGAATTCGGCACTGAGCAGGATCATCGACTCGTCGTTCAGCGCCTGTAGCCCGATGGCGCTTGCGTGGGCCAATGGGTGCTGGCTGCCGACCACCAGCGCCAGGGTCTCGACCAGCAATGGGTAGGTGTCGATGTCTTGGGCGTGGGGTTCATCGAAGGCGATACCGACATCCAGTTCGTCCGCCAGCAGCAGTTCCTCCATGTGCTCCTGGGCGATTTCGCGCAAGTTCAGGGTGATATTCGGGTACCGGCTGTGGAAGGCCTCGACCAAGGGGCCGACCAGATAGCTGGTAAAGGTCGGCGTCACCGCTACCCGCAATGAGCCGCGGCTGAGGTCGCTCACATCATGGATCGCGCGTCTGGCCTCCTGCAGTTCCTGCGACGCCCGTTTCGCATAGCGCAGATAGACCTCGCCGGCATCGGTCAGCCGAGTCGTGCGCCCCGAGCGATCGAACAACTGCGCCCCCAGGCTTTCCTCCAGTTGCCTGACCTGCTGCGAAAGCGCGGGCTGGGAGACGTGCAGGGCCGCCGCCGCCCGAGTGAAGCTGTGGTGTTGTGCGACCGCGAGAAAGTACTGGATGTGCCGGGCGAGCATTTTACGACCCATAAGATAATCTGATGCTGTGCATCATAAATGAGACTTTTACCTTATGTAACGCTAAGCCTAACCTTTGCCTCACACACCGCGACACTGAGGCATCAGCCATGCAAGACATCATCGACGGCTTCCTGAAGTTCCAGCGCGACGCCTTCCCCGAGCGGGTCAAGCTGTTCAAGGACCTGGCCACCCAGCAAAGCCCACGGGCGCTGTTCATCTCCTGCTCCGACAGCCGCCTGGTGCCCGAACTGGTCACCCAGCGCGAACCCGGCGACCTGTTCGTCATCCGCAACGCCGGCAACATCGTGCCGTCTTATGGCCCTGAACCCGGCGGGGTGTCGGCCTCGGTTGAATATGCAGTCGCCGCCCTGCAAGTGGCCGATATCGTCATCTGCGGCCACTCCGACTGCGGTGCCATGACCGCCATCGCCACCTGCAAGTGCCTGGACCACATGCCCGCCGTGGCCGGCTGGTTGCGCTACGCCGACTCCGCCCGTGTGGTCAACGAAGCCCGCCCGCATCAAACCCCTCACGCCAAGGTCGAGGCCATGGTGCGCGAGAACGTGATCGCCCAGTTGGCCAACATCCAGACCCACCCCTCGGTGCGCCTGGCCCTGGAAGAGGGCCGCGTGGCCCTGCATGGCTGGATCTACGACATCGAGAGCGGTCGTATCGACGCCTTCGACGGGCGCACCGGCCAGTTCGTATCCCTGGCGGACAACCCAGGAGTCCGCGCTGTTTCCCACGCTTCCCGACACGTTGCCTGAACCTTTTTCAACCCAAGGAGATACTCCCATGATCCAGTCGCAAATCAGCCAGAACGCCCGTCTTGCCCTGAGCGAGGTCATCCTACTGGCCAAGGCCCGCAAGGACCTGTCGTTCGCCCAGATCACCGACGGCACCGGCCTGTCCGAAGCTTTCGTCACCGCCGCGCTGCTGGGCCAGCACCCGCTGCCGGCCAGCGCTGCCCAGGTGGTGGGTGACAAGCTCGGTCTGGACGCCGACGGCATCGCACTTCTGCAGACCATCCCACTGCGCGGCAGTATCGAAGGCGGCGTGCCGACCGACCCGACGATCTATCGCTTCTACGAGATGCTCCAGGTGTACGGCACCACGCTCAAGGCGCTGGTCCACGAGAAGTTCGGCGACGGTATCATCAGCGCCATCAACTTCAAGCTGGACGTAAAGAAGGTCGATGATCCGGAAGGCGGTTCCCGCGCCGTGATCACCTTGGATGGCAAGTACCTGCCGACCAAGCCGTTCTGATTCGCTCGTAGGGAAATGGCCCGGTCGCCTCAGGGTGGCCGGGCCGCTATTGGCCCCCTGTAGGAGCGGGCTTGCCCCGCGAACACCGGCAAAGCCGGTGCCATCCTCCGCGTTGTCCGACATCGCGAGTACAGGGTGTCGACCGTAAGGATCGATTACGAGGACCGACGGCATGGACCTGATCTTCAGAAATGTCCGCATCGACGATGCAAAACCCTTGATGGATGTGGCCGTGCACAACGGCAAGATCACTGAAATCGCCCCGATGATCACCGCAACGGCAAACCAGGAAATTCAAGGCAATGGCAATGTCCTGATCCCAGGCTTCGTCGAAGGCCACCTGCACCTGGAAAAAGCCAACGTCATGCAACGCAAGGCCAACCGCTCCGGCACCTTGAAGGAAGCGATCGCCGTCACCGCCGAGCTCAAGCCCACGCTCACCCGCGAAGACATCCGCGAGCGTTCGACCCAGGTGTTGCGCGCGCTGGTGCAGGCCGGCACCACCCATGTCCGTGCCCATGCCGAGTTCGACCCCGCCCAGGGTTTCACGGGCCTGGATGTGGTGCTGGATCTGCGGGAAACATTGCGCGATGTCATTGATATCCAGGTGGTCGCCTTTCCCCAGGAAGGCATCCTCAAGTTGCCCGGCATGAAGGCGATGATGGTCGAGGCGATGGAGAAGGGCGCCGATGTGGTCGGTGGCATTCCCTACAACGACGTATCGCCCCACGAGCACATTGACTTCGTCTTCGACCTGGCCAGGCGCTACGACAAGGACATCGACCTGCATCAGGATTTCGCCGATGACGCCGAGCAGATGACCATCGAATACGTGGCCCGTCGGACCCTCGCCGAGGGTTACCAGGGGCGGGTGTGCGTCGGCCACCTCACCAGCCTCGCGGCCGTCGAGTCCGAGCGGCGGGCGCGTATCGTCGCGCTGCTGCGCGAGGCCGGTATCAGCGTGATGTGCCTGCCGGCCACCGACCTGCACCTGGGCGCCCGTGGCGACAGCCACAACGTGCGCCGCACCCTGACACCGGTGCGAGCCTTGCGCGATGGCGGGGTGAACGTGTGCCTGGCCACCAACAATATTCGCAACGCCTTCACCCCTTATGGCACGGGCGACCTGCTGAACATCGCGCAACTGGCCATCCCCGCCTGTCACCTCGGCGGGGCGGACGACCAGGCCACGGTGTTGTCGATGCTCACGACCAACCCGGCCAGGGCCTTGGGCTTGCGCGACCATGGCCTGGCCGTGGGCAAGGATGCGGATCTAGTACTGGTGGATACCCAGCGCGTCAGCGATGTGATCCTCGACCTGCCGGCGCGATTGGCGGTGCTAAAGCGTGGGCGGGTAGTGGCGACGGCCGAGCATCGCCGGTCGGTGGTGTTCTGAGCGGTTGACCCTCAACGGCACCCGCGACGGCAACCAGGCCATCGGCATACTGTGAACGTCAGTGTAGGGATGTGCAGTGGTCGCAGTGAAAGGTTTGGCTATCGTCCGCTATCAACGCGATCAATGTTGGCAGACGTGCTTTGCCATCTCCCTCTAGTTTGCGCAGGGCGTGCTGGAACCCCGAACAACGATAACGAGGGACCCGACTATGCCCACCGCCATCCAAGCGTCCAACGCCTGGCGCATTCTGTTCCTGCTGTTCCTGGCCAACCTGTTCAACTTCTTCGACCGCACCATCCCCGCCATCGTCATCGAGCCGATCCGCCTGGAGTGGCACCTGAGCGACTTCCAGATCGGCATCATCGGCACCGCCTTCACCCTGGTCTATGCCATCGCCGGCCTGCCGCTGGCGCGCATCGCCGACACCGGCTCGCGCAGCCGGCTGATGGGCTGGGGCCTGCTGGCGTGGAGCGGGCTGACGGCGGTCAACGGCATGGTCGGCAGTTTCTGGAGCTTCCTGCTGGTGCGCATGGGCGTAGGTATCGGCGAGGCCAGCTACGCGCCGGCGGCCAACTCGCTGATCGGCGACCTGTTCCCCGCCGGACGGCGGGCGCGGGCGATGGGCATCTTCATGCTCGGCCTGCCGCTGGGCCTGTTGCTGGCATTCTTCACCATCGGTGCGATGGTCCAGGCCTTCGACAGCTGGCGCGCGCCGTTCTTCATCGCCGCCGTGCCCGGTGTGCTGCTGGCGCTGTTCATCTTCATGATCCGCGAGCCCGCGCGCGGCGCCGCGGAGACAGTGGCCACCGCCCAGGCCCCGCTGGACCGCCCCCTGCGCCGGGTGTTGAGCGTGCCCACCTTCGCCTGGCTGGTGCTGGCGGGGCTGACCTTCAACTTCGCCTCGTATGCCTGCAACTCGTTCATGGTGCCGATGCTGCAGCGCTACTTCGCGCTGGCGCTGCACGACGCCGCGGTGGCCACCGGGATGATCGTCGGCCTGAGCGGCCTGGTGGGGCTGACCCTTGGCGGCTGGGTGGCCGACAAGGTGCACCAGCGCTTTGCCAACGGCCGTCTGGTGTTCGCCGCGCTGAGCATGCTGGCGGCCACCTTGTGCACCGCCTGGGCGCTACATGCCGGGCGTATCGAACTGGGGGTGTTCGTGGCGGTGTTCGGTGTCGGCTGGTTGTTCTCGTACAACTTCTACACCTGCGTGTACACCGCCATCCAGGACGTGGTGCAGCCGCGCCTGCGGGCTACGGCCATGGCGCTGTTCTTCGCCGGGTTGTACCTGCTGGGTGGTGGCCTGGGGCCGGTGGTGGTCGGTGGACTGTCGGACCACTTTGCCGGAGCGGCCATGGCGGCGGCGGGCGAGGTGGCGATGAGCGAGGCGTTCAAGGCCCAGGGGCTGCATGACGCGATGTACCTGATCCCCGTGGCCCTGTTGCTGACCATGGTGTTCCTGCTGGCGGCCTCGCGGTGTTTCAGCCGGGATGCGCAGCGGATGCGCGAGGGCATGGTGCTGGATGGCGGAGCGGTGGCGGGGCAGGCTGCACAGGCCTGAGTCCTTGTAGTTCGGCCGGATGTTGCGGCTCGATCATTATCGGTTTTATCGTGGGTGATGCTGAGCCAGCCATTGATCATAGGCCGTCGTCATTGTTCGCCACGTGGTGCCGTCGGCCGGCACCAGGTGTTCGATGCGCAGTGAAGCCACCGTGATGTCCTGTGGCATGCCGAAGGTAGTGAAGGTGGACAGAAACCTCAATTCACCTTCGGCAGTCCGCACTCGCGTCAACACCACAGGTGATTGCGGCGTGCCTGCTGCCAATGTGGGCGGGGCGGGCAAGCCTTGCAGCCGCCGCGCCAGGTCAGGATTGCCCACCGCCTCCCTGGCCGCACGCTGCCAGGCGATCGCCCGTATCTCATCGGCATTGATCAGATGATCTCCCAGTCCGCCCGGGCGCAGCAGTGTGTCCAGCAGGTTGAGTTCCGATGTGCTGGTTGTCGCTACCCCGGCCATGGCGAACAGCAACCCGGCACTGGCATTGGCCGCAGTGATGTCCCAGTTGCTGGCGATGACGATGGCCGGTGCGGGGTTGTTGGCCTGCAGGATGTGCTCCACTGCGTCATGCACCATCTTCATGGCTGGGGCGTCCGGTGCAGAGGCCATGTAGCGCGGTGCGTAACCTGCCGCGAGGAATACTTCGTTGCAGTGCTCGAGTGGTACATCCAGCGCGCTGAGGAGGGCATGCAGGGTACTGGGGCTGGCCTTGGCTCGGCCGGTTTCCACGCAGCTCAGGTGGCGTTGCGACAGGCCGGCCAACAGCGCGAGGTCGAGCTGGCTGAGCCCGGCCTGGCGGCGTAGGCGGCGCAGGTGTTCTCCGGCATCGGTGATGGCAGGTGTTTGCGTGGGGTGAAAGGGAGAAGGGCTCATGCTGCGACTCTGGCTGTCCTTGGCTGATGCGTCCATGACCTGTGAGGTCATTGAGGCGGGGACGACTCTATCACTACCGTGACGGCAACATCGCTCCTGTAGGAATCGGACAATGAACGCACGATGGATCGCGCTGCCAGTGTTGCTGCTGTTTACCTTGTACACCGGTTGGGCCCTGATGATTGCGGATCAGTCGCTCATCGCCTTTGGCCTAGACCTGATGTCCCGGCCGGATACAGCTCAAGTCGTTATCGACCTGTATGTGATGGCCGGGCTGGGCTGTGTGTGGATGGTCAGCGACCAGCGCCAGCGAGGCGGCTCGTTGCTCGGGGTCTTGCCCTATCTGTTGCTGACGGCGATTTTCGTCTCCCTGGGGCCGCTGCTGTACATCGTGGTCAAGGGCTTTGCGCAGAAGCGCGGGGCATGAGCGCCGCCCTGGCGGTCTATCTGCTGCGTAGTGGTGCTGTGCTTCAAGATGCTGGCGATTTCCTGCTACCAGGGCTACTTCCGCCTGCGCTTCCTGGCCTTCACCAACAGCGAGGATGCGGCAGTGTTCAAACGCTCGGCTTGCCCTGTGGAACTGCCGCAGGTCACGCGGGCCATGCAGGCCTGGCGCAACGATCTGGAGAACATCCCGATGTTCCTCGCACTGGGCGGCCTGGCGGTCGTGCTGGAGGCGCCTGCTGTCATGACGGCATGGCTGAGCGGGGTATTCACCGTGGCCAGGGTGTCGCATACGGTGACTTACCTGGCGGGTATCCAGCCGTGGCGGACGGTGAGTTATGGGGTCGGTTTGCTGTGCATCATCGGGCTGGCGGCGCTGGTCATCGACAGCCTGTGTTCGGCGCAGGGTTCAGCAAGCGCTCGTGCCCAAAGGCCGGCTGTGGTAGCGTGCGCCGCCCAGCCATGAGGCTGCGTGCCGTTGATTCTCGAATGACAAGGACAGTCGATATGAGCGATACCCCTTCCTTAATCCGAAAACTGGCCATTCGGCTACTGGGGTTGGTCCTGGTGCTTCCCGTGGTACTGGTGACAGGTTACTGGGCCATGTTCGCCGTGATCCTGCTCCCGGGGATGATCTATAACGGGTTCAATGACCCTTGGGACTATCAGCTGAGTCGCGTCGGCTTGGCCATCGTGGTGGTCATAGGTCTTTTCGGCGTGAACACGGGGATAAAGCTGTACCGGCATTTTTTGCGTAGCACCCGGGCGCCGGAGTGGATCGGCTCGGCCTGGGCGGGGCTGGGCTGTGGAACCGTGGCGAACCTGGCGATCATGTGCTGGTTTCCAGGGTCGCCGTGGTTCATGGTGTTTCTGGGATGGCCTTTGTTGGGCTGTGCGGTGTTTGCCTTGTTGTTGCTGCAAAGCACCCGAGGGACACTAACCAGTGCCAGTCTGAAAGCCTGACTTCAGCTTGAACAGAAAACATCCGGTTTCGGCACAAAGAAGCGAGCAAACAATTCCGACTGTGACTTGATGTTCAACTTGGCGTAAATGTTCCGGCGGTGCACTTTCACCGTTTCCGCCGAGAGTGAAAGCTTCCCGGCAATCTCTTTGTTGGAGAAACCGCTCAGCAGTAGCCTGAGCACATCGCTTTCACGGGTGGTGATCTGCGCGCCCAGCTGGGTCAGTGTTTCCTGCCAGGGCGGGGTCTCGGCAAGGTCCTTCTCGACGTCTACCTCGAAGGCCATGCGCTGGTGCATCAAGGCCGTCACCCAGGGCTTGATGAGGTCGAGGATGGTGATTTGCTCCTGGCTGAAGCGCGCCTTGCTGCCAATGGAGATGCACAGCGTGCGGTCAGCGTCGAGTTGAACGTTGTACTGCGCCTCATCGGCCGAGATGTAGTGTGCGAAATACTGATGGTAGTACTCGGTTTCGAGAAAGTACTCCGGCGCGATATCCAGCAGGTGGAAGAAACCGCTCTGCGGGTTTTCCCGGTTGGCGATGTAGAACGGGTCCAGCAGGTAGAGCCCCTTCACATAACGATGAATGAACGCGTTGACCTCTTCGGCATCCGCCACCTCGGGCAGGCTCACCACTTCCACTTGCTGGCTGGCGAAGATCAGCACCACCCAGTTGTCGATCTGCACGTACTCGTTCAACACCCGAACCAGCGAACTCCAGAACGCCGGACGGTCCAGCTGCATGATCAGCTTGCCGATCGATCGGTGCCAGGCCAGGCTTTGCAGGTCGAACGGCATTATCTACCCCTTTTGGGTTAGGCATTCGCGGGTCAGAGGTAAGTATTCCGAGGTATTTACTATCCGGTCCTGCCCGGTATAGTCGCTCACTGGGCCTAGGATGGCCGTGAAGATACATCGATTCGATAAGGATGTTGCATGAGAAGGTCACGTTTGCGAACCCTTTTTTCGGCCTCGCTGCTCTGCGCGGGGATCAGCACCTCGGTGCTGGCCGCCGAGCCTGGGATGCACCTGTACAACTGGTTCGGGCTGCTCGCGCCGGAGACGCCCAAGGCGTTCGAGCAGGAAACCGGCACCCGCGTGCACATGGACGCGTTCGACAGCGCCGACATCATGCAGAGCAAGGTCATGGCCGGGCGCACCGGGTATGACGTGGTGGTGGCGACCTCCAACGTGCTGCCCAGCCTGATCGCGGCGGGCGTGCTGCAGCCGCTGGACCGCGCGCAACTGGGCAACCTGTCGCATATCGACCCCGATATCCTTGCTCAGCTGGCGGTCAACGACCCCGGTAATCGCTACGCGGTGCCCTACCTGTGGGGCACCACCGGTATCGGCTATGACATCGACAAGGTCAAGGCCGCGTTGGGCGACCAGGCGCCGGTGGACAGCTGGGACCTGATCTTCAAGGAAGAGAACATCAGCAAGCTCAAATCCTGCGGCGTGGCGATGCTCGACTCGCCCAGCGAGATCATCTCGATTGCCCTGAACTACCTGGGCCTGCCCAGCAACAGCAGCAACCCGGCGGATTACCAGAAGGCGCAAGACCTGCTGATGAAGATCCGCCCGTACGTGCTGTATTTCGACTCGTCGCGCATCGACACCGACATGGCCGACGGCAATATCTGCGCGGTGGTCGGCTGGGCCAACGGCGCCCTGGCCGCGCAGGCCCTCAACGAGAAGAACAACACCGGGCGCAGGATCAACTACAGCCTGCCGCGCGAAGGCGCGCTGGTGTGGTCGGAAAACCTGGTGCTGCTCAAGGATGCGCCTCATCCCAAGGCCGGCATGGCGTTCATCAACTACATGATGCGCCCGGAAGTGATCGCCAAGACCTCGAACCACACCCTGTACCCCAACGCCAACAAGGACGCCACCCAGTTCGTCGAACAGGCGCTGCGGGACAACCCGTGGATCTACCCCGACAAGAAGACGGTTGCCACGTTGATCCCGCTCGAGCCGCTGCCGTTGAAACTGGAGCGGATCCGCACACGGGTCTGGACCAAGGTGAAGAGTGGCGTTTGACCTGAATTGACGTGTCGCCCGCTGCCCGGTGCAAGGGAGTCCCGGACAGCGCGTTGACCAAGGTTGCCTGCGGCCGATTGCTTCAAGCACCAGCGAACACCATCGTCTCGCGGTATCCGGCTGCCCAGCCGAGGCGGGCGATGGTCTTGCGCACCTGATTTCATCTTGAGCCGGAGGAGAACAGCGGATGTTCAGCCCAGCCCATAAGACACACTTGAACTTGACGATCGAAGGTGTGGAGCACGATTTCCAGGTGCTCGGCTACACCGGGGAAGCGGTGGCCAACAGGCCTTTCTTTTTCAACGTGGAACTGGCCAGCGAATGGCCTGACCTGAACCTTGAACGCTTCCTCGACCACGAGGCGTTCTTCAGCTTCGACATGAACGGCAATGGCATCCATGGGCGGATCTACCACATCGCACCGATGGGGCAGGCCCCGTGTTCGGCGCGTTACAGGTTGACCCTGGTGCCGCATTTGTCCTACCTGCGTCACCGCATCAACCAGCGGATCTTTCAACAGTTCTCGGTGCCCAGGATCGTCGCCTTGATATTGGAAGAGCATGGGATCGTGGGAGACGCCTATCGCTTCGAGCTGAGTGCGAGCTACCCCGAGCGCGACTATTGCACCCAATATGGCGAAACGGATCTGCACTTCGTCCAGCGCTTGTGTGAAGAGGAGGGCATCCGTTTTCACTTCCAGCACAGTGCCCAAGGCCATGTGCTGGTGTTTGCCGATGGTCAGGCGGTGCTGCCGTGGGGCGTGCTGTATCGCCCGCCCCTGGTTCATGCCAAACCACGGGTGGTGGAGAACCAGACCGCCGTGGTCATTGCCGTGGAGGATGACGAGAGCCGGTGTGATCGGCGCCTTGCCCGGATTCAGGTCAAATTTCCCTGGGATCCTGAGGACAGGTTTGACGATAAGAGCTGTTGCTGGCTGGCGGTGGCTTCCGATTGGTGTTGTGCGGTCACGCCTCCGCGAGCGGGGATGGAGGTGATGGTCTCGTTTCTCGGAAACGATCCTGATCAGCCGCGGGTCAGTGGGTGCCTGTGCTGCCGATAGCCTCATTCTGGCTACGGCAGCTTTATCCGAAATCCTCTGTTCCTGTAGTGTTTGCCTTTAATCGATAACCAGCTCCCATACGCCACTGGCATGCTTAATCCGTTCCCCTGGCAACTGGATACGCTGGTTGGCGCTGTAGTCATGGAAGGCACGGGCCTTGCCGATCAGCGACAGGTCCAGGGTCACGCTATGCCGCGACTCGCCACGCCCGGCCTCGAACAACGTCCGGCCATACGGGTCCACCGCCAGGCTCGCCCCCACGAACACGCAACCATCCGGCCCATCGCCCACGCGGTTGGCGACCACGGCGAACACCTGGTTCTCCATCGCCCGGGCCATCACCGACACCCGGTGCACATGATCCTCCGGTTCGGCCAGGCCATCGGTGATCAGCATCAACTGCGCGCCCAGGGCCTTCAGTGCCCGTGCCGTCTCGGGGAATTCGCTGTCGTAGCAGATCAACAGGCCCAGGCGCACGCCGCGCCATTCGACGGTGGCGAAACGGTCGCCAGGTACCACGATGCCGTGCTCCGGCAACCACAGGTGGGTCTTGCGGTAGGTGAGCAGGATGCCTTCAGGGGCGATGAACAAGGTGGTGTTGTAGAACGTGCCGCCGTCGTTCTCGTACAGCCCCAGCACCACCGCGACATTGTGCCGGCGCGCCGCCGCGACCACTGCCTGCACGGCATCGCCGTCGATGGCTTCGGACAGCATGCCGACATCGTCCGCGGTGAGGAAACCGGTCAGGTGCGACTCGGGGAACAGCAGGATATCGGTGTCCGGCGCGCACTGGGCCAGGGCCTCGAGGATGCCGCGCAGGTTGTGGGCGGTGTCGCCGTCGCGGGTTGTCGTCTGTATCACTTCGATCTTCATGGGCAATCCGTCTCGCTGGGCCCGACCCTTCCGCGGGCGAGTGACATTTGCGAAGGGTGGTGCAAGTATGAAAACAATCACTGGCAAAACAATCACTTCGACGGGTTAACCCGGGGGTAGGGCATGAGCTTGAGCCTGCAGGATCTTTCGTGGCACCAGGGTGTGGGCCAATGCATCGAGCACCTCGACCGGCCGAGCTTCTGGCGCACACTGGCCACGCTGCTCGGCGACTTCGTCGAGGTGGATACCTGGGTAGCGCTGCTGTTCAGCCACGACAAGCCGTTGATCTTCGACCAGAGCCCTTACGAGCGCGAGGGCATCGACCCGCTGGTGAGCGTGTACGCCAACGGCCTGTACCTGCTCGACCCGTTCTACATCAGCAGCCGCGAGCGGCCGCTGACCGGCCTGGTGCGCCTGGCCGACGTGGCCCCGGAGCAGTTCCAGCAGACCGACTACTACCGCCTGTACTTCACCCACAACGTAGTCGCCGACGAGGTGCAGTTCAACCTGGCCCTGGGCGATGGGCGCACGCTGTGCCTGTCGCTGGGCGGGCGCTCACGTTTCGACGCCCAGGCCATCGCCCAGCTGGAGCTGGTACGCCCCTGGCTGATCGGCCTGCTGCGCCAGCGCTTGCACTTCGAGCAACTGCCCGAGCGCGCTCCGGCCAAGCCCGCGCTGGGCCTGGCCCAGGGGCGTGACGAAGCACGACGGCAGCTGGAGTCGGTGCTGACGGCGCGGGAGCTGGACGTGGTGCGGCTGATCCTGTCGGGGCATTCGAACAAGGAGACGGCCATCAAGCTCAAGCTGTCGGCCGAGACGGTGAAGGTCCATCGACGCAACGTGTACCGCAAGCTGGACGTGAACTCCCAGAGCGAGCTTTTTTCGCTGCTGTTCCTGGCCGGTGAAGACCTCGCCAGCCTGCAACCGGCGCCGTGATTCCCCCGCGCCATTACCCCCAGGTTAATCCTTCGACGTTATAGGAATCCGCACGGGGATCCGCATACTGGGCTGGCAGCTTCCTTGCGCGTTACCACCTGGAAGCCGCGTGAGAGCGGGCTTCGTGGTCGCAGCGTGGGAGCGGACTTCGCGGTCGTAGCGTGGGAGCGGGCTTGCCCCGCGATCACCGGCAAGGCCGGTGCCATCCACCACCTGCATCGCGGGGCAAGCCCGCTCCCACGCTGTATTTCCTGCACCTGCACCTGCTGCACCTGCTTAGCGTGCTGCAGACCGGCTTGGCAATTTCCTAGAACAATCACAAGAGGATGACCCATGGCTCATTTCGCTCACGGCCCGGCCCGTGGCATCGCCCCTGCGCGCCAGGAGGCCACCCATGCCTGACGCCACCCCCGCAAAACTCTCCCTGACTTCCCTGACCGTCTTCGGCCTGGCCTACATGTGCCCGAGCCTGGCCATGGTGATCTTCGGCGTGATCTCCGAACGCAGCGACGGCATCGCCCCCAGCGCCTTCCTGCTGGCCACCGGCGCCATGCTGCTGTCGGCCCTGAGCTACGCCAAGCTGTCACGCCTGTTCCCGGTGTCCGGCTCGGCCTACTACTACGCCAAGCGCCTGCTCGGCCCCGGCTGCGGCTTCGTGGTCGGCTGGGCGGTGCTGCTGGCCTACCTGTTCATGCCCATGGTCGCCTGGCTGCTGCAGTCGGTGTTCCTCAACGCCCAGTTCCCGCAGGTGCCCACCTGGGGCTGGCTGCTGATCAACATCGGCCTGACCACGGCGGTGACCGTCAGCGGCATGACCCTGACCGACCGTTTGAACAAAGTGCTCACGGTCTTCAGCGTGGCCCTGGTGCTGCTGTTCATTGGCTACTGCCTGCGCTATGTGGCCGGCCAGCCCCAGGTCGGCTTCACCCACCCCGTATGGAACGAACACAGCACCTTGACCGGCCTCACCGCCGCCGCCGCCATCGCCGCCTATTCGTTCCTCGGGTTCGACGCCGTGACCACCCTGGCCGAGGAGGCCGAGCAGCCCAAGCGCGACATCCCCCGGGCGGTGCTGCTGGTGATCAGCGTGGGCGGGCTGCTGTTCACGGCGGTGGCCTACCTGATGCAACTGAGCCACCCCGGCGGCCAGTTCGCCGACCCGCAGACCGCGACCTACGCGCTGTCGATCGAGGTGGGTGGGCAGTTCTTCGCCGACTTCGTCAACCTCGGCGGCATCGTCGCCGGCTTCGCCTCGTGCCTGGCGGTGCAGGTCAGCGCCAGCCGCTTGCTGTACTTCATGGGCCGCGAAGGCGTGCTGCCGCCGCGTTATTTCGCCAAGCTGCAGGGCAGGGCGCGCACGCCGGTGTTCAACCTGCTGCTGATTGCCGGGCTGGGATTGATCGGGATCGGCGCGGATGTGAGCTCGGCCGCTTCGCTGATCAACTTCGGCGCGTTCCTGGCGTTTGCCGCGGTGAATGTCTGCGTAATTGCGTACTACCTGCGTGAGCGGCGCAAGCAGCGGTTGAGTGGGGTGGGGTTCGTGGTGTTTCCGCTGCTGGCGATTGGGGTGAACCTGTATCTGCTGTCGCTGTTGAGCACGGTGGTGATACTGGCCGGGGTGGCTTGGCTGGTGTGTGGCGGGTTGTACCTGATGTGGCTGACGGCAGGGTTCAGCAAGCCCACGCCGGGGTTGATGGAGGTTGAGACCTGAAAGCGCAGGGTGTCCAGGTCAGGTATCTGGTGTGAGCGGGCTTGCCCCGCGATCAACTGAGATCGAAATAAAACGAGGCATGGCGAGCTATGCCTCAAGCTCCACGACTGAACCCGGCCATGAACTTCTCCATATCGCTTTTGACATCGTTCGCGTTTGCAGTGACTTCTTCAAAAATACTCTTCATAAGCCCATATCCCTGTTCCTTTTCAGAGACTGAAAATGGCGTAGAGCGTGTACTGCCATTCAGACGGAACCAAAATGTGTTGATATCGCGGTCTGGGTCGTAATCAGAGGAGATGATCAAGGTGATTTCTTCGTGAGAAGCAACGAAGCTACCACCCTCGCCAATGCCCCATTGCAAGTCGCCATTTTGAGTGTGGGTCAGGACGAATTGCATAAAACGTTCGAAGTGAGATGGAATCATGCAGGGTCACCTATGTATTCATTTTTTGAAGCCGAATGCATCAGCAGGTCATCTTGCATTCGTTTCAGTGTGTCTATGGTCAGTCTATAGGGATTGTCGGGCGCCCCGGGGTTGGGTTTGGGATACTGGCTTCCCGCATAGTTGGGATTGGTTTTGGTCTTGAGCACTCGGGATTGCACCAGATGCTCGTAGCTATTCAGGATGTTCAGATTTTCTCGGTAACGATCAGGTATCCCGGCTTTTGAGAATGACGAGATGTAGCCTTGTTTGATCCGGGTGATAAAAATGACCGAAACGGCTTTCTTGTTATACAGGTCGCTCAGTGCGGAATTTATTATTTCAATGCAGGCTTGGACTTCATGATGTTCCATTTGACGCTTGAGCCTATTGTGTGAAGCCTCGGCAACGCGAGCCATTTGATGAGCCACTGAGCCATTGCGTACAATTTCGCATATGGCAACAATCAAGCCGTACAGCGTTAACCAGAATCCCAGGAAGCCCAAGGTGTTGACGTCAGTGTCATGCAATGCTGGGTATTTGTGTGCAGTGAAAAGTGCACCTACTGCGAGGAGAACCAAGATAGCTATGTACACCAATCGGCTTAAGGGGTTTCCTTTCATGGGGGAGTTCCATTGTTTTTACTGTGCCGGGCCGAACAAGAAAACTGATTATAGTGGCAGGGCAAACTGTGCAGCTGCCCGATAGCGTGACTCGGTGTGTCAGTGCTTTCCCAAACAGCCATGGGGTGGCGCTTCTGCCGTTGAGGCTTGTCCTCCATGATCCCGGTGATGGTCAGGTCGCACACGCAGCCCATCAACTCCGAAGCCTGTTCCCGTGCGTGCTGGCAAGAGATGCCGGGCTCGATGCAGAACAGCGGGTCGGTATGCCCTTCACCCTGGTAGAACTTGGTCTTGCCCACCGTGGTGTGGGGCGTGGTGTCGTCTGTGCTCATGGCTCAATCTCCCTGAAATGATCGGTGCCTGGGCAAGCAGGTAGTCCAGCAATCAGCTACACAGCATCTGCCGCGCAGCCACGCCGATCCCCTGTGGGAGCCGGCTTGCCGGCGATGAGGCCAGCCCAGGCAACCTATGGCTAACGCCTTAATGCAACGTCCGAGGCTCCACCTGCGGCATCTGCACCTGAATCAACGCCGACTCGAGCAGCACTCGCAGCGCCTCCATTTTATGCATCGCGGCCATGACCAGGATCGACACGGGCGACTTGGGATGCAGCAGAACAGCCTGATGCGCCACGGTCTGCGCGCACAGGGCGTACTCCGTGGCCTGGATGATGGTGTCTTCGAGGGAGTGGTGGTTGTGGGGTGGATCGGGAACTATCTTCAGCATGGTTTTGTGCCCTTTGATGGGGCCGCTACCGGACTGCTGTCAAACAGGAAGGTGGCAGCTATGCATAGGTTGACAGACCGGCGGACACAAAAACCGGCGCACGCAAGCGTGCCCCATGCACAGCCGCCATAGAGGGCAAGCAGTGCAGGTGTCGCGTCGCGGCCTGTCAAAGCCGATCGCTGATATGCAGCGACCTGCCGAGACTAGAGCGCTGGCGGAGCGATCGCAACGGGAAATAGGAGGTCGGAGTATCTTTGGGAAATGGACTACAAGAAATAGGCTAAATCTGAATTTTTCTCGTCCCTAGGTCTTGCTGGAGGGCGAAGTGAATTTCAGATTTGATGATTCGTTATGAATTGAGGCCTTGGATTGCCGGGTTTCTATGAAATCTTTGCTAGTAGCTAGATTAGCTAGGTTTTAGTAGAAGCCTTTAGTAGTTTGCGTAGGGTGTCAGGGAATTCATGCTCTACATCTTGTTTTAGGTATGTGAGGTTCTGGGACTGAAAAGAAGCTTCGTATGCCACGGTAGGGAAAACAAGATCTTTTCCTGCCCCTAACACAAGGTCGCCGAGCCCGGAAACGTCCGATGGCATATCGAAGTGTGCGATTAATCCGTCAAAGTAAAATCTATAGAAGGGGACTGATTTGTCTGTATCTGACTGGTGGTGATATATTTGTTTTTCAGTCAGGATGGGAGACATATTTTGCGTCTCGCCGCGAGTTGAAATTTGAACCAGTGTGATAGGGAAATAGCCTGGGTCACCAGCATTTGACGTAAGGATCATATCGCGCAACTGATGCAGTTGATCTATTGATAGTTTAACCTCTCGTGCTGCTGGAAGCGTTGAAACTCCCCACCTCCAGAGAAGAGATAAGAAAAATAGTCGAATTTTATTTGCGTCTTCGAAAGTGATTTTTCTTATTCCGTGGGTGTCGCTGAACATGTCGTGCAAGTGCTGGTCGAGATGGTCTTCTTTATGCCAGCCGCTCCAGACTAATTTTTTATTTCGTAAGGTGTTTACTGCGTAGCTATCCAGGTCTGCTAAAATATCTTCACCCTTTCGGGTGACTATCTTTTTATCGTACCAGCTCGTAAATGTACGAATTGGGCGGGTGCGCTCTCCTGCTGTTATGAATAAGCCCCCCGGAGTGGTCGGGGCTGTAAAGGCCTGTGGAGTGAGATGGGATTTTACAAAAGTTCCTGTGGCGCCAGTTAGCAAACATTTCCCTATCGCCATAAATTTTACCTTGGTTCTTGGTGGAGTAATGAATAGGCAGAAGAACTCTATCGGTTTCGATCCTTGGTGTGGGGTGATTTTTGGGTGGCTTTCAGTGTTTCCATAGTTTTATTGCTATCTGATTATGTAGTTTAGGTGATAGGTGTGGTATCTAAAAAGGCTGCTGCCAACAACTGCCTCGTATACCCATGCTTCGGCTCATGAAATATAGCCCCCGCATCCCCCTGTTCCACCACCTGCCCATGCTTGATCACCATCAACTGATGACTCAACGCCTTGACCACCGCCAGGTCATGACTGATAAACAGATAAGTCAGGTTGTACTTAACCTGCAAATTCCGCAAAAGCTCAACCACCTGTCGCTGCACCGTCCGATCCAGCGCCGAGGTCGGCTCATCCAGCAAAATCAAAGCAGGCTTCAACACCAATGCCCGAGCAATCGCAATCCGCTGCCGCTGCCCCCCAGAAAACTCATGGGGATACCGATGCCGCGTCCGAGGATCCAGCCCCACTTCCTCCAACGCTGCAATAATCGCCGCTTCCTGCTCAGCCGGCGTGCCGATCTTGTGAATCCGTAACCCCTCGCCAACGATATCCGCCACGCACATGCGCGGGCTCAGGCTGCCAAAGGGATCCTGAAACACTACCTGCATTTCCCGCCGCAGCGGCCGCACGGCCTTCTGGTTCAGCCCCTCAAGATTCTGCCCATGGAAGCGAATGCCACCCTGGCTGGAAATCAACCGCAAGATGGCCAACCCCAAGGTGGACTTGCCCGACCCACTCTCGCCAACGATCCCCAGCGTCTGCCCCTGGGGCAGGCTGAAGTTCACCCCATCCACGGCCTTCACATGGTCCATGGTCCGGCGCAGCAGCCCCTTCTTGATCGGGAACCACACCTTCAGATCCTTGACCTCCAGCAACGGCGCCCCTTCGGCATTCGCGGCAGGCGCGCCGCTGGGCTCGGCATTGATCAGCATCTGCGTATACGGATGCTGCGGCTTGCTGAACAGCGTGGCGCAATCGGCCTGCTCGACGATCTTGCCGCACTGCATCACGCACACGCGGTGGGCGATACGGCGCACCAGGTTGAGGTCGTGGCTGATCAGCAGCAGGGCCATGCCGAGGCGTGCCTGCAGCTCCTTGAGCAGGTCGAGAATCTTCAACTGCACGGTCACGTCGAGCGCCGTGGTGGGCTCGTCGGCGATCAGCAGTTCGGGCTCGTTGGCCAGGGCCATGGCAATCATCACCCGCTGGCGCTGGCCACCGGACAGCTCATGGGGCAGGGCTTTCAGGCGCTTCTTCGGCTCGGGAATACCCACCAGCTCCAGCAGCTCCAGCGTGCGCGCCGTGGCGGCCTTGCCGGTCAGCCCCTTGTGCAGCAACAGGATCTCGTTGATCTGCTTCTCGATGCTGTGCAGCGGGTTCAGCGAGGTCATCGGCTCCTGGAAGATCATCGCAATGCGGTTGCCGCGAATCCGCTGCATGGGCTTCTCGCCCAGGTGCAGCAGGTCCTTGCCGCCGTACTGGATGGTGCCGCTCGGATGCCGGGCCAGCGGGTAGGGCAGCAGGCGCAAGATCGAATGCGCGGTCACCGACTTGCCCGAGCCGCTTTCGCCAACCAGGGCCAGGGTCTCGCCCTTGCGGATGTCGAAGCTGATGCCGTCGACCACGCGGTTGACCTGCTCGCCAGTGACGAACTCCACCGCCAGGTCGCGGACTTCGATCAGGGTGTCTTGGCTCATGTCATTTCCTCGGGTCGAAGGCGTCGCGGGCGGATTCGCCGATGAATACCAGCAGGCTCAGCATCACCGCCAGCACGGCGAAGGCGCTGATGCCCAGCCACGGGGCTTGCAGGTTGGACTTGCCCTGGGCCACCAACTCGCCCAGCGACGGCGAGCCGGCAGGCAGGCCGAAGCCTAAGAAGTCCAGGGCGGTGAGGGTGCCGATGGCGCCGGTGAGGATGAACGGCATGAAGGTCATGGTCGAGATCATGGCGTTGGGCAGGATATGCCGGA
Source organism: Pseudomonas sp. BW16M2 (assembly GCF_014268865.1). Classification (NCBI taxonomy): domain Bacteria; kingdom Pseudomonadati; phylum Pseudomonadota; class Gammaproteobacteria; order Pseudomonadales; family Pseudomonadaceae; genus Pseudomonas; species Pseudomonas sp. BW16M2. Next base: position 50,554 of record NZ_JABWRI010000025.1, on the reverse strand, counting down.
ACATGATCGGGCCGTTGCGCATGCCCAGCGCGCGGGCGGCGCGCACGTATTCGAGGTTGCGCCCACGGAGGAACTCGGCGCGCACCACGTCCACCAGGCTCATCCATGAGAACAGCAGCATGATGCCCAGCAACCACCAGAAGTTGGGCTGCACGAAGCTGGCAAGGATGATCAGCAGGTACAGCACCGGCAGGCCGGACCAGATCTCCAGGAAGCGCTGGCCGGCCAGGTCGACCCAGCCGCCGTAGAAGCCCTGCAAGGCGCCGGCGATCACGCCGACGATGGAGCTGGCGATGGTCAGCGTCAGGGCGAACAGCACCGAGATACGGAAGCCATAGATCACCCGGGCCAGCACGTCGCGGCCCTGGTCGTCGGTGCCCAGCAGGTTGTCGGTGGAGGGCGGCGCGGGGGCTGGTACCTTCAGGTCGTAGTTGATGCTCTGGTAGCTGTAGGGGATCGGCGCCCACAGCACGAAGGCGTCTTTCTTCTCAAGTAGCTCGCGGATGTACGGGCTCTTGTAGTTGGCCTCCAGCGGGAACTCGCCGCCGAAGGTGGTCTCCGGGTAGCGCTTGAAGGCGGGGAAGTACCATTCGCCGTCGTAGCGCACGGCAATCGGCTTGTCGTTGGCAATGAACTCGGCGCCCAGGCTCAGCACGAACAGCACCAGGAAGATCCACAGCGACCACCAGCCGCGGCGGTTGGCCTTGAAGCGCTCGAAGCGCCGGCGATTGAGGGGAGAGAGGGCCATGTCAGTGCTCCCGGCTGGCGAAGTCGATGCGTGGATCGACCAGGGTGTAGGTGAGGTCGCCGATCAGCTTCACCACAAGACCGAGCAGGGTGAAGATGAACAAGGTGCCGAACACCACCGGGTAGTCGCGGTTGATCGCCGCTTCGAAACTCATCAGGCCCAGGCCGTCGAGGCTGAAGATCACCTCGATCAGCAAGGAGCCGGTGAAGAAGATGCCGATGAACGCCGAAGGGAAGCCGGCGATCACCAGCAGCATGGCGTTGCGGAACACGTGGCCGTACAGCACCCGCGAACGGCTCAGGCCCTTGGCCTTGGCGGTGACCACGTACTGCTTGTTGATCTCGTCGAGGAAGCTGTTCTTGGTCAGCAGGGTCATGGTGGCGAAGTTGCCGATCACCAGCGCGGTGATCGGCAGCACCAGGTGCCAGAAGTAGTCGAGCACCTTGCCGGTGGTGGACAGCTCGTCGAAGTTGTTGGAGGTCAGCCCGCGCAACGGGAACCAGTCGAAGTAGCTGCCGCCGGCGAACAGCACGATCAGCAGGATGGCGAACAGGAACGCGGGGATGGCGTAGCCGACGATGATCGCCGAGCTGGTCCACACGTCGAAATGGCTGCCGTGGCGCACGGCCTTGGCGATCCCCAGGGGGATCGACACCAGGTACATGATCAGCGTGCTCCATAGCCCGAGCGAAATGGACACGGGCATCTTCTCGGCGATCAGGTCGATGACCTTGGCATCGCGGAAGAAGCTGTTGCCGAAGTCCAGCTGGGCGTAGTTCTTGACCATGATCCACAGCCGCTCGGGCGCGGACTTGTCGAAGCCGTACATGCGCTCGATCTCGGCAATCAGCGCCGGGTCCAGGCCTTGCGCGCCGCGGTAGTTGGAGCCGGCCACCGAGACTTCGGCGCCGCCGCCGGCGATGCGGCTGGTGGCACCGTCGAAGCCTTCGAGCTTGGCGATCATCTGCTCGACCGGGCCGCCGGGGGCGGCCTGGACGATGATGAAGTTGATGATGAGGATGCCGAACAAGGTCGGGATGATCAGCAGCAGGCGCCGCAGGATATAGGCCAGCATGTCAGTGGGCCTCTTCCACGACGGGGGCTTCGCTCACGGCAGGCGTGACGTCGGGCTTGATCCACCAGGTGTCGATGCCGATGTCGTACTTGGGCGACACGGCGGGGTGGCCGATGTGGTTCCAGTAGGCCACGCGGGAGGTCTTGATGTGCCAGTTGGGGATCACGTAGTAGCCCCACAGCAGCACCCGGTCCAGGGCGCGGCAGTGGTCGACCAGGCTCTGGCGCGAATCGGCGTTGATCAACTCTTCCACCAGTTGGTCGATGGCGGGGTCGCGCAGGCCGATGAAGTTGCGGCTGCCGGGGTTGTCGGCGGCGGCGCTGTTCCAGTATTCGCGCTGCTCGTTGCCGGGCGAGTTCGATTGCGCGAAGCCGCCGACGATCATGTCGTAGTCCCGCGAACGCAGGCGGGTGATGTACTGCGACACGTCCACGCGGCGGATCTCGAGGTTGATGCCCAGGTCCGCAAGGTTGCGCTTGAATGGCAGCAGCACGCGCTCGAACTGGGTCTGGGTCAGCAGGAACTCGATGCTCAGCGGCTTGCCGTCCTTGTCGACCATCTTGTCGTCGACGATCTTCCAGCCGGCGTCCTGCAGCAGCTTGTAGGCCTGGCGCTGCTGGTCGCGGATCATGCCGCTGCCGTCGGTGACGGGGTTGCGGAAGGCGCCGTTGAACACCTCGTCGGGCACCTTGCCGCGCAGCGGTTCGAGGATCTTCAGCTCGGCGGGCGAGGGCAGGCCGCTGGCGGCCATCTCGGAGTTCTCGAAGTAGCTGCCGGTGCGGGTGTAGGCGCCGTTGAACAGCTGCTTGTTGGTCCACTCGAAGTCCAGCAGCAGGCTGATGGCGTGGCGCACGCGGATGTCCTGGAACATCGGCTTGCGCAGGTTGAAGATGAAGCCCTGCATGCCCACCGGGTTGCCGTTGGGGATCTCTTCCTTGATCAGCCGGCCGTCGCGCACGGCGGGCACGTCGTAGGCGGTGGCCCAGTTCTTCGCGCTGACTTCCAGGGCGTAGTCGAACTGGCCGGCCTTGAGGGCTTCGAGGGCGACGGTGTTATCGCGGTAGGAGTCGAAGGTCATTACGTCGAAGTTGTAGAAGCCGCGGTTGATCGGCAGGTCCTTGGCCCAGTAGTCCTTGACCCGCTCGTAGCGGATCGAGCGGCCGGCCTTCACGTCGGCGACCTTGTACGGGCCACTGCCCAGCGGGATTTCCAGGTTGCCGCGGTTGAAGTCGCGGTTTGCATACCAGTGCTTGGGCAGCACCGGCAGCTGGCCAAGGATCAGCGGCAGCTCGCGGTTGTTGCTGTGCTTGAACTTGAACAGCACCTTCAGCGGGTCTTCGGCGACCACTTCGGCGACGTCGGCATAGTACTGGCGGTACAGCGGCGCACCGTCCTTGATCAGGGCGTTGAAGGTGAACACCACGTCTTCGGCGCGCATCGGCTGGCCGTCGTGGAAACGCGCCTCGGGGCGCAGGTAGAAGCGCACCCAGCTGTTGTCGGGGGCCTTTTCGATCTTGCCGGCCACCAGGCCGTACTCGGTGAAGGGCTCGTCCAGGCTCTGGCGCATCAGCGTGTCGTAGATGCTGCCGACGTTGTCGGCGGGCACGCCCTTGTTGATGAACGGGTTGAGGCTGTCGAAACCGCCGAAGCTGGACTGGCGGAAGGTGCCGCCCTTGGGCGCGTCGGGGTTGACGTATTCGAAGTGCTTGAAGGTGGCCGGGTATTTCGGCGCCTCGCCATACAGGGTCAGGGCGTGTTGCGGGGCGGCCACGGCCGGGAGCGTGAGGCAGGCCAGCAGCAGGCTGGCGGCCAGGCGGCGCAGGGTCGGCGTCATTTGGCTTTCTCCGAAGTCTTCTTGATCCACCAGCTGTTCAGCCCGAGGGTGTAGGGCGGCGTGGTGACGAAGGCGAACCGGTTGCGGTAGGCCAGGCGGTGATTGTCGAGGTACCAGTTGGGGATCATGTAGTACTGCCATGAGAGCACGCGGTCCAGGGCGCGCGCGGCGGCGATCTGGTCATCGCGGCTGCGGGCGGCGAGCAGGGTGTCGAGCAGGTGGTCGACCACCGGGTCCTTCACGCCAGCATAGTTCTTGCTGCCCTTGGTGGCGGCCTGGCTCGAATGGAAATACAGCCACTGTTCGAGGCCCGGGCTCAGGGTCTGGTTCAGGGTCATCAGGATCATGTCGAAATCGAACTGGTCGAGCCGTTGTTTGTACTGGGCGCGGTCGACGGTGCGCAAGCGCGCATCGATGCCGATGCTGGCCAAATTTTCGACATAAGGTTGCAGGATGCGTTCGAGGTTCGGGTTTACCAGCAGCAGTTCCATACGGAACGGCTGGCCTTTGCCGTTCACCAGGCGCTGGCCGTTGAGCTTCCAGCCGGCCTGGGCGAACAGGTCGAGGGCCTGGCGCAGGGCCGCGCGGCTGATGCCGCTGCCGTCGGTGTGGCTGACCTGATGGGGCTGGGTGAACAGCTTTTCGGGCAACTGGTCGCGGAACGGCTTGAGCAGCAGCCATTCCTTGCCGGTGGGCAGGCCTGTGGCGGTGAAATCGCTGTTGGGGTAGTAGCTGGTGGCGCGCCGGTAGGCGCCGTTGAACAGGGCGCGGTTGGTCCATTCGAAGTCGAGCATCAGGCCCAGCGCCTGGCGCACCCGTGGGTCGCTGAACGCGGCACGGCGGCTGTTCATGAACAGGCCTTGGGTCTGCGTGGGGATCTTGTGAGGGATCTGCGCCTTGATCACCTCGCCCCGGCGCACGGCGGGGAAGGTGTAGCCGTTGGCCCAGTTCTTCGCCTGGTGCTCGATATAGATGTCGAACTCACCTGCCTTGAACGCTTCGAAGGCCACGGTGGCGTCACGGTAGAACTCGTATTCGACGCGCTTGAAGTTGTACTTGCCGCGGTTCACGGCCAGGTCCTTGCCCCAGTAGTCCTTTACCCGTTCGAACACCAGGCGCCGACCCGGTTGCACCTCGCTGATGCGGTAGGGGCCGCTGCCCAGCGGCGGCTCGAAGGTGGTGGCCTTGAAGTCGCGCTTTTCCCAGTAGTGCTTGGGCAGCACCGGCATCTCGCCCAGGCGCAGGATCAGCAGCGGGTTGCCGGCGCGCTTGAACACGAAGCGGATGCGCAGCGGGCCGAGGATGTCGACCCGGGCCACTTCCTGCAGGTTGGTGCGGTAGATCGGGTGGCCGTCCTTGAGCAGGGTACGGTAGCTGAAGGCGACGTCGGCGGCGGTGATCGGCACGCCGTCGTGGAAGTGCGCCTCGGGGCGCAGATTGAACACCACCCAGCTGCGGTCCTCGCTGTACTCGACGGAGCGGGCGATCAGGCCATAGCTGGAGGTGGGTTCGTCGCCGGAGGGGTCGTACATGCCGGTGCCGACCATCAGCGGCTCGTTGAGCTCGTTGATGCCGTACTGCAGGAAGTTGGGCGTGGTGACCGGGCTCGAGCCCTTGAAGGTGTAGGGGTTGAGCGTGTCGAAGGTGCCGAAGGCCATGGCCCGCAAGGTGCCGCCTTTCGGGGCTTGCGGATTGACCCAGTCGAAGTGGGTGAAGCTGGCCGGGTACTTGAGCGTGCCGAACTGCGCGTATCCGTGGCTTTCGCTCACCATCGCGACGGCGGGGAAGCTCAAGGCCAGGCTGAGAGACAGCAGGAGGGGACGTATCAAGTCGGCATCCGATCCAGAAGGCGTTGGGCTTGGTTCGGGGTACAGTAACAGCTTGTCTGGAATGGAAAAAGGGTAGGGCGCGGGGCTTTGCTTCAGCCTTCAAAGCATCGCGGGGCAAGCCCGCTCCCACGCCAGGTCGCGATCGGCGTGGGAGCGGCGGTTCGCCGCTGCGACTTGCCCCGCGATTGGGTTGTTAGCGCGACAGGTAGACGGTCAGCGTCTGCCCCGGCTTGAGCGCATGCCCGCTGCGCGGATTCCAGCGCTTGAGGTGTTTCATCTCGACGTTGAAACGCTTGGCCACCAGATAGTACGAGTCACCCTTGCGCACCTTGTACTGGGTGGACCGCTGCTTCGCATCGGCCACCCGGTTGGCCGCCGCGCTCGGCGCGTTGCCGCCACGCAGGGCCAGCACCTGGCCGACCTTGAGGCTGTTGCCGCGCAGGCTGTTCCAGCGCTGGATGTCCTTGACCGCGACGCGGTTGGCCTTGGCGATGCTGCCCAGGTTGTCGCCACGCTTGACCCGGTAGCTGCGCGCCGCCGGCGCCTTGGCATCGGCCAGGGCGGCCTGGAACACGGCCTTGTTCGGCTGCAGGGCGACCAGTTCCTCGGGCTTGAGGTTGGACATGCGGTCGCTGAGCAGCTGCGCCTTGGCGGTGGGCACCAGCAGTTGCTGCGGGCCGTCCACGGTCATGCGCTTCTTGAACGCGGGGTTGAGCTGGATCAGTTCGTCTTCGTCGATGTCGGCGAAGGCCGCGACGCGGGACAGGTCGAGGCGGTCGTTGATGGCGACAGCTTCGAAATAGGGTTCGTTGGCGATCGGGTTCAGGTTGATCCCGTAGGCGGCCGGGGTGTTGACCACCTGCGACAGGGCCAGCAGCTTGGGCACGTAGTCGCGGGTTTCCTGCGGCAGCGGCAGGTTCCAGTAGTCGGTCGGCAGGCCCAGGCGCTCGTTGCGCTCGATGGCGCGGCTAACGGTGCCTTCGCCGGCATTGTAGGCCGCCAGGGCCAGCAGCCAGTCGCCGTTGAACATGTCGTGCAGGCGGTTCAGGTAGTCCAGCGCGGCGTTGGTCGAGGCGGTGACGTCGCGACGGCCGTCGTAGAAGTTGGTCTGGCGCAGTTTGAAGTGGCGCCCGGTGGACGGGATGAACTGCCACATGCCGGCGGCGTGCGCGCGGGAGTAGGCCATCGGGTTGTAGGCGCTCTCGATGGCCGGCAGCAGGGCCAGCTCCAGCGGCATGTCGCGTTCTTCGAGGCGCTCGACGATGTAGTGCAGGTAGAGGCTGCCGCGCTCACCGGCGTTCTCGAGGAACGAGGGGTTGCTGGCGAACCATAGGCGCTGCTGTTCGATGCGCGGATTGACGTCCATGCCGTCCTGCAGGGCGAAGCCCTGGCGCATGCGCTCCCAGACGTCCTGGGGCGGTGCTTCCTTGGGCTTGACCACCAGCGGCGCGGGCTTGTGCTTGATCCGCGCCTGGTAGTTGTGCGCGCGAACGCTGTCCGAATCGTCGAGCTGACGGGTGCTCTGGCAGCCGACCAGGGTGGCGGCCAGCGCCAGTGCACTGATCTGTGCCAGTCGCGTCAGGGCGACCGAATGAGCGGTTCTGCGGCTAGGGGAAGACATCGGCTGGAACGGTTATCCGGGCAAAAAAGTTGGGCGATTCTAGAAACCGGCCCCGGCCGGGTCAACCTTTGGGCTTATGTCACGATATATCTTGAGGTTATCAGAACACGTCCTTCCAAGACCTCAAGGCAGCAAAAACAGTGGCTTGGGTGGGGTTGGAATGTCCCTTCCATTCGTCTGCTTTTTGTTTAACGAATGTTTCAGCGGTACGCAAAAATGGGTTGGTCAGGCGCTCGAGGCCGATGGTGGAGGGCAAGCTGATGCGATTGTCGGCGCGCAGGCGGGTAACGTCTTCGAAGCGTTGCAGAACGTGCGGGTTTTCCGGCTCAACGGCGCGGGCGAAGCGCAGGTTGCTCAGGGTGTACTCGTGGGCGCAGTACACTTCGGTCTCGGCCGGCAGCGCGGCCAGGCGCTGCAGCGAATGGTGCATCTGCTCGGGCGTGCCTTCGAACAGGCGGCCGCAACCGGCGGCGAACAGGGTGTCGCCACTGAACAGTAGCGGCGTGGGCGATTGCGCAGTGTAATAGGCGATGTGGCCGAGGGTGTGGCCGGGCATGGCCAGGACCTCGAAGGTCAGGCCCAGTGCCTGGACCTGCGCGCCGTCCTCCAGGGCGACGTCACGGGCCGGGATGCGCTCGTTGGCCGGGCCGTAGACGGTGGCGCCGCTGGCCTGCTTCAGGGCTTCGACGCCGCCGACGTGGTCATGGTGATGGTGGGTGACCAGGATTGCCTCCAGCACCCAGTCGGGATGCTGGCCGAGCCAGGCGAGCACCGGCCCGGCATCGCCGGGATCGACCACTGCGCAGCGGCGATTGGCAGTATCCTGTAACAACCAGATGTAGTTGTCGTTGAAAGCGGGTAGGGCATCGATCTGTATCATGTGCGGATCCGTATCGCCAAGCCTGGACATTGGGGGCATCTTAGCCGCGATGGCGCGGCCGGAGAACCTTCGAGGGAGAACGCAATGACCGACCAAGCCTTCGCCCAGGCCGACCCCGACTGGGTCGAACTCATCAGCCTGGCCCGCGACTGGTTCAATGGCCCCCTTGGGCAGTTGATGCTCAAGGAAGAGGAAAAGTTGCTTGAAGAAGAGCTGCGGCGCTTCTTCGGTGGTTACCTGGTGCACTACGGTCCCTGCGCCGAACCTCCGCCCAATGCGCCACAGGTGCAGCGCAACGTGCGCCTCGGTGCGCCACTGCCGGGGGTGGAGATCGTCTGCGAGGAACAGGCCTGGCCGTTGTCGGAGCACGCCGCCGACGTGGTGGTGCTGCAGCATGGCCTGGACTTCAGCCTGTCGCCCCATGGCCTGCTGCGCGAGGCGGCCAGCGCGGTGCGCCCGGGCGGTCACCTGCTGATCGTCGGCATCAACCCGTGGAGCAGCTGGGGGCTGCGGCATTTCTTCAGCCAGGGCGCCTTGCGCAAGGCCCGCTGCATCTCGCCGTCGCGGGTCGGCGACTGGCTCAACCTGCTGGGCTTCGCGCTGGAGAAACGCCGCTTCGGGTGCTATCGTCCGCCGCTTGCCTCGCCGGCCTGGCAGCAGCGCCTGGCCGGTTGGGAGCGGGTGGCCGGGGGCTGGCAGAGCGCCGGGGGCGGCGTTTACCTGCTGGTGGCGCGCAAGATGGTGGTCGGCCTGCGGCCGCTGCGTCTTGAGCGCCGCGAGCCGATGGGCAAGCTGCTGCCGCTGCCATTGGCCAAGGTCAACCGCAGCGCCACCCACCCCGATTCCGAAAAGCACTGAACACGAGTGGTACATGAGCGATAGCGTCGAGATCTACACCGATGGTGCCTGCAAGGGCAATCCCGGCCCGGGCGGCTGGGGCGTCCTGATGGTTTTCAAGGGCGTCGAGAAGGAACTGTGGGGCGGCGAGCGCGAGACCACCAACAACCGCATGGAGCTGATGGCCGCGATCGAGGGCCTGAAGGCGCTCAAGCGCGAGTGCGAGGTGGTGCTGACCACCGACTCCCAGTATGTGATGAAGGGCATCAACGAGTGGATGACCAACTGGAAGAAGCGCGGCTGGAAAACCGCCGCCAAGGAGCCGGTGAAGAACGCCGACCTGTGGATGGCCCTCGATGAACAGGTCAACCGGCACAAGGTGACCTGGAAGTGGGTGCGCGGGCATATCGGCCACCCGGGCAACGAGCGGGCCGACCAGTTGGCCAATCGTGGGGTCGACGAGGTTCGGGCCCAGCGTTGAGCCAACTGGGGCTGCTGCGCAGCCCATCGCGGCACAAGGCCGCTCCCACAGGATTCATGCGGTCCCTGTAGGAGCGGCCTTGTGCCGCGATGGGCCGCAAAGCGGCCCCGATTCCGGTATACTCCCGCCTCGAATTCAAGCCCCGCAAGTTGGAGTCACCCGTGGAGCAGCAGCAAGACAAACGGTTCGTCATCCTCGACACCGAGACCACCGGCATGCCGGTGGCCGAAGGCCACCGCATCATCGAGATCGGTTGCGTCGAGGTCGTGGGCCGGCGCCTGACCGGGCGGCATTTCCACGTCTACCTGCAGCCCGACCGCGACAGTGACGAGGGCGCGATCAACGTCCACGGCATCACTGACGCCTTCCTGGTCGGCAAACCGCGTTTCGGCGATGTGGCCGAGGAGTTCTTCGAGTTCATCCAGGGCGCCACCCTGGTTATCCACAACGCGGCGTTCGACGTCGGCTTCATCAACAACGAGTTCGCGCTGATCGGTCAGCAGGACCGCGCCGACATCTCGCAGCACTGCCCGATCCTCGACACCCTGATGATGGCGCGCTCGCGCCATCCGGGGCAGCGCAACAGCCTCGATGCGTTGTGCAAACGCTACGGCATCGACAACTCCGGCCGTGAACTGCACGGCGCATTGCTCGACTCGGAACTGCTGGCCGACGTCTACCTGGCGATGACCGGTGGCCAGACCAGCCTGTCGCTAGCGGGGGATGGCGCGCAGGGGGAGGATGGGCAGGCCAGTACCGGCAGCGAGATCCGTCGGATTACCGGTCGTGTGGCGGGTAAGGTGATCATGGCCAGCGAGGAAGAGCTCGAGGCCCATGCAGAGCGCTTGGCGGCCGTCGCGAAGTCAGCCGGTGGGCCGGCGATGTGGCAGGTGCTGACCGAGGCCCCCGCCAGCTGATCCACTGACAGTACCGTTCCCATCGCGGGGCAAGCCCGCTCCCACGCTAGCTTACACAATCTGGCGTGGGAGCGAGCTTGCCCCGCGATGGCATCAACTACCCTGAGGGAAATTACCCGCAGAGGTAGCCGCCCGATGTACAAGGACCTCCAGTTCCCCATCCTCATCGTCCACCGGGCGATCAAGGCCGACAGCGTCGCCGGCGAGCGGGTACGCGGCATCGCCGACGAACTGGCCAGGGACGGCTTCGCCATCCTCGCCGCCGCCGACCAGGCCGAGGCGCGCCTGGTGGCCGCCACCCACCATGGCCTGGCCTGCATGCTGATCGCCGCCGAGGGCGTCGGCGACAACAGCCGCCTGCTGCAGAACATGGCCGAGCTGATCCGCCTGGCCCGGCTGCGCGCCCCCAACCTGCCGATCTTCGCCCTGGGCGAGCAAGTTACCCTGGAGAACGCCCCGGCCGAGGCCATGGGCGAGCTCAACCAGCTGCGCGGCATCCTCTACCTGTTCGAAGACACCGTGCCCTTTCTCGCCCGCCAGGTGGCGCGGGCCGCGCACAGCTACCTCGACGGCCTGCTGCCGCCGTTCTTCAAGGCCCTGGTGCAACACACCGCGCAGTCGAACTATTCCTGGCACACGCCGGGCCACGGCGGCGGCGTGGCCTATCACAAGAGCCCGGTGGGGCAGGCCTTTCACCAGTTCTTCGGCGAGAACACCCTGCGCTCGGACCTGTCCGTGTCGGTCCCCGAGCTGGGTTCGCTGCTCGACCACACCGGCCCCCTGGCCGCCGCCGAGGCGCGGGCGGCGCGCAACTTCGGCGCCGACCACACCTTCTTCGTCATCAACGGCACCTCCACCGCCAACAAGATCGTCTGGCATGCCATGGTCGGGCGCGGTGACCTGGTGCTGGTGGACCGCAACTGCCACAAGTCGGTGGTGCACGCGATCATCATGACTGGCGCCATCCCCCTCTACCTGTGCCCGGAGCGCAACGAGCTGGGCATCATCGGGCCGATTCCGCTCAGCGAGTTCACCCCGGCGTCGATCCAGGCGAAGATCCAGGCCCATCCGCTGGCCCAGGGGCGGCCGGCGACGATCAAGCTGGCGGTGGTCACCAACTCCACCTACGACGGCCTGTGCTACCACGCCGGGCTGATCAAGCAGACCCTCGGCGCCAGTGTCGAGGTGCTGCACTTCGACGAGGCCTGGTTCGCCTACGCCGCCTTCCACGAGTTCTTCGCTGGCCGCTATGCCATGGGCACGGCACGCGGCGATGAAGGGCCGCTGCTGTTCAGCACCCATTCGACCCACAAGCTGCTGGCCGCCTTCAGCCAGGCGTCGATGATCCATGTGCAGGACGGCGCCTCCCGCCAGCTGGACCGCGACCGTTTCAACGAAGCGTTCATGATGCATATCTCCACCTCGCCGCAGTACAGCATCCTCGCCTCGCTGGACGTGGCCTCGGCGATGATGGAAGGTCCGGCCGGGCGTTCGCTGCTGCAGGAGATGTTCGACGAGGCCTTGAGCTTTCGTCGGGCGCTGGCCAACCTGCGCGAGCACATCGCCGCCGACGACTGGTGGTTCAGCATCTGGCAGCCGCCACAGGCCCAGGGCGGTGAGCGGCTGGAGGCGGCGGACTGGCTGTTGCAGCCGGGTGCCGAGTGGCATGGCTTTGCCGAGCTGAGCGACGACTATGTGCTGCTTGACCCACTCAAAGTCACCTTGGTGATGCCGGGGGCCGGTGGCGGCGTGGGCGAGCACGGTATTCCGGCTGCGGTGGTCAGCAAGTTTTTGTGGGAGCGGGGGCTGGTGGTGGAAAAGACCGGTCTGTACAGCTTCCTGGTGCTGTTCTCGATGGGCATTACCAAGGGCAAGTGGAGCACGCTGCTCACCGAACTGCTGGAGTTCAAGCGCCACTACGACGCCAATACCGCGCTGGCCGACTGCCTGCCCAGCGTGGTGACGCCGCAGCCGTCACGCTACCAGGGGTTGGGGCTGCGCGACCTGTGTCAGCAACTGCATGCCTTCTATCGCGGCAATGCCACGTCCAGGCAGCTCAAGCTGCTGTTCACCCGTTTGCCCGAAGTGGCGATGACCCCGGCTGAGGCCTATGACCGGATGGTGCGCGGGGAGGTGGAGGCGGTGCCGATCGAGCAGCTGCTGGGCCGGGTCGCGGCGGTGATGCTGGTGCCGTATCCACCGGGAATTCCCTTGATCATGCCGGGCGAGCGCTTCACCGAGGCGACCCGCTCGATCCTGGTCTACCTGGAGTGCGCCCGGGCCTTCGACCAGGGCTTCCCGGGTTTCGTCGCCGACGTGCATGGCCTGCAGCGCGAGGGGACGCTGTACACCGTCGATTGCGTCAAGGAATGCGGATGATCTCGACGCCGGTCTGGGCCAGCTCGAAACGGTCGTCGCCCAGGTGGTTGACGCGGTCGCCGATGGCCAGTCGATAGCTGGTGACTGGCGCGCCGAGGGTGCTGCCGTCGGCCTGCAGGGTGGATTCCTGGAATTCGTGGACGGGGTAGATACGGCCTTCGGCGTCGCGGGCGTGGAACTGGCCGACCATTACTGCTGCCATTTAGGTGGAAACCTCTGAATCGTGTAGGAAATGTCTGTAGGCATAGACCAGTGAAACGCCCGGGAAGTTTTCAGCCGAATGGAAAAAAACCGGGAAGCCGAGGAACGGTCATCTATAACTAACAGGTCCCATTCCCAGAGCAGAGGTTGCAAAACGCCATGAGCCAGGTCTATTCGGTTGCGGTTGTCGTCGGCAGCTTGCGCAAGGAGTCCTACAACCGCAAGGTGGCCCGCGCGCTGTCTGAGCTGGCGCCGTCCAGCCTTGCCCTGCGGATCGTCGAGATCGGCGAGCTGCCGTTGTACAACGAAGATGTCGAGGCCGAGGGCGCGCCCGAGGCGTGGAAGCATTTTCGCGACGAGATCCGCCGCAGCGACGCGGTGCTGTTTGTCACGCCGGAGTACAACCGTTCGGTGCCGGGCGGGTTGAAGAACGCCATCGACGTGGGCTCGCGGCCTTATGGGCAGAGTGTGTGGGGCGGCAAGCCGGCGGCGGTGGCCAGCGTGTCGCCGGGGGCGATCGGCGGGTTCGGCGCCAATCACGCGGTGCGCCAGTCGCTGGTGTTCCTCGACATGCCGTGCATGCAGATGCCCGAGGCGTATATCGGCGGGGCGGCAACCCTGTTCGATGACAGCGGCAAGTTGAACGATAAGACCCGGCCGTTCCTGCAGGGCTTTATCGATAGGTTTGCATCGTGGGTGAAGCTCAATCGGGCGGTCTGACCTCCCAAAGTCATCGCGGGGCAAGTCGCAGCGGCGAACCGCCGCTCCCACGCCAGCCTGCATGTATGCTGGGCGTGGGAGCGGGCTTGCCCCGCGATGTTTTTCGACATCACGCGCTCTGCGGCATCTCCCCCTTGGCCAGCCGCCGGTTGATATCGGCAATGACCTCGGGCAGCTCGTTGATGGTATCGATCAGGTAGTGCGGGCGGGAGCTGGCGAACATCCCATGGATCCGCTTGCGTTCGCTCTCCAGCTTCTCCGCGCTCAACGCCCGGTAGCCTTCCCAGGTCAGCCCCAGGGCATTGCCCGAGCACACCAGCGCCACGGTCCACATCCCGGCGCGGCGGCCTTCGAGAATCCCCGGCACGGTGTCGTCGACCTTCACGCAGGCGGCGACGTCATCGATGCCCAGGGCAATCACGTTGGCCAGTGCTTGGGCCGGCCACGGGCGACCGTTCGGTGTCTCGTCGGTGGCCACCACATGGTCGGCCACGTAGCCGTTCTGCGCGGCCAGTTCGACCACCTTGTCCATCACCACCTTCGGGTAGCCCGAGCAGGAACCGATCTTCAGGCCGTCCTTGCGCAGCCCGGTCAGGGTGTCCAGGGCGCCGGGGATCAACGCCGAGTGCACGGCGATCTTCTCGATCTGCAGCGGCATGAAGCGCTCGTAGATGGCGGTGACGTCGTCGTCGGTCGGCGTGCGGCCGAACACCTTGCGGTAGCGCTCGGCGATCTCCGGCACGTCGCACAGGGTGCGGATATGGTCCCACTTGCCCATGCCCATCGGGCCACGGGCCTCCTCGATGGACACCTGCACGTCGAACTCGGCGAAGGCTTCGACGAAGATCTGGGTCGGGGCGAACGAGCCGAAGTCGACCACGGTGCCGGCCCAGTCGAGGATGGCGGCTTGCAGCTGGGTGGGGTTGCTGTAGTTCATGTGCGCGTTTTCCTTGAAATGGGTGGGTAGAGGGTCAGATGTCCAGCACTTCCATTTCCCGCAGCACCTCGGCCACGGCATTGACGGCGGCCTGCATGCCGTCGGCGCCGACCACGCCGATGCAGCCGACGCGGAAGGTCTCGACCTGGGTCAGCTTGCCCGGATAGAGGATGAAACCCTTGGCCTTGACCCGCTCGTAGAAGTCCTTGAACTGGTAGCGCGGATCCTTCGGCGCGTGGAAGGTGACGATGATCGGTGCCTGGATGTCGGCGGGCAGGAAGCTCTGCAGGCCGATCTTCGCCATGCCGTCGAGCAGGGTCTTGCAGTTGTCGGCGTAGCGCTGGTGGCGGGCGGGCAGTCCACCCTCTTCGTTGTATTGCTGCAGCGCTTCGTGCAGGGCGGCGACCACGTGGGTCGGCGGGGTGAAGCGCCACTGGCCGGTCTTGGCCATGTAGGCGTGCTGGTCGTGCAGGTCCATGGCCAGGGAGTGGGCGTTGCCTTCGGCGGCGGCCAAGGCGGTTTTCTCGGCGAAGACGAAGCCCATGCCCGGCACGCCTTCCAGGCACTTGCCGGAGGCGGCGATCAGCGCCTCGAAGGGGATCTGGCGGGCATCGATCGGCAGCGCGCCGAACGAGCTCATGGCATCGATGATCAGGCGCTTGCCGTGGCGCTGGATCACCTGGGCGATCTCGGGCAGCGGGTTGAGGATGCCGGTGCTGGTCTCGCAGTGAATCAGTGCCACATGGGTCACGGCAGGGTCGGCGGCCAGCAGGCGGTCGACGTCGGCGGCGGTGGTCGGCTGGTCCTCGGCGGTCTCGAAGGTGCTGTAGGCACGGCCTAGCACCTTGCAGATCTTCGCCAGGCGCTGGCCGTAGGCGCCGTTGATCAGCACCAGGACCTTGCCGTCACGGGGTACCAGGGTGCCGATGGCGGCCTCGACGGCGAAGGTGCCGCTGCCTTGCAGCGGCACGCAGTGGTGGCTGGCGCTGCCGTCGATGATGGCCAGCAATTGTTCGCACACGCTGGCGGTCAGCTGGTTGAAGTCGCGATCCCAGGAACCCCAGTCCACGAGCATGGCCTGGCGGGTGCGGATCGAGGTGGTCAGTGGACCGGGGGTCAGCAGGATCGGGGCGTTGCTCATTCCGTGGTTCCTCACTTGCGGTGGGCTGGAAACTTAGTGGGGGTAGGTTGCAATTCGCCGTGCCATCAATCAAATTGTTTGTAGATATGCCAGCCATAAGTCAGGCCGATAGATATGAATCTGTTCCAGCTCCGCGCCTTCGACGCTGTCGCCCGCGAAGGCAGCTTCACCCGCGCCGCCGAGCGCCTGTTCATCAGCCAGCCGGCGGTGACCGGGCATGTGAAGGCGCTGGAGGAGCACTACCAGATCACCTTGCTGCGCCGCACCGCCCGGCGGGTCGAGCTGACCGAGGAGGGCACGCGCCTGGCGGCCATCACCCGGGCCATGTTCGGCCTGGCCGAGGAGGCCCAGGCCATGCTCGAAGCCAACCGGCAGTTGCTGACCGGGCGCCTGGAGGTGGCGGCGGACGGCCCGCACCGAGTGATGCCGATGCTGGCGCAGCTGCGCGAGCGCTATCCCGGCATTACCGTCAACCTGCGCTTGGGCAATGCCCAGGAAACCCTGGCCGCGTTGCTGTCGGAACATGCCGATGTGGCTGTGCTGACCGAGATCGAGCCGCGCAAGGGCCTGCACCTGCAGGCGTTGCGCGAATCGCGGTTGTGTGCGCTGCTGCCCGTGGGGCATGCGTGGGCGGGTGCCGGGGGAGACTTGCCGTTGGCCGAGCTGGACAGGCAGATCATGGTGCTGCGCGAGCCCAGCTCGACGACCCGGCGTACCTTCGACAAGGCCTGCGCCGATGCTGGAGTGCAACCTCGGGTGCTGCTGGAGCTGGACAGCCGCGAAGCGGTCACCGAGGCGGTGGCGGCGGAGCTGGGCATTGGCGTGGTGTCCTCCACCGAAGTGGCCCATGACCCGCGGGTGGTGGCCCGTCCCCTGGCTGGCCAGGGCCTGGTCAACCAGCACATGGTCGGTTGCCTGGAGCGCCGCCGCGAGCTGCGCCTGATCCAGGCGTTCCTGGGCCTGGCCGCCGGCCAGTGATTGGCGGCTGACGTTTTCCCCGTGGCGGCCTAAGATGGCCGCCACAGCGCAGACTGGATTGTCGATGAGCGAGAAGGACACCATTTCCATGCAACTGGTGCGCGAGGCCCTGTTGCAGACCTGCCCGGCCGGTGAACCCGACGCCGGGCTGCTGGCCCGTGCCGGGATCGCGGCCGAGCAGTTGGACTTGCCCGAGGCGCGGGTGACGGCAGAGTCCTATGCCCGGCTCTGGCGCCTGCTGGCGCGGCGCTGCAACGACGAGTTCTTCTCCATGGACCGCCGCGGCCTGCGCAGCGGCAGCCTGGCCTTCATGGCCCGCAGCGCCATGGCCCAGCCGACCCTGGGCGCGGCCCTGGACAACCTGCTGGCGTTCCTGTCGCTGATGCTCGAAGACCTGCAACCGGGCCTGGTGCGCCAGCAGAGCCTGGCCGAGATCGTCATCAACGAGCCCGGCGACACGCCGCGCCGGGCGTTCACCTACTTCACCTTCTGGATGATCGTGCACGGTCTGGCCTGCTGGCTGGCCGGGCGGCGCATCCCGATCCTGGCCATCGACCTGCGTTGCGCCGAGCCGCCGTTTTGCGACGACTACCGGGTGATGTTCTCCGAGAACCTGCAGTTCGAGCGCCCGCGCACGCGGATGATCATCGCCGCAGAATGCCTTGAGCTGCCGGTCAGGCGCAGTGACGAGGAGTTGCAGCGCTTCCTGGCCGAGGCCCCGGGCAACATCCTGGTCAAGTTCCGCGACCCGGCCAGCCTGGCCCGGCAGATCCGCCACCGCTTGCTGGAGATGCCGCCGGGCGCCTGGCCGGACGCCGAGCAGGTGGCCGCCAACCTGCACATGTCGGTGTCGACGTTGCGCCGGCGTCTGTCGGAAGAGGGCCAGAGCTACCAGGGCATCAAGGATGGCGTGCGTCGGGAGCTGGCCATCGCCTGGTTGGCCGAGGCGCAACTGGGATTGGGTGATATCGCCGAACGCCTGGGCTTTGCCGACAGCAGCTCGTTCTACAAGGCGTTTCGCAAGTGGTTCGGTTGTAACCCGGGCCATTACCGTTCGCTGGTCATGCATGAAGGTGGCGTAGCGGGTGGGTGAGTCTTCCCGCTGAAGCGGCGCTGGCGGCTTGTGCACTGTGAGGCACCTAAAAGCACAAGGTCCTTACAGCATGACTTCTAATACCCTCTCGCCAACCGAAGCAGGCAGGAATGCTCAACTTCGCGTACTTCTGGACAAATTCATTGGTGCAAGACTGCCGGATTGGTTCACACAGGCTTCCGTGGAGCGCCTGAGGGCACTGCACAAGGCGTTCCAGGTCCATGAAAAGAGTCGTCAGCAACTGGCGCGGGCTACAACTGCTTTGGTATCGGCGCAACAGTTCGCCGAGCAGCATTTCCAACCGATGCTCAAGACCCTGTTGCCCGACGGGCCCGCGCTGGATGCGCTGGAGTGGGTCGACGCCTGGTACGGGGTGACGCCGATCCTGTCCACGCCTAGTGTCGAGCCACATGAGTTGCGTTCGCCGGCACGGCTGCGGCTGATGCAGAACTTTCCCACATCTGCCTCGTTTTTCGTTGCCACAGGATTGGTGAACAGCGGCGCTTCGGCTGTCCTGTCCAGCCCAGAGGGTGTCGCCGGTGCCTGCCGCAAGCTGGATCTGGGCAAGCAGTACCAGGCATTGATCGCTCAGGTGCTCAGCCCGGCCAATCGAACTTTGCTTGCTGAACATAAACGAGCCGCGTTTGTCCTGATGTGCGAGCTTGCCGTGTGTCGTGCGCAGATCAGCGTCGACGAATACCGCGCTCTTGAGCAGTTATCGAGCGACAAGGCAGATCAGCCAGGCCAACAATGCTTCGCCGGCGCCGGTGAACTGCGCATGCTGGGGTTCACCGTCGAGAACGCCTTGAAGATCCAGTTGCGTGACGCGCAGGGTACGGACAAGGGCGTCATCCTATACGTGCCCGACGACGGGCAGAACTCGCTGCGCCGTTTCGATTCGGCCCGGCGAATGGAGCAGGCGCTGGCAAGTGAGCTGGAAAACGCGGATATCCGTCGGGATTTTCGCGAACGGATTCGCCTGCGTGACCGCGCTGCCTTCAGTCAGTTGCTGGACGTGCGTCTGAGAGATGATGTGCCAGACCTGCAATTGGAAGGTGCCGCTTCCGGGCAAGATATCTTCACCGCACTGGCTGCTACCCAGGTCGAGCGGTTCAAGGACGATGGGCGACTGCTGCTGGTCTCTAACGCGGACGCCGATCAACGAGCCGCCAACGAGCGTCTGGCCACCTGGTCAGGGATTGGGTTTACAGTGCTCGGACTGGCGGGGCTGGGTATTCCCATCGTTGGTGTGGCGCTGTTCGCGACGCTGGTGGTGGACACCCTCGCGCATGTGTATGAAGGCTCGGTCGACTGGAGTGAGGGGCACCAGCATGAAGCGCTGGAGCACCTGTTCAGCGTCGCCGAGACTGTGGCAATCACCGCAGCCACCGCCGCAGGTGCCACGGCGCTGGCAAGCGTGCTGAAACGCAGTTCGTTCGTCGACCTGCTCGATCCGGTCAGGACAAGCCAGGGTTCGCGCCTGTGGCAGGCGGACCTTCAGGTGTACGAATCTGACCCGGGGACGGCACGGCTGTTGGACAACGGCTTGTACGGTGAGGGCTCCAGGCGCTGGTTGCGTGTCGACGACAAGTACTACGAATTGCAACGGGAAGCGCCAGGCAAACCCTGGAGTTTGCGCCATGCCGAGCGCGCCGACGCTTACGGGCCGCCGGTCGACTTCAATGGCGAGCGTTGCTGGCGCATACGCCTGGAGCGGCCTCTGGAATGGGATGACAGCACACGGATGCTCAACCGCCTGTGGCCGCTGGACCCACCGCTGTCTGCTGAAACGGCCGGGCGGATACTGCAGGTGGCCGGCGTCGACAAGGAGGGGTTGCGTGGGGTGCTGGTGGAGAACCGCCAGGCGCCGATCGCCCTGCGAGATACCTTGAGGCGCTACATGGCGGCGAGTCGGGTTTCGGCGCTGTTCAGTGCACTGGAGAAACCCGGTGCGCTCCTCGAGGACACCCAGGTACTGGCATGGTGCAGAGCCAGTGCGGACATGCATACGCTGGATGACCAGACCATTGTCAGGCAGTTGCTGACGCGACGGTATGAGCTGCGAGAGGCCTTGCAGAGTCACCTGGCGGAGGACCTGCTGCTCGCCGAGGATCCTCTGGAGGCCTTGCCCGACGATGAGCCTCCTGCTGACGCGCTGTTAAAGCAGTTGCAAAGCGAGTTTCCCGGCTTGCCCCTGGCTTATGCCACCGAGGTGGTGCAAGGCGCCGATTCGATGTTGCGTCGGGTGGCCATCAGCGAGTCTCGGCTGCCGATGACGATCCTAAAGCAGGTTCGCTCGCTGCTCGGGCAAGCGCGACTGACACGGGCACTGGAAGGTCTTTTGCTGGATACCAGCTACACCGATGGGACTGGCGAGCTGGTGCTGGCCTTGCTGCCCAGACTCGCCAACTGGCCTGCGTCGCTGAACCTGGAGCTGCGCGAAGGTTCGGCGTTTGGTCGCCTGATCAGTGTGTTGGACCCTCAAGGTCTGCGCGAGAAACGCACTGTGCTGGTCTGGCGGTCGGGCCAGTTCCACCTTTATGACCACCAGGGGCTGGCGCTGGAGCAGGACATCGACGCGCCGGGCGGGTTGTTCCAGGCCCTGGTCGGCGTGCTTGGGCAGGAGGGGAAGCTGGCCCTCAAGCTCACTGGCCAGTCACCCGCCGAGCAACTGCGCCAAGCGATCATCGGCGAACTGCCAAAATCACGAGGCGCCATCATCAATCGGTTAGGCTGGCGGGCAGTGGCCCCCAGGTTCAACCCTGGCAAGCGCTTGCCTGATGGACGAGTCGGCTACACCCTTGGCGGCTCTCTTTCCAGGCGCTCTGGGACCATGGATACCCTGAGGCTACGTGTCAGGGCGCTTTACCCCTCGCTCAGTATCATCGAGGTGGACAGGATGATCCAGGAGTGGCAGTTGCGCACCGGGGATGCCATCGAGGAACTGTTGTCCCAGGAAACCAACTTCACTTACCTGGAAGATACGCTAAGCGCCTGGGAGCGTGAGCCGCGCAGCCGTGCACTGCGCAATCGGCGCCGGCAGTTCTCCAATCGCCTGCGCAGCGCCTGGCGCCATGAGGGTGAAACCATTCGCAGCCGCGGCCAGGACCGTGTCGGGCGTATCCTGAGCATCGAGGGCTGGCGCATCGGCTCATTGCCCGACCTGCCGGCGGAAATCGACATGGGGCACATCTACGAGGTGCGCATGTCCGGCATGGACCTGATGAGCATGTCGCCGATGTTCCTGGGCTGCTTCGACTCCCTGGAAACCTTGAGCCTGAACAATAACCTGCTGACTTCGGTACCTGAGCAGATTGCCCAGTTGCCCAGGCTCAGGCGGCTGGAAATGAGGTCGAACCGCATCCAGATGAATGCCTCGGGTGTCGCCACCTTGTCCAGCCTTGAAGGCCTGGAGACCCTGGTGCTCGACTTCAATCCGCTGCGTTCGCTCGAGCTGGACTTCTCCCGTCTTACCGAACTGCAATTCCTCAGGGCGAACCGATGCTCCCTGAGAAGCGTGCCGACAGGTATCGAGCGATGCACGCAACTGATCCTGGCCGATCTGCGCTTCAACCTGATTTCCACGATTCCCAATGGCCTGATGGCAACCTCGCGGGCCTTCAGGCGTCGCGTGAACCTGGACGGCAACCCGGTGCCACTGCCAACGTTGACCGCATTCATGGCCGGGGACGCTGACGAACCGGTCGATGCGCAGCTACAGGAGGTTATCGACCCCTTGCAACGTTGGCTCGAGACGGGTGAGCCGCAGGGGCGTGCTGAACGACGTGCCATGTGGCAGCGCGTGCAACAACTCGAAGGCAGCGCACAATTGTTCCAGCTGTTGGCCACTCTCACCAGGACCCAGGACTTCCTCCAGGCCTCTGAATACCTGGGCGAGCAGGTCTGGCAGTTGATCGAGGATATCGACACCGACAGCGAGTTGCGCGATGACCTTTTCGCCCATGCCGGTATCCAGCTCACCTGCCATGACAGTGTCGCGGAACGCTTCAGCAGGTTGTGGATGCGGGCGCTGGTTCACCATGCCGAAGTACAGGGCAAAGTGGGCAGCAATGGTGACGAACTGCTGAAGCTGGGACGAGCCCTGTTTCGCCTGGACCGTCTCGATGAGTTCGCCAGGCAGGAGGTGATGCTGCGGGAGGCTGCGGGGCAGGAGGTCGACGAGCTGGAGGTCGTGCTTGGTCTGCGGGTCGAGCTGGCCGACACGCTGGGCCTGATCGGGCAGCCCAGGTCGATGTTGTATGGCGCGGTGGCGGATATCACGCCTTCGCTGAAGGAGCGGGCGGTCGATGCGGTGCTGGCGGACGAGACGGATGGGCACCTGGTGCAGAGCCTGGCCAATCGTGAATTCTGGCGTGATTACCTGAAAGTGCGGCATGGCGAACTCTTTGCCCAGCATGACGAAGAGTTTGCTGAAAAGCTTGCCGCGCTGGATGAGCAGGCCTTGAGCAGCGATGCGTACCTGAAGGCCTGCAATGCCGTGGCGGCGGAGCGCGAGGCCAGTGAGCGCACGATGATGGTCACGCTGACCCAGGAAGTGTTGGACCTCGAGGCCGTGGGCGTCAAGCTCGACCCGGAGGATGGCGAATCCGCTCAGCCGGATTGACAGCTTTGGCCATTGCCGGCCGCGCCGCTCGGCGCGAACATCGTCAGACCGATGGTGCACTCCAACAATAAGAAACCAGGAGTCTGACGATGCGCGATTACGCCGAGGCCGCCCGTTCGTTCGACCATGCCCGGGCCGCCGCCGCGGCGCTGCATGGCAACCTCGAGGCCCTCAACGCCTGTGTCGAGTGCTGCGACCGCCACGCCGGCAGCAACAAACCCGCCCTGGTCTGGGAAGACCGGGATGGCAACAGCGGGCGCTACACCTTCGACCAACTGCAGGCCCTGGCCGCACGCTTTGCCAACGTGCTCAAGGCCCAGGGCGTCGAGGCCGGCGACCGGGTCGCCGGGCTCATGCCGCGTACCCCCGAATTGCTGGTGACCATCCTGGCCACCTGGCGCCTGGGCGCGGTCTACCAACCTCTGTTTACCGCTTTTGGCCCTAAGGCCATCGAGCACCGTCTCGAGCAGTCCCGCGCCAAAGTGGTGGTCACCGACCGCCACAATCGGCCCAAGCTCGATGGGGTGGCGGGCTGCCCGACCATCGTCACGGTCGCCGCCGCCGAGGGCGAGCTGGACTTTCACCGCAGCCTCGAGGCCGCTGCCAGCGAATGCGCGCCGGTCATGCGTAGCGGCAACGATCCTTTCCTGCTGATGTTCACCTCGGGCACCACTGGCCCGGCCAAACCGCTGGAAGTGCCATTGCGCGCCATCGTCGCGTTCCAGGGCTACATGCGCGATGCCATCGGCCTGCGCCCGGACGACAACTTCTGGAACCTGGCCGACCCCGGCTGGGCCTACGGCCTTTACTACGCGGTCACCGGCCCGTTGTCGCTGGGCCATGCCACCACCTTCTACGACGGTCCGTTCAGCGTCGAGAGCTGCGCGCGGGTCATCGACAAGCTGGGCATCACCAACCTGGCGGGTTCGCCTACCGCCTACAGGTTGCTGATCGCGGCGGGCAGTGCGTTCTCGGCGCCGATCAAGGGGCGCCTGCGGGTGGTCAGCAGTGCCGGCGAACCGCTCAATCCTGAGGTGATCCGCTGGTTCGCCGACGAGCTCGGGGTGACCATCCACGACCACTACGGCCAGACCGAGCTGGGCATGGTGCTGTGCAACCACCACGCGCTGGCGCACCCGGTGCACCTGGGCTCGGCGGGCTTCGCCATTCCCGGCCACCGCATCGTCGTGGTGGACGAGCAGGGCAACGAACTGCCTGTCGGCCAGCCCGGCATCCTCGCGGTGGACCGTGAGCAGTCGCCGCTGTGCTGGTTCGCCGGTTACCACGGGCTGCCGACCAAGGCCTTCATCGGCAAGTACTACTTGTCCGGCGACACCGTCGAGCTCAACCAGGATGGCAGCATCAGCTTTGTCGGCCGCAGCGACGATGTGATCACCACCTCGGGCTACCGGGTCGGCCCGTTCGACGTGGAAAGCGCGCTGATCGAGCACCCGGCCGTGGTCGAGGCGGCGGTGATCGGCAAGCCGGACCCGGAGCGCACCGAACTGATCAAGGCCTTCGTGGTGCTGGCCCAGGGTTACCAGGGCAGCGCCGAACTTGAGGAAACCCTGCGCCAGCATGTACGCCAGCGCCTCTACGCCCACGCCTACCCGCGTGAAATCGAATTCGTCGGCGAGCTGCCCAAGACCCCGAGCGGCAAGCTGCAACGCTTCATCCTGCGCAACCAGGAAATCGCCCGACAACAAGCCGCGCAGCCGATCGCTGCGGGCGCCTGAAGGAAGACCGATATGCTCATCACTCAAAAGAACTTCATCGTCAGCGGCGCGGCCTCGGGCCTGGGCGCCGCCACTGCGCAGATGCTCATCGAGGCTGGCGCCAAGGTCATGCTGGTCGACCTGAACGCCGCGGCCGTCGAGGCCAAGGCCGCTGAACTGGGCGCCAATGCCCGCTTCGCGGTAGCCGATATCAGCGACGAACAGGCCGCCAAGGCGGCGGTCGATGCCGCCGTCAGCGCCTTCGGCAGCCTGCACGGGCTGGTCAATTGCGCCGGCATCGTCGGTGCCGAGAAGGTCCTGGGCAAGAACGGCCCGCACGCACTGGGCAGCTTTGCCAAGGTCATCAACGTCAACCTGATCGGCAGCTTCAACCTGCTGCGCCTGGCCGCCGCAGCCATGGCCGAGGGGCCGGCGGACGAAGGCGGCGAGCGGGGCGTGATCATCAATACCGCCTCCATCGCCGCCTATGACGGCCAGATCGGCCAGGCCGCCTATGCCGCCTCCAAGGGCGCCATCGCCAGCCTCACCCTGCCGGCGGCCCGCGAACTGGCCCGCTTCGGCATTCGCGTGATGACCATCGCCCCGGGCATTTTCGAAACCCCGATGATGGCCGGCATGACCGACGAAGTCCGCGCCTCGCTGTCCGCCGGCGTGCCGTTCCCGCCGCGCCTGGGCCGTCCACAGGAGTTCGCAGCGCTCGCCCGTCATATCATCGAGAACAGCATGCTCAACGGCGAAGTGATCCGTCTCGACGGCGCGCTGCGCATGGCTGCCAAGTAAGGAGAACCGAACATGAGCCTGAACCACGATCCGATTGTCATCGTCAGCGCCGTGCGCACCCCCATGGGCGGCCTGCAGGGCGACCTCAAGAGCCTGACCGCGCCGCAACTGGGCAGCGCAGCCATCCGTGCCGCTGTCGAGCGCGCCGGTATCGATGCCGCCAGTGTCGAGCAAGTGCTGTTCGGTTGCGTGCTGCCGGCCGGCCAGGGCCAGGCACCGGCACGCCAGGCGGCGCTGGGTGCCGGCCTGGACAAGCACACCACCTGCACCACGCTGAACAAGATGTGCGGCTCGGGCATGCAGGCGGCGATCATGGCCCATGACCAACTGCTGGCCGGCAGCGCCGACGTGATCGTCGCCGGTGGCATGGAAAGCATGACCAACGCTCCGTACCTGCTGGACAAGGCCCGTGGCGGATACCGAATGGGCCACGGCAAGATCATCGACCACATGTTCATGGACGGCCTGGAAGACGCCTATGACAAGGGGCGCCTGATGGGCACCTTCGCCGAGGACTGCGCGCAGAAGGGCGACTTCAGCCGCGAGGCCCAGGACGCCTTCGCCATCGCTTCGCTGACCCGTGCCCAGGAGGCGATCAAGAGCGGCCGCTTTGCCGCCGAGATCGTTCCGGTGGAAGTCACCGAGGGCAAGGAAAAGCGCGTCATCAAGGACGACGAGCAGCCGCCCAAGGCGCGCCTGGACAAGATCCCGCAGCTCAAGCCGGCCTTCCGCGAAGGTGGCACCGTTACCGCGGCCAACTCCAGCTCCATCTCCGACGGCGCCGCCGCGCTGGTGCTGATGCGTCGCTCCGAGGCCGAGAAACGCGGCCTCAAGCCGCTGGCGGTGATCCATGGCCACGCGGCCTTTGCCGACACCCCGGCGCTGTTCCCCACCGCGCCCATTGGCGCCATCGACAAGCTACTCAAGCGCACTGGCTGGAACCTGTCCGACGTCGATCTGTTCGAGATCAACGAGGCCTTCGCCGTGGTCACCCTGGCGGCCATGAAGCACCTCGACCTGCCCCATGAAAAGGTCAATATCCACGGCGGTGCCTGTGCCCTGGGCCATCCGATCGGCGCATCGGGCGCGCGCATTCTGGTAACCCTGCTGTCGGCCCTGCGCCAGAACAACCTGCGCCGTGGCGTGGCGGCCATCTGCATCGGCGGTGGCGAAGCGACGGCCATGGCGGTCGAGTGCCTGTACTGAGGTGAATCATGCTGGTAACTGAAGAGCAACAACAGATCGCCGACGCCGTGCGCGACTTCGCCCAGGAGCGCCTGAAGCCGTTTGCCGAGCAATGGGACAAAGAACACCGCTTCCCCAAGGAGGCTATCGAGGAGATGGCCGGCCTGGGCCTGTTCGGCATGCTGGTGCCGGAGCAGTACGGCGGCAGCGACACCGGCTATGTGGCCTATGCCATGGCCCTGGAAGAGATCGCCGCCGGTGACGGCGCCTGCTCGACCATCATGAGCGTGCACAATTCGGTGGGTTGCGTGCCGATCCTCAAGTTCGGCACAGAGGCACAGAAGCAGCAGTTCCTGGCGCCACTGGCCAGCGGTGCGATGCTCGGCGCCTTTGCCCTGACCGAGCCCCAGGCCGGCTCCGACGCCAGCAGCCTGAAGACCCGCGCTCGTCTGGAAGGCGACCACTACGTGCTCAATGGCAGCAAGCAGTTCATCACGTCCGGGCAGAACGCCGGGGTGGTGATCGTCTTCGCCGTCACCGATCCGGACGCCGGCAAGCGCGGCATCACGGCCTTCATCGTGCCTACCGACTCACCGGGTTACCAGGTGGCGCGGGTCGAGGACAAACTCGGCCAGCATGCCTCCGACACCTGCCAGATCGTCTTCGACAACGTGCGCGTGCCGGTGGCCAACCGCCTCGGTGAGGAAGGGCAGGGCTACAAGATCGCCCTGGCCAACCTCGAAGGCGGGCGCATCGGCATCGCCTCGCAGTCGGTGGGCATGGCCCGCGCCGCGTTCGAGGCGGCCCGCGACTACGCCAACGAGCGGCAGACCTTCGGCAAGCCGCTGATCGAGCACCAGGCCGTGGCCTTCCGCCTGGCCGACATGGCAACCAAGATCGCCGTGGCCCGGCAGATGGTGCTGCACGCCGCCGCCCTGCGCGACGCCGGGCGCCCGGCGCTGGTGGAAGCCTCGATGGCCAAGCTTTTTGCCTCGGAAATGGCCGAAAAGGTCTGTTCGGACGCCTTGCAGACCCTGGGCGGTTATGGCTATCTGAGCGACTTCCCGCTGGAGCGGATCTACCGCGACGTGCGGGTCTGCCAGATCTACGAAGGCACCAGCGACATTCAGCGCATGGTCATTGCGCGCAATCTTTGAAGGAGCAGACTGCATGGCATTCGAAACCATCCTGTTGGACATCCACGGCAAGGTCGGCCTGATCACCCTCAACCGCCCACAGGCACTGAACGCGCTGAACGCGCAGATCGTCGGCGAGATCAACCAGGCCCTGGACCAGCTGGAGCGTGACCCGAACATCGGCTGCGTGGTGCTGACCGGTTCCGCCAAGGCCTTTGCCGCTGGCGCCGACATCAAGGAAATGGCCGAGCTGCAATATCCGCAGATCTACGTCGACGACCTGTTCAGCGATTCCGACCGCATCGCCAACCGGCGCAAGCCGATCATCGCCGCAGTGTCGGGCTTCGCCTTGGGCGGTGGCTGCGAGCTGGCGATGATGTGCGACTTCATCCTCGCCGCCGACAACGCCAAGTTCGGCCAGCCGGAGATCAACCTCGGCGTGCTGCCGGGCATGGGCGGCACCCAGCGCCTGACCCGCGCCGTCGGCAAGGCCAAGGCCATGGAGCTGTGCCTGACCGGCCGCCTGATGGGGGCCGAGGAAGCCGAACGCGCCGGCCTGGTGGCGCGTATCGTGCCGCAGGCAGAGCTGGTGGAGGAGGCGCTGAAGGTGGCCGCGACCATCGCCAGCAAGTCGATTCCGGTGAGCATGATGGTCAAGGAGAGCGTCAACCGCGCCTTCGAGGTTACCCTGAGCGAGGGCGTGCGCTTCGAGCGCCGGGTGTTCCATGCCGCCTTCGCCACCGAAGACCAGAAGGAAGGCATGGCCGCGTTCATCGCCAAGCGCGAGGCGCAGTTCAAGGACCGTTGATGTAACAGGGGCGCCGTCCGTGCGGCGCCCCACTGACGTCACTCCAGGTTGAAGAAGTAGCGCTCGGCCGCAGCGCTGGTGATGGGCGCGCGGTAGACCTCGACGTCCTTGCCGCTGGCATCGGTGTAGCGTCCGCCGGCAGTATGGCGCTGGGCGGCGGTTTTCAGGTGTCCGGCGGTGAAGTCGGCCTTGGCCGTGTCCAGGGCGGGGTAGTGGAAATGCGCGTACCACAGCACCTGGCCATCATGGCTGATGCTGTACTCATCGATGTAGTCGACAGGGCGCCCCTTGACCTTGGCCAGGCGCGTGCGTTGGCCCACCTTGGCGATACGCGCCTCGCCCTGCTCCAGCAGGAACTGCACCTCACCCATCTTGGGCTTGCGCGTCACTGCGGCCTCTATTCGCATTCGTGTCGCTTGGCTGGTCAACGTCTCGGCCAATTCGCGCAGGTGTTTGGCAACCGTCTCGGCGTCCTTGCCCTGGCTGGCTTCATCGGTTTCATTGTCCTGGGTCAGGCGTGCCTCGATACCGTCGACCATGGCCAGGACGCGGTCGCGCTGGTGCAGCACGGACTCTTCGATCTCCACGGGCAGGTAGCTGTCCGATGCACGCAGCAGGCGTTCGACCTCTTTCTGGGCTTCTGCTATCAAACCGTCGCTGTCTTTTAGCAGGCGCTTGAGACTGTGCCCCGAGGGGCGGCTTGGGGCAGAGGGCGGCGTGACTTCCACCCATTCGCCTTGCTTGAGGTGGTAGGTCTGGCCGGGTGTCTTGCTATCCGGGCCGGGTATGTCCACGGTGTTCTCATCGTCCGCTCGGGGCTCGGCCAGCAGCAGACCATGCTCGGTGGTCTCGATCAGGCCGGGCGCCTTGTTGCGTAACTGCTTCAGGGAGCTGACCGGGGGATAGTCGGGCAGGTTGCCAAGATCCTGGGCAATCAGCGCCTGTATGTGTTCCAACTCGTCCTTTAACAGACGCAAGGTCTGCTGCGCGGCCTGACCTTGGATCAGCTCACCGAGATTGCCGAGCTGGCGGGCTGCTGCCTGGAAGTGTCCCTGGATGCTGCGCAGCAGGCGGACTGTGAGCTCTTGTGCCGGGTCGATCAGGTTGTACAGTTCACTGCGCTGGACGATACCCAGCTGGAAGTTGCTCCAGAAGCGATCCCGCCAGTAGCACGCTTCGCTGGTCAGACCATGAACCAGGGTCAGGCGATTGAGTTGGCCCTCCAGCAGCAGGAAGCGCATGAGCAGGTCCTTTTGTGCCGTGGCCGCAGGCAGGGCCGCGAGGTCGCGCCATTCGACGATCTGCGGGTGTCGCTGGCTGGCCAGCCTGGCCAACTCCTCCTGGCGTTGGCGCAACCGGTCGTTGTTGTCGATCATCTGCTCGAGCAGGGGGACCAGCTTGTCCAGGCGTTGGGTGGCGATCTGGATATCGGCGGGGGTAAGTTCCTCGTGGTTCTGCTCTTGTTGTCGGGCGATTACCAGCAATTGTTCGCGACTGGGCTTGTAGCGTTTGTTCAGGAGCTTGCGCAATAAATGCTGGCAGGTGGCATCCTGATACAACGCAAAGGCATGTACTTTCCTGAAGTCCTTCACCGGTTCCAGGGCGTTGCGTGCCCTGAGGTGTTCCATATGTTCGCCCCAGAACTGTGAGAGTGCCTGGAGCTTGCCTTGGCACTGTTCGAGGATGGTGTCGTCCGGGGTGGCGTGAACCAGTTTTTCAATCGTGGCCATCTGCGCAAGCTTGGTCGAGAGGCTTTGCTTGTCTGCCTTGATCGCCTCATTGGCAGCGAGCATGGCCTGTTCCTTGTCCAGGCGCAGTTTGCGGATCTGCTCGGACAATGGCATGCCACCTTTCAGGCCCAGGCGCAGATCGAGTTGCCAGCGGCCGATCTCGTCACGGTGCAGCCATGGGCCCTGGGTGCCGTCCGGCCCGATGATGTGCAGTTTCTGTGGTTCAGCCAGTTCCACTTCATAGACCTTGCCGTCAAGCAACGTGTAAAAGCGTGTGCCTTTGAGGTAAAGGCCCCGCAGCGTGCCATTTGGAATCGGTTTACCAAGCACGGGAGCGGCAACCGTGGCCTTGAGTGTCTCAAGTGTCTTGCGCTGTGTGGCGTTAAGTGTGCGATCGGGGTGTGCCCAGCCGAACTCGAGGCGAGAAGGTGGCGATGGGGGGGCGAAGGAGAGGGGCTCGCTTTTCTCAGGTAGGGTCGGGGGGCTTTGTTCGAGCGGCAATTGCGCGGTATCGCCCTGTTCCAGTTCCAGGCGGAACAGGGAGTGGGAAAACAGCAACAAGGCGATGTTTACCAGCAGGTTGACCAGTGCCAGCTCATGACCTGTCGGGTTTTTCTCGGCATCGGATTCGACGAAATCGGTCAGGGCGACTTCCATCTGGGCCAGCCATGCGATCTTGCCCAGGGTTTTGCCTGCCAAGGGCAGTAGCGTGTTGAACAGCAACCAGCCCAGTTCCTTCCAGCTTTCCCAGCGTGCCTGGGCGGTGGTGGCGGACTGTGCCTCGAAACGTTGGATCGATTCGGTCACGCATCCCTCATAGAGCGCTTTGCCGATATCGCTTACCGCATCCTCTACGGACAGTGTGATCGGGGCGGGAGTCCCGAAAGGCACGGCGCTGGTATCGTCCAGGGGCACGAACAGATGGGGTTCGATGAAGCCGCCGTGGGCATAGAAGCGCCGGTCCTCGGCGGGCAAGCGTTGCAGCAGGTCGTCCTGCAGCGCACCTGCGGTGCTGATGGCGACGAACAGGGCCATGCGGTCGCTGAAGTACAGCAGCGGCTCCATGTGCAGGGGGCGATACAGCAGGCAGCCCTCGGTACCGGGTGTTTCGGGTTCGATCAGCCAGGTATTGAACGGATGATCCGGTGATGAGCCAGGCGCCTTGATGAACCCCAGTGCTCGCATGATCCAGCGCGTCGTGCCCTGGTCGGGACCGGGTACGAACACATGGGCGATGTGCTCTGCCAAGGTAGGGCTTGGCAGTTGGCCGCGAAGGTACAGCTCCATTGCCAGTGCCGGCAGTTGTACCCGCAACTGATCGCTTAGCTGGCGTTGACGTTGCGGGCGTCGAAGCGGATCGTCCAGCAGCTTCTCGCGCAGCATGGCGGGATAGGCGCGGCCTATGTCGAGCTCGCAGACCAGGCGACGTAGATAAGCGGCGTCCATCCAGGCAGGCAGGGTATCGCCGTCCTTTCGGCTCAGGGCTACGCGTCCTGGCCTGAGCAGCCCCAAGTTGCCGATGGCCAGTTGCGCCAGCGAGAAGTCGACCGGGGTGACTTCCCCCGATGTGATGAGCGCGTCCTGACCGGCGATCGCGCTGGCAGTGGTCTGGTAGTTGGTGACCACGACATCCTCGGGCTTGAGTGTGTCCTGTGGATGGTCGCTGGCCAGTCGTGCCGCCAGTTGGCGGTTGGCGAAGGCTTCGGCTTCCTCGATACCGTCAAGCCAGAATTGCCCACTGCTGTCGCGGTATTGCTGGGCGACATCGATCAGTCGTTCGCTGTACTGCATCAGTGAGCGGCTTGTGGCGTTGCGCAGCCAGTCAGGCAGTTGTTTGCTGAGGGCCTGGCGTTGCGCGGTTTCGACTTCGTCGCACAGATCGATCAATGATGTCAGGCGATCCAGGTCGCGGTTCATGGCAAGCGCGTCGAGCCTGCCGCGGTATTGCCCGGCGAGGTGTTCGATGAGCCGTAGTAGCTGGATCAGCAGGCCGAGGGCCTGGACTTCAAATACCGAGTCGGTCGAGGCCGCGATCTCGAGTTGGCGTGGCGTGGAACGCAACGCAACCGGCAATGCGTTGCTGAGCGTTCGCAGCAACGCCGGGCGTGATGGATAGCGCAACAGGCGACCGGTCAGTGTGTAGAGCAGCGCTACGTTGCGCGAGGGATCTTTGTCGCTGTGCTCGATCAGCACCGCGCTGGACAAATCGGCATCGAGCCTGCCGCCGGCTGACAAGTCCAACCCCATATTGAGTGCCTTGAGCCCTTGGGTGTTCGCCCAGCGGTCGCGCTGACCTCCGGCGGGATCGTCGTGCACCATCTGCAAAATGGCACGGGCAAAGCCCGGCAAGCGGGTTGCCTTGCGTTGAGCCTGCTGGAACTGGTTGCGCAGGTAACCGGAGTACCAGCTCCACGGCGTCACGCCGCTGCTGTCGAAGCGGCTCCAGTAAGCGATCAATTGCTGCAGGTAGATCTCGAGCAGCAGCGGTCCGCTTTCGTTGATCAGCAGTTCGACCTCGTGCAGGTCGATATCCACGCTCCAGGCCGGATCGGCCTCGGCTCGGGTGGTGAGATAGTCTTCTTCGGCGGTGAGGCTCAAGGTGCCCGGTTGACAGTAACGCTCCACCAAGACCTGTGAAAGCGGCCGGACCCAGGCACTCCCTGGATCGGGTTGGGGGCTGGCCAGGTACAGGGTTAGTGGGTCATGTACGCTGCTGACATGGCGCTGTTGCCATTGTTCACGCAGGATGTCATCTGCGGCGTCCAGCAGGGTGGGGCGGTCGCTGAAGCGTTTGGCGACCTTGCAGTCCAGGCTGCTGAAGCTGGCCAGGCGTTGGTGCAGGTTGTCGTTCATGAGGGGGCCTCGGGTCGTTGAGAGGGCCACAATCAAGCGCGCTTGCCTGGCGATTCGTGCGCTAGCTGGCTACTACCCGAGAGAACCATTATTATTTCGGCATATTACCCAGTGGCTCCGCGCAGATGCGCAATCCGTACTATTCCACGGCGCCAGTCAGCGGATTCCTCACGTGTTTCGGCCAAATCCGCCGTCATTTCTGTTGCCCACTCGTGCGCGGCGCCTTAGACTGCCGCCCCCTGTAAAAGAGTGCCGGTTGGCGCTTGAAGAATTCCGCCGCCGCCGAAGCTTCGCCGGCGGCACCCGAATCGCCCAAATGCACATTTTTTCATAGAGAAATCGATGACCAAGGAACAGTTGCTGGCCATGTCGGCCGATGACTACATGAACGCCGAACAGCTCGCGTTCTTCACCAAGCTGCTGCAAGCGATGAAAGTCGAAACGCACGAGCGCATCGAACTCAGCCGCACCTCCATCGAAAGCCTGGACAGCCCATCGGATCCGGCTGACGTGGCCTCGGTCGAGGAAGAGCGTACCTGGCTGGTCAACGCCATCGACCGCGACCAGCGCCTGCTGCCGCAGCTGGAGATGGCCCTGGACCGCATCGCCGATGAAAGCTTCGGCTGGTGCGACGACAGCGGCGAGCCGATCGGCCTGAAGCGCTTGCTGATCAGCCCGACCACCAAGTACTGCATCGAAGCCCAGGAGCGTCACGAGCAGCTCGACCGCCACCAGCGGCAGATCTGATCCAGCGCCTTGCGCAAGGCCCCACGGAGTGATCCCTGGGGCCTTCGTGTTTTCTTGCCCTGTATCAACGGGTGGCCGGCTGCATCCAAGTGAGCGTGGATAATGGCGTTATAGTGGCGTTTAATGGCGTCACAATAACGACATGCGGATGGACCACGAAGATGATGCGAGAAGGATCTCTGCCGGCCAGCGAATCACCGCGGGCCACCCCGGCCCTTGCGGGGACCGCCGTTACCCTGTTGCAGGGCGTTGCACTGTGTGCGGTGTTGGCGGCCATGGCGTTCGCCGGGCTGCCCTTGTACCTGGCCTTGCCGCTGGCGCTTCTGGTGCTGTGGCTGCCGCGTGTGCGCAAGGTGGCTGCGGTGCAGCCGCCCCTGGCACCAGCCCAGGATGGTGCTCTACTTCAGGAACTGGCCCGGGGCACCAGCCACAATGCCCTGTCGGCCGCTGCCGTGGCGCATTCGGTACAGCAACTGGCTGCCCGGGTGCAGTCGCAACTGGGGGCGGCGCAGGAGATCGTCGGCAGCGCCGAGATCATGATCACCACCGAGGAGCAGACTGCCCAGCTTAGCCAGCAGGCGCTGGAGGCCGCTCGCACCGCTCACGGCAGCAGTGTGGTCGGCAGCGAGGTGCTGGCCGAATCCATCCAGTGCATGCGCGAACTGAGTGAACGCGCTTCGGCTAGTCGTGAGCTGATCGAGGCCCTGCACCAGCGCAGCGAGGATATCGCCCGGGTTACCCTGGTGATCCAGGGCATCGCCAGCCAGACCAACCTGCTGGCGCTCAACGCCGCCATCGAAGCGGCTCGGGCTGGTGAGCATGGGCGGGGCTTCGCGGTGGTGGCCGACGAGGTGCGCGGCCTTGCCGGGCGCACCGCCAGCGCCACCGAGGAGGTGGGGCAGATGGTGGCGGATATCCAGGCGCGCACTGCCCAGGTTGTGGCGCAGATCCGCACGCTGGCAGAGGACCTGGGCAAGGGGGTCGGCCAGGTCGAGCAGGCCGGCGGGCAGCTGGCGCAGATCGCCAGTCTGGCGGCCAGTGTCGAGGGGCAGGTGAGCGAGATCGCCGGGGGCACGCAGGTCAACCAGGCCCAGCTCGACACCCTGTTCCAGGCCGTGGCCCAGGTGCGTGGCGATCTGGAGGTCAGCGACCAGCAGACCCGGCGCCTGGCCAAGGCGGCCGTGCAGATGGAGGGGCAGGTGGAAAGCCTCAGCGAACGGCTGGCCGAGGTCGGCCTCGATGCCTACCACCAGCGGGTGTTCGAGCTGGCGCAGGCGGGCGCGCGGCAGATCGGCGAGCGTTTCGAGGCGGATATCGAACAGGGGCGCATCGGCCTGGATGATCTGTTCGACCGGCAGTACCGGCCGATTGCCGGCATGCAGCCCCCGCGTTTCTCCACGCGCTTCGACCACTACACCGATACCGTGCTGCCACAGCTCCAGGAGCCGCTGCTGATGCAGGACGGGCTGGTGTATGCCATCGCCTGCACCCAGCAGGGGTATGTGCCGACCCACAACAATGCCTTCAACCAGCCGCTGACCGGCGATATCGCCCACGACACCGCACATAACCGCAGCAAGCGCATGTTTGACGACCGCACGGGTGCACGCTGCGGCAATCACCAGCAGCGGGTATTGCTGCAGACGTACACGCGAGACACCGGTGAGCTGATGCACGACCTGTCGGTGCCGATCTTCGTTGCAGGACGGCACTGGGGCGGCCTGCGCCTGGGGTATCGGCCCGAACCCGGGCTCAACTGAGGCGATTTGTTGCCTGGGATGCAACACTGCTGTACCGCTATGTGCTTTATTCGCGGGGTACCCAGGTCGTATCATGCGTTCATCGTTAGGTTGCTAATTAAATTCCGGAGGGAATGATGACTAGCCGAGTCGATGTGGCCGTGATGATCGGCAGTGGTGTGCCACGGTCCTTGCAGGCCCTGGGCAAAAGGGCCTGCTGGGTGGTGCTGGTTGACGGTGAGCGCCGTGGCACGGCCTTTGCCAGCCGCGACGAGGCCTTGGAGTGCCAGGCGGCGTGGCAGCGGCAAGTGGACAGGAGTCATGCGGCGTGAGGCCTCAGCGCTCCAGCCAGCGTGCCAGTTCACAGGCGTCCTTATAACGCTGGCGAAAGCCACGGACCTTGCCTGAGGGGCTTTCGGTGATGTGGAACAAGCCTTTACCGGCTGCCACGACACGATATCGAGGCTTGTCTGGCACCATCGCATGACAAGAAATGTTACGCGCCTCTCGACGGATTTCAGTGTTTTCGTGCATATTCGTATCCCTGTAATGCGCGACGAAGGGTTGGGGCACACTCATGCTGAAGTGTCGCCCTCAGTAGTCGCATCTTCCTGACCCCATAGCTGTCAGGTAATACGTTTCCTATTTGCGGATAGTTTGCCGAAGCACGCCGGATGTTCCAGCGGGGAAGTGTTCCCTGCTTGGCGTATCGTCCCTGTGCGTGGATCTTCGCTTACCGAATCCATGGTCCATCGGACTTCGACTTGAAGTGGCTGCCACCCCACGCCCAGCGGCGTGCGCGGTGCGGCCCGCTGTAATTGATGTGAGGAGCTTTTCATTGGCAGTCAGTACTCTTGATACCCATGCGTTGTTTGCCCTGGGCGATTTGCGCGCCAAGCTGGTCAAGTTGTTCCAGGGGCGC
Source organism: Pseudomonas sp. BW16M2 (assembly GCF_014268865.1). NCBI lineage: Bacteria > Pseudomonadati > Pseudomonadota > Gammaproteobacteria > Pseudomonadales > Pseudomonadaceae > Pseudomonas > Pseudomonas sp. BW16M2. Next base: position 14,623 of record NZ_JABWRI010000025.1, on the reverse strand, counting down.
TTCGTGTATGTCACCGAGCAGAACCCCGACGGCCTGTACATGGCCGAGATCGACACCGACGACGCCATGGTGGTCGACGACAAGCAGCGCCTGGAGCTGAAAGTGGGTGACCACTTCCGCGCCGCGGTACTGCCCAGCCGCGAAGGCGGCAAGCTCGAACTGCGTTTTCGCGAGATCAAGTTCAATGTGTACGGGCAGGGCGACTACGCCTTCGTTTCCGTGCCGGAAGGCGAGGCCATCGTGTTCCGTGAAGGGCAGGGCGTGATGCTGGTGTTCGCGGCCCAGCAGCAAGTCCAGGAAGGCCTGGGCAAGCTGCTCAAGGCGGTGACCGGCAAGGTCGCCAAGTGGCGCAAGGGCGAGCTGACCACCTTCAAGGCCAGCGAGTGAGCGACGAGGCCATGCCCGCCTCGCGGGCCGACTTCCACCGCGAGCATCAGGCCCGGGCCCTCGAGCAGGCCGAGCGTCTGCTGGCGCGCCGGGATGAGCTGCAGGGGGCATGGCTTGCCTGGGTGGCCGGCGAGCTCTACCAGATGAGCCCGCCGCCTTTCGTTGCGATGGTGCGACGCGAGTTGCAGCGCCTGAGCCAGGCCTGAGGTTCAGTTTCCGCGATCACGCCCGCTGCTGACTTCTTCCGGTACGTCCTCGCCCGAGGTGCGCTTGCGAAACAGCGCGGCCCTGGCCAGCAGCAGGGTGGTCACCGGCACGGTGATCGACAGCAGGATCGGGATCAGCCAGGCGTGCAGCACCGGGCTCTGCTTGAGCACCGAGAAGTACAGGATCGAGGCCAGCGCCACGCACCAGGCGCCGATGGTCGAGGCCAGCGCGGGCGGGTGCATGCGCTGGAAGTACTCCTTCAGGCGCACCAGGCCTATGGCGCCGATCAGCGCGAACAGGCTGCCGGTAAGCAGCAAGGCGGCCGTGACCAGTTCCAGCCAGAACGGCAATACCACGCTTTCGTTCATTCGATCACCTCGCCACGCAGGAGGAACTTGGCCAGGGCGAAGGAGCCGACGAAGCCGAACAGGGCGATCAGCAGGGCGCCTTCGAAGTAGGTGTCACTGGCGTAACGGATGCCCAGCACCAGCATCATCAGCATGCCGAGGATGTACAGGTAGTCCAGGGCCAGTACCCGGTCCTGGGCGGACGGGCCGCGGAACAGCCGGATCAGCGTCAGGCCCATGGCCAGGGCGAAGATGAACAGGCTGGCGAGGACGGCATTGGCAAGCAGGCCGCTCATTCGAAGATCTCCATCAGCGGGCGTTCATAGGTGTGTTTGAAGTGTTCGACGAACGCCGGTTCGTCGTCCAGGTCGAACACGTGCAGCAGCAGTACGCTGCGGTCCAGGGCCAGCTCCGACCAGATGGTGCCCGGCACCACGGTGGTGATCATCGACAGCGCCGCCAGGCCGTGCGCGTCGCGCAGGTCCAGGGGAATGTGCACGAACGCCGAGCGCGGTGGCGTGCTACCGGCGCGCAGGACGCCACGGGCGACCTGCAGGTTGGAATGGATCACGTCGAGGCCGACCCGGCCAATCAGCTTGACGATCACCCAGGGCCGGCGCACGTGGGCATGCTGCGGGCGCAGCGGCGCCATCAGGATCGGTGCGAGGATGCCCAGCAGGGCACCCAGCAGCAGGTTGCCCGGGCTGACCGACAGATTGAGCAGCAGCCACAGCACGAACAGCGCGACGGACAGCAGCGGCGCGGGGAACAGTCGGTTCATGGCTGCACCTCCAGGCCGGCGGTGGTCGGGCCGAGCAGTGGCCGGGTCGACATCACGGCCTTGATGTAGGCCTCCGGCGTGCGCAGGCTGGCGGCGGTGTCCTGGGTGTAGCGCAGCAGCGGCTCGGCCTTGAGGCTGAGGAAGATGCACAGGCCCAGGAGGATGACAATGGGTACGCATTCATAGCGGCGCAGCACCGGGGAGGGGCGCTCCTCGGGCTTCCAGAAGCGCTGGATGCCGACACGGCCGAAGGCGATCAGCGAGGCCATGCCGGACAGCACCAGCAGGGTGACCAGGGTCCAGCCCGCGGCGCCCAGCGGTTGCTCCGGGGCAATGCCCAGGCCTTGCGGGTTGAACAGCGCGCTGATCAGGTTGAGCTTGCCGATGAAGCCCGACAGCGGCGGCATGCCGATGATCAGCAGGGCGCAGGCGATGAAGCTCAGGCCGAGGAAGGCCATGGTCCAGGGAATGATCTGGCCGATCACCACCTGCTGCTCGTCGTCCAGGTTGATGCCTTTGGGCGGATGCAGCGACTCCAGGGGCGAGGGCATCGCATCTTCTTCATCGTCCAGCGGCGCCTCGTTGGCCGAACGCGAGCGCTCCACCAGCTCGGCCAGCAGGAACAGCGCGCACAGGGCCAGGGTGGAGCTTGCCAGGTAGAACAGCGCGGCGCCGGTCAGGATCGACTGGCCGAAGCCGACGGCGGCCAGCAGCGTGCCGGCGGACATCAGGATGCTCAGGGCCGCCAGGCGCTCCAGGCGCTGGGCGGCGAGGATCGACATGGCCGCCACGGCCAGGGTCGCCAGGCCGCCGTACACCAGCCAGTCGCCACCGAAGAACGCCGAGGCGCCGGCTTGGCCGGAGAACAGCAGCGTCCACATGCGCAGGATGGCGTACAACCCGACCTTGGTCATGATCGCGAACAGCGCGGCCACCGGCGCGCTGGCCGACGAATAGGCCGGCACCAGCCAGAAGTTCAACGGCCACATCCCGGCCTTGGCCAGGAAGGCGATGGCCAGGATCGCCGCGCCGGCATGCAGCAGGCCGCGGTCGGCTTCCGGGACCAGCGGCACTTTCAGCGCCAGGTCGGCCATGTTCAGGGTGCCGGTCACGCCATAGAGCATGGCCGCGCCGACCAGGAACAGCGACGAGGCGAACAGGTTGATGGCGATGTAGTGCAGCCCAGCCTTGACCCGCGCCCGCCCCGAGCCATGCAGCAGCAGGCCGTAGGAGGCCGCCAGCAGCACCTCGAAGAACACGAACAGGTTGAACAGGTCGGCGGTGAGGAAGGCGCCGTACAGGCCCATCAGCTGGATCTGGAACAGCGCATGGAAGCTGGCCCCGGCGCCATCCCAGCGTGCCCGGGCGAACAGCAGGGCGCTCAAGCCGACGATGCCGGTGAGGGTGAGCAGCAGCGCCGACAGGTGATCGACCACCAGGGCGATACCAAACGGCGCCGGCCAGTTGCCCGGCAGGTAGACGCCGATGGACTCGGCCTGGCCCTGGGTGCGCACCCACATCAACAAGGTGATGGCGATGCCCAGGCCGACGGCGGTGGACAGCAGGTTCAAGCGCGCCTTGAGCCAGCGGTGCTTCTCGCCAATCAGCAGCATCAATGAGGCGGTGATCAGCGGCAGCAGGATCGGCGCGATGATCAGTTGGTTCATCCCGCTCATTCCTCACGCTCCCGGCCATCGACGTGGTCGGTCCCGGTCAGGCCGCGGGAAGCCAGCAGCACCACTAGGAACAGCGCAGTCATGGCGAAGCTGATGACGATCGCGGTGAGCACCAGTGCCTGGGGCAGCGGGTCGGTGTAGTGCAGCAGGTCGTGGGGCACGCCGTCCTTGATGATCGGCTCCTTGCCGATGAACAGGCTGCCCATGCTGAAGATGAACAGGTTGACCCCGTAGGACAGCAGGCACAGGCCCATGATCACCTGGTAGGTTCGCGGGCGCAGGACCAGCCAGACCCCGGAGGCGGCCAGGACGCCGATGGCGACTGCAATGACTTCTTCCATCAGGCGGCTCCTGCTTGGCTGGACTTGGCGGGGCGGTAGGCGCGCACCGACTGGTGGGCCAGGGCGGTGAGAATGAGCAGGGTCGAGCCGACCACCACGGTGTAGACGCCGATGTCGAAGAACAGCGCGCTGGCCACGTGCACGTCACCCAGCAGCGGCAGGTGCAGGTGGGCGGTGTGGGTGGTCAGGAACGGGTAGCCCAGCAGCATCGCCCCGGCGCCGGTGAGGGTGGCGCAGAGCAGGCCGGTGCCCATCCAGCGCAGCGGACGCAGGCTCATCTGCGCCTCCACCCACTGGGTGCCGGCGACCATGTACTGCAGGATGAACGCCACCGACATCACCAGGCCGGCGACGAAGCCGCCACCCGGCTGGTTGTGGCCGCGCATGAACAGGTACATCGACACCAGCAGGGCGATCGGCAGCAGCAGGCGCACCAGGGCGGCCGGCACCATCATGAAGCCGAGCGCGGTGTCGGTGGCCTGACGCGGGTTGACCAGGTCGGTGACCACGTCCGGCGCAAGTAAACGCTGCTGGGCCGGCAACTGCATGCTCTCCTTCGGCGGGCGGAAGCGGCGCAGCAGGGCGAACACGGTCAGCGCCACGGCCACCAGCACGGTGACCTCGCCGAGGGTGTCGAAGCCGCGGAAGTCCACCAGCATCACGTTGACCACGTTGCTGCCGCCGCCCTGGGGCAAGGCACGGCTGAGGTAGAACGATGAGATGTCGTTAGGCGTCGGACGGGTCAGCATGGCGTATGACAGCAGCGCCATGCCGCCGCCGACCAGTACCGCCAGCACCAGGTCGCGCAGGCGCCGCAGGCGTGCGCGGTCCTGGCTGCCAGGCAGCGGCGACACGCCTTCGATACGCCGTGGCAGCCAGCGCAGGCCAAGCAGGATCAGCACGGTGGTGACCACCTCGACCGCCAGCTGGGTCAGTGCCAGGTCCGGCGCGGAGAACCAGACGAAGGTGATGCAGGTCATCAGGCCGCAGACGCCGACCATGATCAAGGCGGCCAGTCGGTGGTACTTGGCCTGGTAGGCGGCGCCGATGGCGCAGGCGATGGCGATCAGCCAGAGCGCGACGAACACGCCGGAGCCCGGGATCTTCGGCCGGTCGCCCCAGCTCAGGCCGCTGTACAGCAACGGCACCAGGCCGGCGACGAAGGCCGCCAGCACCAGCATGAACAATTGCGTCTGCAGGCGCTTGGTGGTCAGCAGCCGCTCGGCATGCCGGGCCAGCAGCATCAGGCGCACCAGGCCGTGCTCGAACAGACGCTTGCCGTTGAAACGCTCGATCAGCGGTGGGTAGGGGAAGCGGCCGCGCTGCAGCTGCTTGCGTAGCAGCAGGTAGAGCACGATACCGCCGGTCATGGCGATCAGGCTCATCATCAGTGGCGCGTTCCAACCGTGCCAGATGGCCAGGCTGTATTCCGGCAGCACGCCACCCACCACGGGGGTCGCGGCCGCGGCCAGCAGCGGGCCGACCGATTGCGCCGGGAAGATGCCGACCACCAGGCAGGTGAGCACCAGCAGTTCGACCGGCGCGCGCATCCAGCGTGGTGGCTCGTGAGGCGTGTGTGGCAGGTCCTGGGCCGGTGGGCCGAAGAACACATCGACGGTGAAGCGCAGCGCGTAGGCCACGCTGAAGGTCCCGGCCAGGGTGGCGATCACCGGCAGGGCCGCTTCGACCCAGGCCGTGGAGGTGATGAACACGGTCTCGGCGAAGAACATCTCCTTGGACAGGAAGCCGTTCATCAGCGGCACGCCGGCCATCGAGGCGCTGGCGACCATGGCCAGGGTCGCGGTGAACGGCACCAGGCGGAACAGGCCGCTCAGGCGGCGGATGTCACGGGTGCCGCTCTCGTGGTCGATGATCCCCGCGGCCATGAACAGCGAGGCCTTGAAGGTGGCGTGGTTGAGAATGTGGAACACTGCGGCGACCGCCGCCAGCGGGCTGTTCAGGCCCAGCAGCAGGGTGATCAGGCCGAGGTGGCTGATGGTCGAATAGGCCAGCAGGCCCTTGAGGTCGTTCTGGAACATCGCGGCGAAGGCGCCGAGCAGCAGGGTGGCGGCACCGGCACCGCCGACGATCCAGAACCATTCCTCGCTGCCCGACAGCGCCGGCCACAGGCGGGCCAGCAGGAACACCCCGGCCTTGACCATGGTCGCCGAGTGCAGGTAAGCCGAGACGGGGGTGGGCGCCGCCATGGCATGGGGCAGCCAGAACTGGAAGGGGAATTGCGCGCTCTTGCTCAGGGCGCCGATCAGGATGAGGGGCAGCAGCACCGGGTACAGCGCATGCTGGCGGATGGTGTCGCCGGCAGCCAGGACCTTGTCCAGGTCATAGCTGCCGACCACATGGCCGAGCAGCAGGGCCCCGACCAGCAGGCACAAGCCGCCGGCCCCCGTGACCATCAACGCCATGTAGGCGCCGCGGCGGGCGTCGGCGCGGTGGTGCCAGTAGCCGATCAGCAGGAAGGAGAACAGGCTGGTCAGCTCCCAGAAGAACACCAGCTGGATCAGGTTGCCGGAGATCACCAGGCCGAGCATGGCGCCCATGAACGCCAGGAAGAAGGCGAAGAAGCGCGGCACCGGGTCCTGGGGCGACATGTAGTAGCGGGCGTACAGCGACACCAGGGTGCCGATGCCCAGTACCAGCAGGCTGAACAGCCAGGCGAAGCCGTCCATGCGCAGGACCAGGTTCAGGCCCAGGCTCGGCAGCCACAGGAATTCTTCGCGAATGACCCCGCCATCGGCGATTTGAGGGTACAGCAACGCCACCTGGACGGTGCCGACCAGAGCCACGAGCCCGGCAAGGATGGACTCGGCGTTGCGTGCGTTGTGCGGCAGTACAGCCGCCAGGCAACTGCCCAGGAAGGGCAGAAGCAATAGCACAATCAATGACATAGCGTTCTGTTCTGAGAAGTTTGCCAAGGATCATACGTGCCGGACGGTTGATCACCAACACGCAAGGGTTTGCAGGATCCTACAAATGTGCTGTGACAAGCTGTTTTTTTATAACAGTTTCTTTCAGAGCATAGCGGCTGATCGTGTGCTCGTGGCGCCGCAATCAAACCATGCGCATTCCCTGTGGGAGCGCGTTGGCTGCGCAATCATGGTTTCCTGCGCGAAAGTGCAGCCCAAAGTGCTGGGCGATAGGCCACAGGGCGCTACAACCCCGCCTCACGCTCACGCGCCTCATCATCCCGCAAGGCGTCGGCCTCATCCTGGCGACGGATCTTCAGCTCGCTCACTACCACCGCCAGCACGATCAGCAGCCCGCCGATCAATGCCACGCCCGGCAGACGCTCGCCGGCGATGCGCCCGACGATGCCGGCCCACACCGGTTCGCCAGCGTAGATCAGGGTGGCGCGGGTCGGCGAAACCGACTGCTGCGCCCAGTTCATCGCCACCTGGATCACCGCGCTCATGGCCCCCAGGCCCACCGCGCTTGCCAGCAGCAGCCAGGAAAAACCGGGCAGTTGCTCCTGGGTCGGCACGATCATCAGGAACGACAGCGCCGAGGCGGTGGCCAGTTGCACCACGGTGACCCGGCGCACATCGACCTTGCCGGCGTAGCGGCTGATCAGGATGATTTCGCCGGCAATCGCCACGGCGCTGACCAGCGTCACCAGTTCGCCTTCGCTGAAGTGCAGCGTGCCGCCCTCGGGCCCGGCCAGCAGCATCAGGCCGACGAAGGCCAGGCCGATGCCCAGGCTCGGCATCAGGCCCGGACGGCGGCCCAGTACCAGCCACTGCAGCAGGGGCACGAAGGGCACGTAGAGCGCGGTGATGAACGCCGACTGGCTGCTGCTGATGGTCTGCAGGCCCATGGTCTGCAAGCCGTAGCCAAGCATGATCGACACGCCGATGAGCACGCCGGCCTTGAGCTCGGTGAAGGTCAGCCCCGACAGCGAACGGGCCGACACCAGGCCGACGAACAGCGCGGCGGCGGCAAAGCGCAGGCCGACGAAGAACATCGGCCCGCTGACGGTCATGACGTTGTGCACGATCAGGAAGGTGCCACCCCAGAGCATGGTGATGAACACCAGCACCAGTTCGGCCTTGCTCAGGCGCAAGCTGACGGTGGGTTTGCGGGTGGGGGCCTGGCTCATGGTCTTGCGCACTCGGAAGGGGCGGCGCACAATTCGCCGCAAAGTGGGCAGTATACTGCGCATCCCCTACCAGTGAGCAATATAGTGCACAAAGATTCCGAGCACCGCGCATCGGTGCTGCAGCATGTCAGCCAGAACGTTCGTCGCCTGCGTGGCGACGCCGGCCTGAGCCAGGCCGCCCTGGCCGAGCGTTCCGGGGTCAGCCGGCGGATGCTGGTGGCCATCGAGGCCGGCGAGAAAAATGTCAGCCTCACCACCCTGGACCTGATCGCCGAAGCGCTCGGGGTGGCGTTCAGCACCCTGATCCAGGCGCCGGACCGCCGCGACCCCAGCCGCATCGAAGAGCTGGCCTGGGCCGGTGTGTACCCTGCCAGCCGCGCCGTGCTGCTTGGCAGCAGCCCGGCGCGACGCGAGGTCGAGTTGTGGGAGTGGACCCTGGCCCCCGGCGAGTGCTACGCCAGCGAAGCCGATGCCGCCGGCTGGAGCGAGCAGATCTATGTGACCGAAGGCCGCCTGACCCTGATCATCGAAGGGGGAGAGCGGCACTTGGGCAAGGGCGAGTTCTTCGTCTTTCCCAGCGACTGCCGCTACGCCTACCGCAACGACGGCCAGGAGCCGGTGCGCTTCGTGCGCAACGTGGTGATCTGAGCCCTCAACCGGCCAGCAACTCGTCGGTACTGGCCACCCTGGCGTAGGCGAATGCCAGCGCGGCCATTGCCGAGGCGTGCACATCGGCCGCCGCCACCGACTTGCCGTCGAACTCCAGCGCCAGTGTCGCGCAGGCATCGTGGGCCACGCTGACTTCATAGCCGAAGTCGGCGGCGGCGCGGGTCGCGGCATCGATGCACATGTGGCTCATGCTGCCGGCGATGGTCAGTGCCTTGATGTCGTGCTGGTCGAGCAGGGCCTTCAGCTGGGTGTCGCGGAAGCTGTTGACCTTGTGCTTCAGTACCACCGCCTCGCCGGCCGCCGGCGCGACCTTGGGATGGATCTGCGCGCCGGCCGAGCCTGGCGCGAAGAAGGGCGCGTCGGCGCTCTCGAACTCATGGCGCACATGCACCACCAGGTCGCCCCGCTCGCGGGCCGTGGCCAGCAACCGGGCGGCGTTGTCGGAGGCTGCCTCGGCGCCGTCCAGGGGCCATTTGCCACCGGGGAAGTAGTCGTTCTGGATATCGATGATGATCAGGGCGCGCTTGCTCATGGTGCCTCCTGCGGCAGTAGTGATGAACTGCCGATAGTTATAGGCTGTGGCGACCCGATCGAGGATAGGCGCGAGCGACACAATGACGGCAAAAACTGACAGCCTGGAAATCGGCGTGCTGATCTATCCCGGCGCGCAGAGCGCGGCGGTGCACGGCCTGACCGACCTGTTCGCGGTGGCCAACCGGGTCGCTGCGCAGCTGGGCGCACACGATCTGCCGGTGCTGCGGGTGACCCATTGGCAGCTCGATGGCGCGGGGCAGCTGCAGGTGGTGCATGACAGCCAGCCGGCAGGCGGCCATGCGCTGCGGGCGCTGATGATTCCGCCGAGCCTGGCGGCGACCCCGTCGGCCGAGGTGTTGCAGGCCCATCGCGCCGCGCTCTGCCAGGTGCACGGCCAGGGTACCGTGCTGGCCTCGGTGTGCATCGGTGTGTTCCTGGTGGCCGGCAGCGGCCTGCTGGATGGTCGGGCGGCCTGTACCCACTGGAACTATGCCCAGGCCCTTTCCGATCGTTTCCCCAAGGTGCGGGTGCAAGGCAGCCAGCCACTGCTCGACGACGGCGACATCGTCACCTCTGCCGGGCTGATGGCCTGGACCGACCTCGGCTTGCACTTGATCGAACGCTTCCTCGGCCACACCCTGGCCCGCGAGACTGCCCGCTATCTTGCGGTCGAGCCCTCGCCGGCGCCGCTGCCCGGCGCCCTGTTCCAGCCGCGTTTGGACCATGGTGACGAGGCGGTGCTGAAGGTGCAGCACTGGTTGCAGGCCGAGGAGGCCCGGGATGCTGGCCTGGCCGACATGGCCGGCTGCGCGGGCCTTGAGCCGCGCACCTTCCTGCGTCGCTTTCGCGCCGCCACCGGCCTGCGTCCCACCGAATACGCGCAGCAGGTGCGGGTCGGCCGGGCCTGCCGCTTGCTGGAGTTCACCCGGCGCAGCGTCGACCAGATCGCCTGGGGCGTCGGCTACCAGGACCCCAGCGCTTTTCGCAAGGTCTTCCAGCGCCTGACCGGGATGACCCCAAGCGACTACCGGCGGCGCTTCGCGGTCATCAGCGGCTGAGCTTCGCTGGTGGTCGGGTGCGGCCCCGGGCCTTCATCGGCGAGGCGGTCGTGGTGGTTGCGCAGCGGGCATTCCTTCAACGACATGCAGCCACAGCCGATGCAGCCGTCGAGCTGATCGCGCAGCATCACCATCTCGTCGATGCGCCGGCTCAAGTCGTCGCGCCAGCGCGCTGATAGGCGCTGCCAATCGTCGGCGGTGGGGGTGTGATCGCAGGGCAGGGCCTCCAGGGCGCTGGCGATGTCGGCCAGGGCGATGCCCAGGCGCTGGGCCATCTTGATCACCGCCACCCGGCGCAGCATGGCCCGTGGATAGCGGCGCTGGTTACCGGCGTTGCGGGTGCTGTGGATCAGCCCCTTGGTCTCGTAGAAGTGCAGGGCGGTCACGGCCACGCCGCTGCGCGCGGCCAGCTGGCCGACGCTGAGCAGGCGCTCCTGGGCGGAAGGGGGCTTCATCGGCAATAAAATCCTTGACCTTGAGTTAGCTGGAGGTTTTACCCTCCACGACCATCTGCTGCAAGAGCCCGAAACGAGGAGATGCGTCATGGCGGCCAACACCCAATCCCTGTGGTTCACCCAGATGATCGAGTACGACGTGCCACCCTTGCGCCAGGATGCCCTGGCCGAGGCCCTGGTGGTGCGCAGCGAGCACCTCGCGCAACGCTGCGACGGCCTGCTCAGCGTCAGCATCCAGGTCAGCGACGATGGTCGCCGGGTACTCCAGCACCTGCGTTGGCAATCGCGCCAGGCCTGGGCCGCCGCCGCCGGCTGCTTCATCGAGGAGCCGTTCCTCGACCTGCTGGGCGAGCATCAGGCCCGTGGGGTGAACTTCGCCGCGTACCAGACGCTGCGCAGCCTGGTGCGTGGCGCCGATGGCGGCCTGCATTGCCAGCTGGGTGCGGTGCTTGATGCCCAGGGCGCATAGCGGAGCATCAAGCACGGGGTGCCGAATCAGGGCACATGGGGCAATGCATGCCTTGTTACGGTCGCGGAGATTGCGGGCGCCTGCCGGCTGTTCCATTATCAGCGTCCTGGACCCGTCGACACCTATCCGCAGGAGTGCGCATGAACAGTCAGTACCCCCTTCACGAATCCATCCCGGCGCGCCTTGCCCGCGTGCGCGAGGTCATGGCCCGGGAGGGCGTGGATGCCCTGCTGGTGCCTTCGGCCGACCCGCACCTGTCCGAGTACCTGCCGGGCTACTGGCAAGGACGGCAGTGGCTGTCCGGGTTCCTCGGTTCGGTGGGGACGCTGGTGGTGACGGCAGACTTTGCCGGGCTGTGGGCTGACAGCCGTTACTGGGAACAGGCGGACAAGGAACTGGCCGGCAGCGGCATCGAGTTGATGAAGCTGCGCCCCGGCCAGCCGGGGGCGCTGGAGTGGCTGGGCGCAGAAGTGTCCGGTACCGTCGCGGTGGACGGCGCGGTCATGGCCCTGGCCTCGGCGCGGCAACTGGGCGAGCGCCTGCAGGCGCGAGGCGCGACGTTGCGCACCGATCTCGATCTGCTGGAGCGTGTCTGGGCTGACCGTCCCTCGCTGCCGGGCAATCCGGTGTATCAGCACCTGCCACCCTATGCCACGGTCAACCGTGCGCAAAAGCTCGCCGAGTTGCGCAGCACGCTGCGGGAGAAGGGCGCCGACTGGCATTTCATCGCCACCCTCGACGACATCGCCTGGCTGTTCAACCTGCGGGGCAGCGATGTCTCCTACAACCCCGTGTTCGTTTCCTTCGCGCTGGTCAGCCAGGACAAGGCGTTCCTGTTTGTCGGGCGTGACAAGGTCGATGACCACCTGCGCCAGGTGCTGGCGGCTGATGGCATCGAGGTTCGCGACTACGCCGGGGTCAATGACGCGCTGGCCGCGATTCCGGCCGCGGCGAGCCTGCTGGTCGACCCGGCGCGGGTCACCCGTGGCCTGCTGGACAACCTGCACCAGCAGGTGCGGCTGGTCGAGAGTATCAACCCGACTACCCTGAGCAAGTCGCGCAAGGGGGAGGGCGACCTCGTCCATATCCGTCAGGCCATGGAGCAGGATGGCGCGGCGCTGTGCGAATTCTTCGCCTGGTTCGAAGCGAACCTTGGCGCGCAACCGATCACCGAGCTGACCATCGACGACCAGTTGAGCGCGGCCCGTGCCCGCCGCCCAGGCTTTGTGTCGCTGAGCTTTTCCACCATCGCGGCCTACAACGCCAACGGCGCGATGCCGCATTACCGCGCCACCGAAGAGTCCCACGCCGTCATCGAAGGCAATGGTCTGCTGTTGATCGACTCGGGTGGCCAGTATCTGGGCGGGACCACCGATATCACCCGCATGGTGCCGATCGGTGAGCCGAGCCATGAGCAGAAGGCCGATTGCTCCCGGGTACTCAAGGGCATGATTGCCCTGTCGCGGGCCAGCTTCCCACGCGGGATACTCTCGCCGCTGCTCGACGCCATTGCCCGGGCACCAATCTGGGCCGATCAGGTCGAGTACGGCCATGGCACCGGCCACGGTGTCGGCTATTTCATGAACGTGCACGAAGGCCCGCAGGTGATCGCCTACCAGGCTGCTGCCACACCGCAGACGGCCATGCAGCCGGGCATGATCAGTTCCATCGAGCCTGGGACCTATCGCCCGGGGCAGTGGGGCGTGCGGATCGAGAACCTGGTGGTCAACCGCGAGGCCGGTACCAGTGAGTTCGGAGAGTTCCTGAACTTCGAGACGTTGACCCTGTGCCCGATCGACACGCGTTGCCTACTGGTCGAGGCACTGGGCAGTGAAGATATCGCCTGGCTGAACCGTTACCACCAGACGGTGCGGGAACGCCTGGCACCGCTGCTCGAAGGCGAGGCGCTGGCTTGGCTGGAGCGGCGCACCGCAGCGCTCTGACTATGAAAAGGGCAGCCACTGGCTGCCCTGTTTGCATCTGTTACTTGCAGATCACGATCATGCTGCGGCTGGTATAGCCGGCGGGGTTGATGCCGAATACATAGTCGCCAGGCTCTTCGTCGGTGTCGCCGGAGCGGGCGATGACCTTGTAGCCCTTGCTGCTGCACGCGCTGGCGGCTTTGCTGTAGCACTTGTCCCACGACGAGGAGAGCCCCGAGCAGTTGATGTGCAGGCCCTTCTTCCCCCGCTTCACCTCGGTGTTGGCTGTCGCGGCGCATCCCGCGATGGCCAGGATGCCCAGGATGAGCAAAATACGTTTCATTCCTGTCCTTATCGGCCCGAGTGCTTTAACGGACCTGTCGTTTGCGCTTTGCCTCTTCCCTGATGATCCCCGGCGTCCATGTGCCGCACAGTAGATAGCGTCAAGATGATGATTGGGTGACAGCTTAATCAGCCACGCCGGGTGGTACAAGGTTGCAGGTCAGCTAAATGCAAATATTTCTCAAATCAGTCGGCGGCCACGGGCGGTGCTGTATCCCGTTTCATGGATAGGGTTGCGCCTACCGAGGCGGTGATGATGGCGAGAATAGCCAGCCATTGCCAGAGGGTGAGTTTCTCGCCCAGGAAAAGTAGCCCGGACAATGCGCCAAAGGCCGGTTCGATGCTCATCAGCGTGCCGAAGGTACGGGCGGGCATGCGGGTCAGGGCGACCATTTCCAGGCTGTAGGGGAGGGCTGTCGACAGGATGGCCACACCCAAGGCCACGGGTAGCAGCGCTGGCGTCAGCAGGGCGCTGCCGGCGTGGGCGATGCCAATGGGGGCGACGAACAGCGCGGCGATCACCACGCCCAGGGCTGCAGTCTGGATGCCGTTCTCGGCGCCGGCTTTTTGCCCATAGAGAATGTACAGCGCCCAACACACTCCGGCCCCCAGGGCGTAGGCGGCGCCGACCGGGTCGAGACTGGCACCAGCCTGGCCAACGGGAATCAGCAGCAGCAGGCCGGCGACCGCCAGGGCGATCCACAGGAAGTCCAGCGCCCGTCGCGAGGCCCATAGCGCCACTGCCAGCGGCCCGGTGAACTCAAGGGCGACGGCGATACCCAGTGGCACACTGCGCAAAGACATATAGAAGAGGAAATTCATGCCGCCCAGAGCCATGCCGTAGATGATCACGCTGCGCAGGGTGCTGGCGTCCAGGCGAGCGCGCCACGGGCGCAACAGCAGGAGCATGATGATGCTGGCGAAAATGAGGCGCAGGGCGGTGGTGCCCTGGGCGCCGACGACGGGGAACATGCTCTTGGCCAACGAGGCCCCGGACTGGATGGAGGCCATGGCGATCAGCAGCAGACCGATGGGGAACAGCGTGGCGGTCAAGCTGCGGTTTGGGGTGTTCATGAAGGTTTCCGTTTATTGTGCGCGCAAGGGTGCGCAATATAGTGCGCAGTGGTGGGCGGGTTGGCAAGGATGGGATGGGGAAGATGGTGTGAGGGCTGTAAGGCGCGGCAAGGGCGGTGGAGGACGCTTGGTAGCCCTGGCGCGGTCCTTTTCATATTCCTGAAATAAAAGGTTGACGCCCTGTCAGATCCCCTTATAATGCGCCCCACTTCCAGCGACATCGGAACGAAAAACTCCTTGAATATCA
>NZ_JABWRI010000024.1:0-89950 GCF_014268865.1 Pseudomonas sp. BW16M2 | reverse complement strand
GGACTCATAGCTCAGCTGGATAGAGTACTCGGCTACGAACCGAGCGGTCGCAGGTTCGAATCCTGCTGAGTCCGCCATACATCAAGAAGCCCGCTCAATTAGAGCGGGCTTTTTGTTTTTCTGGCGCGCTGAATTGTCACGGATGTCCATCTACGCTGTTCTGTAGATGCTCCCGGAAGGGAGCGGCGCTGCCAATCGAACCGGCACACGACCAATGTGCTTTTCACGCCAGAGCGACCGTCGCACTGATGGCTTCGAGCGTTGTCACAGCTTTAGCGCGCAAACGATTGTTCTGGCCAAAAATTTAAGCGATCCGACAGCTTACACAGTGTATGATTGCGCCCGTCAGCCCCGCCGGGGCTTGTGGAATCCCACCATGGACTTACCCAGTAGTTACTCGCTAACACGCTTCATACAGCCAGATCTGACCGATTGATTCTCCCGGCGTGCTCCGCTGCTGGGAGTGGAGTTCGCCTATGACCGAAATCGAAGTAAAGAAAGCCCAAGACAGCCTGCAGGATCGCCTGGCCCAGGTGATCGAACTGCTGCAGCGCCAGCGGGTGGTCGAGGACCTGACGCACCGTCAGGAAGGTCATCACCATGACCTGGTGGAAAACCTCGTCCACCGCCAGAACCTTGTCGAACTGCAGCGCAAGCTCGACGACCTGCACCCCGCCGACATCGCCTATATCCTCGAAGCCTTGCCTCTGGACGACCGCCTGACGGTCTGGCAGCTGGTGCGCTCGGATCGCGACGGCGACATCCTGCTCGAAGTCTCCGACGCCGTGCGTCAGACCCTGATCGCCGACATGGACGATCACGAGCTGCTGGCCGCCGCCAAGGAGATGGACGCCGACGAACTCGCCGACCTGGCGCCGGAGTTGCCCCGCGACGTCGTCCACGAGCTCATGGAAACCCTTGATGCTCAGCAGCGCGAGCGCGTGCGTTCGGCCCTGAGCTACGACGAGGAGCAGGTGGGTGCGCTGATGGACTTCGAGATGGTCACCATCCGCGAAGACGTCAGTCTCGAGGTGGTATTGCGCTACCTGCGTCGGCTCAAGGAGCTGCCGGGGCACACCGACAAGCTGTTCGTCGTCGATTACGATGGCATTCTCAAGGGCGTGCTGCCGATCAAGCGGTTGCTGGTCAACGACCCGGACAAGAAAGTCGCGGAGGTCATGGCCAATGACCCGGTGACCTTCCACCCCGAGGAAGATGCCTACGACGCCGCCCTGGCCTTCGAGCGTTATGACCTGGTTTCCGCCCCCGTGGTGGACAAGAACGAGCGCCTGATCGGCCGTCTGACCATCGATGAAATGGTCGACCTGATTCGTGAAGAGAGCGAGAGCGAAGTGCTCAACATGGCCGGTCTGCGCGAGGAGGAGGACATCTTCGCCTCGGTCTGGCGCTCGCTGCGCAACCGTTGGGCTTGGCTGGCCATCAACCTGATCACCGCATTCGTCGCCTCGCGGGTGATCGGCCTGTTCGAGGGCTCCATCGAGAAGCTGGTGGCGCTGGCGGCATTGATGCCGATCGTGGCGGGTATTGGTGGCAATTCGGGCAACCAGACCATCACCATGATCGTGCGCGCCATGGCCCTCGACCAGGTGTCGCCGGGCAATACCAGCCGCCTGATGCGCAAGGAGCTGGCGGTGTCGCTGCTCAATGGCCTGATCTGGGGTGGCGTGATCGGTGTCGTGGCGTTCTGGCTTTACGGTAGCTGGTCGCTGGGCCTGGTGATGACCGCGGCGATGACCCTGAACCTGTTGCTGGCCGCCTTGATGGGCGTGCTGATCCCGATGACGCTGACGCGCCTGGGGCGTGATCCGGCGATGGGGTCGAGTGTGATGATCACTGCGGTCACCGACAGTGGCGGCTTCTTTATTTTCCTCGGCCTGGCCACGCTGTTCCTGCTGTAAGCGTTAGGTGAAGGCCATGCGCAACCCCCTGTAGGAGCGGCACAAGGCCGCTCCTACAGTAGGGGTGTGCGTGACTCAGCAACCAGATGCAAAAAAGCCAGCTTGCGCTGGCTTTTTTGTGGGCGATGTCCCGGCCTGGATCAGGACGCGTCGGCGGCCATTTCCACATCGTGAGCGATGAGGGCGACCAGCGCATTCTGCTGGCGGTGGGACAGCTGGCGGAAGCGCTGCAGCAGTTCACGTTCGTGGAGGCTGAGCTCTGGGCTGTCCAGGCGCATGCTCAGTTCGTCACCCAGGGCACCTTCCTGGATAAGGCTCTGCTCCAGGCGGGCGATGATTTCGGAGTTCATGCTGCGGTGATGGTTGCGCGCTACCTCGGCAATGCGCTCACGCATCCCGTCTGGCAGGCGGACGACGAACTTGTCAGCGGTGCGGCTCGAATAGATAGCCTGTTTCATTGGGCGCATATAAATTGACCGGTTGTTCTGGTTCAGGGGGAGCGGTTCGCAAATTGGCCGCACGGTGGAAGTACGACCGCGGCGACGACAAAATGTTCAACCGTGATTTGATTTTGGTTCTTCATCTTGCCTCAGGGTCGCCGTTTCCTTGGCGTCAATTCTGTGACAAATAGTGATCTCGATAAAGGCTTTTTGCCAGTACCAATTATCAGAAATGAGCACTGGTTTGAAAAGTTTCACATTCATCGAATTGCACCGGCGTCAGACAAATGCCGTCAAAATCTGGTAAAAGACGGTAAAGGTCTGGGGAAAATCCTGGAATACGCTGGTTTCCCACACATTGAGCATAGTGGCTATGCAATATGACGCAAGCGGTGGGGCGGCCTCAAGGGGGCGCCTGATATTCCTCATGGGACCGTCGGGTTCGGGAAAAGATTCCCTGATCGATGCGGCGCGTGAGCGATTGTTCGCCCAAGGCGTCGAGGTCGCCCGGCGGGTCATCACGCGCTCGGCGGAGGCCAAGGGCGAAGCCGCGCTTGGGGTGAGTGTCGAGCGCTTCGAGGCGATGCGCGAGGCGGGGGCATTTGCCCTGGATTGGCAGGCGAACGGCTTGAGCTATGGCATCCCCGCACAGTTGGACGCATGGCTTGCTGCGGGGCGGTCGGTGCTGGTCAATGGTTCGCGTGCCTACCTGGCCAACGCCCGGCAGCGCTATCCCGACTTGGTGGCCGTGGGGCTGACGGTTTCCCAGCAAGCGCTACGGCAGCGATTGCTGGCCAGGGGGCGGGAGAGCAATGAAGAGATCGAGCAGCGCCTGGCCCGCAACTTCAGGTTGCAGGCCTATGATCCCGGCGTGCATGTCGTGGACAACTCCGCTTCGCTGGCCAGCGCGGTCGAGGCGTTGCTCGCGCTGTTGCGCAGCGAAGGCGTGATCGCAGACGCGGCGGGGAAAAAGCCGACGTGCAAAATGCCCGATTGATACATGACAAATGCCCACACGCTGGTTAACATGCTCGCCGTCCCCGCCGCACAGCGTCTGTTGTCGGCTCCAGTGTCTCAGTAGCTCAATTGGATAGAGCATCCCCCTCCTAAGGGGAAGGTTGGCAGTTCGAACCTGCCCTGGGACGCCATCTCCCCCCATTCCCCTTGTCTTCGTTCAACGAGCCTGAACGCTTGCCTGCGGCTGCCGCGTCGTGCGGCTGTAGCTCAGGGCGAAGTGTGCCGCCAGCCCGAAGATCAGCCCCCAGAACGCGGCGCCAAGACCGAGCAGGCTCATGCCCGATGCGGTGACCAGGAAGGTGATCAGCGCCGGCTCCCGCTGTTTCTCGTCACTCATGGCGCCCGCCAGGCCGTTGGCAATGGCACCGAACAGTGCCAGGCCGGCGAGGGCGGCGATCAGTTCCCTCGGCAGGGCGGCGAACACCGAGGCCAGCGTGGCACCGAAGCTGCCCATCAGCAGGTAGAAGGCACCGCAGGCCATGCCGGCGATGTAGCGCTTGTCCGGGTTCTCGTGGGCCTCGCGGCCGGTGCAGATGGCGGCGGTGATCGCCGCCAGGTTGACGCCGTGGCAGCCGAACGGCGCCAGCAGCAGCGAACCCAGGGCGGTGACCGAGACGATCGGGCGTGCCGGCACCTGGTAGCCGGAGGTGCGCAGCACGGCGATACCGGGCACCGACTGGCCGGTGAGTGACACCAGGGCCAGGGGCAGGCCGATATTGATGATGGCCTGCCAGCTCCACTGCGGGCTGGTCCAGGTCGGGACGGTCATTTCCAGCACCAGGGCCTGGGTGTCCAGCTGGCCCAGGCCGGCGGCGAGGCCGCAACCGACGATCAGCACCGAAAGAATCGCGTAGCGCGGCGACAAGCGCTTGAACAGCAGGTAGCTCGCCAGCATCGACAGTACCAGCACGGGCTGCAGGCGGATCGAGCTGAACAGCTCGGCGCCGAAGCGGAACAGGATGCCGGCCAGCATCGCCGCGGCAATGGCCTTGGGCAGGCGATTCATCAGCTTGTCGAAGGCGCCGCTCAGGGCGATCACGGCAATCAGCAGCGAGGCGACGATGTAGGCGCCCACCGCCTGGGCCAGTGACACACTCGGTAGCATCGACACCAGCAGCGCCGCGCCGGGCGTGGACCACGCGGTGATCACCGGCACCCGCAGTTTCCAGCTCAGCAGCAGGCCGGTCAGGCCGCTGCCGATGGAGATGGCCCAGATCCACGAAGCGGTCGCGGCGTTGTCCAGGCCTGCCTGGTCGGCGGCCTGGAATACGATGATCAAGGGGCCTGCGTAGGAGATGATCACGGCGATCAGGCCGGCGACCAGGGCGGAGAGGGAAAAATCCTTTCTGAGGTTGTCCATGGCGAGTCCAGGTGAGTTGATTGATTCGATTGAGTCGATTCAAATTGAATCTATACGGTAACGAGACCTGAATTCAAGTGGGGCAGCTCCCACGCGGGTGATGCTTACAACTTGAATCGCTCGGAGGATCGACTCAAGTTGGCCTGTGTGTTCAAATTTCAATCATTTTCAGCCCGGTAGCCGTCTCATGTGGGTTCCACGGATCAGCGAAAGCAATCAGCCTGTCTACCTGTCCATTGCCGATGCGCTGGCGCACGATATCGCCAGCGGCGCGCTGCGGCGTGGCGAGCGCTTGCCGACGCTGCGCGAACTGGCGCAGGCGCTGGATGTCACGCCAGGCACCATCAGTCGCGCCTACACCGAGGCGTCGCGCCGTGGACTGACCCAGGGCGAGGTGGGGCGTGGCACCTACGTCCTCGACCGGATCGCCGAGACGGGCGAGGCCCCCATTACCGCCCGAACTGCACCTGCAGCCCGCGGCGAAGCACTCGACCTGTCGATCATCAAGCCCTACGGCGAAACCCTGCAGTACTGGTTGCGTAACGCCTTGACCGAGCTGGCCAATACCTCACGGCTGGAGCAGGTGCTGGACTACGCCCCCGACGGCGGCCATCCGGCGCATCGCGAGGCGGGCGCACAATGGTTGCGCCAGTGGCTACCGGGTGCGCAGTGGCAGCAGGTGGTCATCACCAGCGGCGCCCAGCATGGGTTGATGGTGGCGATCAGCGCCCTGACCGGAGCGGGCGACCTGGTGCTGTGCGAGTCGCTGTGCTACCCGGGCATCATTTCCGTGGCCCATGGCCTGGGCCGCCGTCTGCGTGGCGTGCCGATGGACGAGCAGGGCATCATCCCCGAGGCCTTGCGCGAGATCTGCCAGCGCGAGCGGCCCGCCATGCTGGTGTGCGTGGCGACCTGCCAGAACCCGACCACGGCAATCATGTCCAACGAGCGCCGCGCCCAGATCGCGGCGCTGGCGGAGGAGTTCGATTTCCTGCTGCTGGATGATGACATCTACGGCTTCCTCGCCACCGACCCGCAGACCCGGCCGCTGGCGACCTTCGCCCCGGAGCGTTCAATCTACCTCACCAGCCTGTCCAAGTCGGTCATGCCGGCGCTGCGCATCGGCTACCTGTATAGCCCGCCGAAGCTGCTGTCACGCCTGACCGCCATGGTGCGCAGCACGGTGTGGATGCCTTCGCCGTTGACCGCGCAACTGGCCAGCCATGTGATCGGCGAAGGGTTGGACAGCCAGTTGATCCGCATGCACCGCGCCGAGGCGGCGGCACGTCAGGCCATCGCCCGTGAAGTCTTCGCCAGTGTGTCGCTGCAGAGCCAGCCGCACAGCTATCACCTCTGGCTCAACCTGCCCGAGCCGTGGCGCAGCGACGAGTTCGCCCTGCTGGCGCGGGCCAATGGCGTGGTGGTCATGAGCGCCAGCCAGTTCCAGGTGGAACGCACGGGCGATCCACGTGGTGTGCGGGTCGTGCTGATGTCGCCGACCAGCCGGGAGGAGTTGCGCTTCGCCCTGACCCAGCTGGCCAGCCTGCTCGAGTCAGGGGATCCGAAGCGCTTTTACTGACGTATGGCGGGCGCTAGTGTCCTGTCTCGGAAATACGTTCTCTTTTGGCGAGTGGCTTGGGTGTTCGGGCAAGGCGCCGCGACGAGTCATAGCAGGGCTATGGCGAGGAGTGGCAACGCAGGCCGGGCGCCCAAGACGCCGCCAAAAGTGAACAGCTTATTTCCGAGACAGGACACTAGAGCTCGGCGGTGTACTTTCGCTCGATGTCGCGCTCATCCGCCGAGGTCATGCTGCCCTGGGCACGTTGCGCCTGCTGCTCGAGCTTGGCCTGGGTCTTCATCTCGGCCTCTTCCTGCATGCGTTGGGCGATCTGTTGATCGATTATCATTTTCCTTTCTGGCGGTAGGGCGTCGTATTCCTCCTCGCTCAGGCCAAGCTCCGCGAGCAGCTTTTCCTTGATCTTCTCCGCTGGTGACTTGGCCATGTAGTCGCGAAATTCCTGCAAGGCGCCGGTGCCTTCCTGTTTGCCTACGCTGGCCTGCTCACGCCTTGCCGCGTCCGGGTTCTGCAACATGACCATCAGCTTGGCGAAGGCTTCCTTGCGGTTGTCTTCGGCCTGTTGCTCGGACGTGCTGCCTTGACTGTCCTGTTGCGCCGAAGCCTTGCCGCTGGCGATGACCTGTTGGAACGGGACCAGCGAGGCCGCGGACTGATCGTTGCCGGTGCGCTGTTGTTGTTGCACGGCCTGCCAACCCAGGCCGTTCGCGGTAATAAACATGATTCCTCCTTGGACGGATCTGAAGACACGACGAAAGGGGCAAAAGCTGTGCCAGCAGTGGTACCGGGGCGAAATAGGCCGTTAGGACTATTCCGGCAGCCTGTTGCTCGGAATATGCTTGGCCGGCAGAGGAACAGGATTGCCGCTTGCGGCAAATACAAGCATGTGTCGGCAGCACCGGGTGCGGGGCGCAGTTGCTGGACAACAGGGAGCGCGTCCATGAGTCAGGCAACAAAGCCGTTACCGGCTGGATTCACCGAGCAGCAATTGCACACCTTGTTCGATCTGATCAGCGACGGTATCTGGGACTGGGATGCCAACAACGGCTATGTCTACCGCAATCCGGGCTGGTACGCGATGCTGGGCTACGCCAGCCATTCGCTGGACAATTCCGTGCTGACCTGGGAAAGCGTGATTCACCCCGAGGATTATCCACGGGTGATGGCGCATTTCGAGGCTTACATCAATCAGCGCAACGAGCGTTATCTCATCGAGTACCGTTGCCGCTGCCAGGATGGCAGCTACCTGTGGATCGAGGACAGCGGCCATGTCATAGCCCGCAATGCCGACGGTTCGGTGGCGCGCATGCTCGGCGCCCACCGCAATATCGACGCGGGCAAGCGCCTGGTAGCGGAGCTCGAGCAGCGCAACCTGTCCCTGGAAGGCCTGGTGGCCGAGCGCACCCGCGAACTGTCGTGGGTCAACCAGCAGTTGCAGCGCCAGCTCGACGAGAATCGCGAGTTGGCCGAGCGCGACGCCCTGACCCGTACCGCCAATCGCTACCGCCTGGAAAAGACCCTGGAGCAGGCGTGCGAGCGTGCCCGGCGCTTCCGTGAACCGCTGGCGTTGATCGCCATGGACCTGGACGACTTCAAGCCGATCAACGACCTGCACGGCCATGCCCGTGGCGATGCGGCGTTGGTCGAGGTCACCGAGCGGATCCGCCAGTGTCTGGGAGAGCAGGACTTGTTGGCACGCTGGGGCGGCGATGAATTCGTGGTGGTCTTGCCACGGACCTCGCAGGAACAGGCACGCGAAGCGGCGCAGCGGATTCAGGAGGCCTTGGCCGAAGTGGCGCCGATTGGCCTGTGCCAGCTGACCATGAGCTATGGCGTGGTGCAGTGGCGGGAAGGAGAGGAGCGGCACGACCTGCTGGCCCGTGCCGACAAGGCGCTGTACCGGGCCAAGGCAGCTGGCAAGAACGCTGTCGCCGAATGAAAAAAGACCCGCGGCGCCAGGGGCGCAGCGGGCCAAATCGGCGATTGCCGCTTCAGTGTCAGGTCAGATGTGCAGGGCGTGGCCCAGGGCGCGCAGCGCTGCTTCCTGCACCGCCTCGCCCAGGGTCGGGTGGGCGTGGATGGTGCCGGCGATGTCTTCCAGGCGTGCACCCATCTCCAGCGACTGGGCGAAGGCGGTGGACAGTTCCGACACCGCCACGCCCACTGCCTGCCAGCCGAGGATCAGGTGGTTGTCACGGCGGGCCACCACGCGCACGAAGCCGGTCTTCGATTCCAGGCTCATGGCCCGGCCGTTGGCGGCGAAGGGGAACTGCGCGACGATGCAGTCCACGCCCTGCTGGCTGGCTTGTTCCGGGGTCTGGCCGACCACCACCACTTCCGGATCGGTGAAGCACACCGCGGCGATTGCGCTGGGCTCGAAGCGTCGGCTCTTGCCGGCGATGATCTCGGCGACCATCTCGCCCTGGGCCATGGCCCGGTGCGCCAGCATCGGCTCGCCGGCCACGTCGCCGATGGCCCAGACGTTGCGCATGCTGGTCTGGCAGCGCTCGTCGATGGCGATGGCCGCGCCGTTCATCTTCAGGTCCAGGCTTTCCAGGCCGAAGCCCTTGGTGCGTGGGCGGCGACCCACGGCCACCAGCACCTGGTCAGCCTCCAGGCGCAGTTGCCCGCCCTGGCCGTCGCTGGCCAACAGGCAGCCGTCGGCATAGCCTTCGACACTGTGGCCCAGGTACAGGGCGATGCCGAGTTTCCTGATCGAGTCGGCCACCGGCGCGGTGAGTTCCGCGTCGTAGGTCGGCAGGATGCGTTCGCGGGCTTCCACCACGCTGACCTTGGCGCCGAGCTTGCGGTAGGCGATACCCAGTTCCAGGCCGATGTAACCGCCGCCGACCACCACCAGGTGCTGGGGCAGCGCCTTGGGCGCCAGGGCCTCGGTGGACGAGATGATCGGCCCGCCGATCGGCAGCAACGGCAGTTCGACGCTGTTCGAGCCGGTGGCCAGCAGCAGGTGCTCGCACTGGATGCGCTGGCCGTCGACCTCGACGCTCTTGCCGTCGAGGATCTTCGCCCAGCCATGGATTACCTTCACGCCGTGCTTTTTCAGCAAGGCGGCGACGCCGCTGGTGAGGCGGTCGACGATGCCGTCCTTCCACTCGACGCTGCGGCTGATGTCCAGGCGCGGCGAGGATACGCTGATGCCCAGCGGCGAAGGCTCGGTGTAGCGGCTGGCCTGGTGGAACTGCTCGGCCACATGGATCAGCGCTTTCGAGGGAATGCAGCCGATGTTCAGGCAGGTGCCGCCCAGGGCCTGGCCTTCGACCAGCACGGTGGGGATGCCCAGCTGCCCGGCGCGGATGGCGGCCACGTAGCCGCCGGGGCCGCCGCCGATGATCAGCAGGGTGGTGTTGATGAGCTCTTGCATGATCACTCCACGAACAGGCAGGCAGGCTGTTCCAGCAGGCCGCGCACGGCCTGGATGAACAGTGCGGCATCCATGCCGTCGACCACGCGATGGTCGAACGAGCTGGACAGGTTCATCATCTTGCGCACGACGATCTGGCCGTCGATCACCACCGGCCGTTCGACCATGCGGTTGACGCCGATGATCGCCACTTCCGGGGTATTGACCACCGGGGTGCTGACGATGCCGCCCAAGGCGCCGAGGCTGGTCAGGGTGATGGTCGAGCCGGTCAGTTCCTCGCGAGTGGCCTTGTTGTTGCGCGCGGCGTGGGCGACACGGGCAATCTCGCCGGCGTTGCTCCACAGGTTGCCGGCCTCGGCGTGGCGCAGTACCGGCACCATCAGGCCGTTGTCACCCTGGGTGGCGATGCCGACATGTACCGCGCCGTGGCGGGTGATGACCTGGGCTTCGTCGTCGTAGGTGGCGTTGATCTGCGGGAAGTCGCGCAGGGCGACGACCATGGCGCGCACCAGGAACGGCAGCAGAGTCAGCTTGCCGCGGCTGTCGCCGTACTTGGCGTTGAGTTGCTGGCGCAAGGCTTCCAGGTTGGTGACGTCGATTTCCTCGACGTAGCTGAAGTGGGCGACGCGGCGCTTGGCGTCCTGCATGCGCTGGGCGATCTTGCGGCGCAGGCCGATCACCGGTACCTGCTCGCTGTCTGTACGCTTGCCGTAGCCCCCTGGTGCCTGACCGGCGCCGGTCTGCGGCTTGCTGATGAAGGCATCGAGGTCTTCATGCAGGATGCGCCCGGCCGGGCCGCTGCCATGCACGTAGCGCAGCTCGATCCCGGCGTCCAGGGCGCGCTTGCGCACGGCTGGGGAGGCCAGTGGCTTGTCGTGGGCTTCGCGCGGCACGATAGGCGCGGCGGCATGGGTCGCGGCAACCTGGGGTTGTGCTTCGATGCGTGGCTCGGGTTGGGCCACGGCCTTGACCGGCGCAGGTTCCGGCTCCGCCGGCTTGGCCTGGGGCACGTCGACATGGTTGCCGCTGCCTTCGACCTCGATGCGGATCAGCTCGCTGCCGACCGCCATCACCTCACCGGGCTGGCCGCCCAGGGCCAGCACCTTGCCGCTGACCGGCGAAGGGATTTCCACGGTGGCCTTGTCGGTCATGACATCGGCCACCACCTGGTCCTCGGCGATCATGTCACCGACCTTGACGAACCATTCCACCAACTCGACTTGCGCGATGCCTTCACCGATATCCGGCATCTTGATGACGTGCGTGCCCATTCAGACCTCCATGACCCGTTTCAGTGCCGCGCCTACCCGCGAAGGGCCGGGGAAGTAGGCCCATTCCTGTGCGTGAGGGTAGGGGGTGTCCCAGCCGGTGACGCGCTCGATGGGCGCCTCGAGGTGATGGAAGCAGTGCTCCTGGACCAGCGACACCAGTTCGGCGCCGAAGCCACAGGTACGGGTGGCCTCGTGCACGACCACGCAGCGTCCGGTCTTCTTCACCGACGCGACGATGGTTTCCAGGTCCAGCGGCCAGAGGCTGCGCAGGTCGATGACCTCGGCGTCGACGCCGCTCTCCTCGGCGGCCACCTGCGAGACATACACGGTGGTGCCGTAGGTCAGCACGGTGACGTCGTTGCCTGGGCGGGTGATCACCGCCTTGTCCAGCGGCACGCTGTAGTAGCCATCAGGCACGGCGCTGTGCGGGTGCTTGGACCACGGGGTTACCGGGCGGTCGTGGTGGCCGTCGAACGGGCCGTTGTACAGGCGCTTGGGCTCGAGGAAGATCACCGGGTCGTCGCATTCGATCGAGGCGATCAGCAGCCCCTTGGCGTCGTATGGGTTGGACGGCATCACGGTGCGCAGGCCGCAGACCTGGGTGAACATCGCCTCGGGGCTCTGGCTGTGGGTCTGGCCGCCGTAGATGCCGCCGCCGCAGGGCATGCGCAGGGTCAGCGGCGAGATGAACTCGCCGGCCGAGCGATAGCGCAGGCGGGCCATCTCCGAGACGATCTGGTCGGAGGCGGGGTAGAAGTAGTCGGCGAACTGGATCTCGACCACCGGGCGCAGGCCGTAGGCACCCATGCCCACGGCGGTGCCGACGATGCCGCTCTCGGAGATCGGCGCGTCGAACACGCGGGACTTGCCGTACTTGGTCTGCAGGCCTTCGGTGCAGCGGAACACGCCGCCGAAGTAGCCAACGTCCTGGCCATAGACCACCACGTTGTCATCGCGCTCGAGCATGACATCCATGGCCGAGCGCAGGGCCTGGATCATGGTCATGGTGGTGGTGGACATGGCGTTTTCCAGATGGATGCTGTTGTTGTGATCGTTCATCTCAGACCCCCAGTTCCTGGCGCTGACGGCGCAGGTGGTCGGGCATTTCCTTGTACACGTCCTCGAACATCGAGGCGGCGCTGGGGATATGGCCATTGCTCAGGGTGCCGAACTGCTCGGCGTCCTTCTGCGCCTTGATCACCTCGGCCTCGAGCTCGGCGGTGACCGCCTGGTGCTCTTCCTCGGACCAGTGGCCGAGCTTGATCAGGTGCTGCTTGAGGCGGGCGATCGGGTCGCCCAGCGGGAAGTGGCTCCAGTCGTCGGCCGGGCGGTACTTGGACGGGTCGTCCGAGGTCGAGTGCGGGCCGGCACGGTAGGTGACCCACTCGATCAGTGTCGGGCCCAGGCCACGGCGGGCGCGTTCGGCGGCCCAGCGCGAGGCGGCGTAGACGGCGATGAAGTCGTTGCCGTCGACCCGCAGCGAGGCGATGCCACAACCCACGCCACGACCGGCGAAGGTGGTCGACTCGCCACCGGCAATGGCCTGGAAGGTCGAGATCGCCCACTGGTTGTTGACCACGTTGAGGATCACCGGGGCGCGGTAGACGTGGGCGAAAGTCAGGGCGGTGTGGAAGTCGGACTCGGCGGTGGCGCCGTCGCCGATCCACGCCGAGGCGATCTTGGTATCGCCCTTGATCGCCGAGGCCATGGCCCAGCCGACCGCCTGGACGAACTGGGTGGCCAGGTTGCCGCTGATGGTGAAGAAGCCGGCTTCGCGCACCGAGTACATGATCGGCAGCTGACGGCCCTTGAGCGGGTCACGGGTGTTGGACAGCAGCTGGCAGATCATGTCCACCAGCGACACCTCGCGGGCCATCAGGATGCTCTGCTGGCGGTAGGTGGGGAAGCACATGTCGGTGCGGTTCAGGGCCAGGGCCTGGCCGCTGCCGATGGCTTCCTCGCCCAGGCTCTGCATGTAGAAGGACATCTTCTTCTGGCGCTGGGCGACTACCATGCGGCTGTCGAAGATGCGCGTCTTGAGCATGGCGTGCATGCCCTGGCGCAGCACCTGCGGCTCGATGCCCTCGGCCCAGGGGCCGACGGCGTCGCCATGCTCGTTGAGCACGCGCACGAGGCTGTAGGAGAGGTCCGCCGTGTCGGCAGGCTCCACATCGATAGGGGGTTTACGGACTTGACCGGCGTCGTTCAGGCGCAGGTAGGAGAAATCGGTCTGGCAGCCTGGCCGGCCTGTAGGCTCGGGCACATGCAGACGCAGGGGGGCGTACTCGTTCATGCTTTTTACGCTCGCTCGAATGTTGTTTTTGTGAGCTTTGAAGCGGCCGCCGCTGACTGCCGGCTCGTGACTGGCAGGTCAGCGTCTTTTTACATCATAGGGGGATGGCAGGAGAATTTTTCTCTCAAGTTCATTGCCTTTGTCCGGCGGCGCAGATAAACATTCCGTACAAACACAAAAACCAGGTCAATTTCTCTCATGCGTAAACTGGATCGAACGGATATCGGCATCCTCAACAGCCTGCAGGAAAACGCCCGGATCACCAATGCAGAGCTGGCGCGCTCGGTCAACCTGTCGCCCACGCCGTGCTTCAACCGGGTCAAGGCCATGGAGGAGCTGGGGGTGATCCGCCAGCAGGTCACGCTGCTGTCGCCCGAAGCGCTGGGTCTGGATGTGAATGTGTTCATCCACGTCAGCCTGGAGAAGCAGGTCGAGCAGTCGCTGCATCGCTTCGAGGAGGAGATTGCCGAGCGCCCGGAGGTCATGGAGTGCTACCTGATGACCGGGGATCCGGATTACCTGCTGCGGGTGCTGCTGCCGAGCATCCAGGCGCTGGAGCGTTTCCTCGACTACCTGACGCGCTTGCCCGGGGTGGCGAACATTCGCTCCAGCTTTGCCTTGAAGCAGGTGCGCTACAAGACCGCGCTGCCGTTGCCGGCCAATGGCATGACGTTGCGTGAGCAATGATCCGGGCGCGGTGCCTGGGGTGCTTGATATTTTAAACACCCCCGGCCTATGTTGTGTGCGTCGCCATTCCCGGCATGCGAACACAACAAGAAGGACAGCGTCATGACGACCGAAGGCCCACGCAACCAGGCAGCGTTCCTGAAGGGCATCGATGAAATCGAGTGCGTCACCCCCGACCTCAACGGCGTGCCCCGCGGCAAGGTGATGACCGCCGAGGGCTTCCTCGAAGGTCGTCGCCTGCAGATGGCCCGCGGCGTTCTGCTGCAGTGCATCATGGGCGGCTACCCGGCGGCCAAGTACTACGGCAGTGACGACGGCGACCTGGCGTTGGTGGCCGAGCCTTCGCAGATCCACCGCCTGCCCTGGAGCGACGAGCCTCGGGCACTGGCCATCTGCGACGCGGTGGAACTCGACGGCACGCCCTCGGGGCTGTCCAGCCGTGGGCTGCTCAAGGCGGTGATCGCCCGCTATGCCGAGCGCGGGCTGGCGCCGGTGGTGGCGACGGAACTGGAGTTCTTCGTCTTCGCCGCCAACAGCGACCCGAGCCAGCCGTTCCAGCCGCCGCTGGGCAAGGACGGACGCCGGGAAATGGGCCACTCGGCCTTCAGTGTCAGCTCCAACAACGGCCTGCGCCCGTTCTTCAGCGAGGTGTACCGCTGCATGGCGGCGCTGGGCCTGCCGCGTGACACCTTCATGCACGAGATGGGCGTTAGCCAGTTCGAGATCAACCTGCTGCACGGCGATCCCTTGCTGCTGGCCGACCAGACCTTCCTGTTCAAGCACCTGCT
Organism: Pseudomonas sp. BW16M2; assembly: GCF_014268865.1. Lineage (NCBI taxonomy): Bacteria > Pseudomonadati > Pseudomonadota > Gammaproteobacteria > Pseudomonadales > Pseudomonadaceae > Pseudomonas > Pseudomonas sp. BW16M2. Next base: position 75,217 of record NZ_JABWRI010000024.1, on the reverse strand, counting down.
CAAGGAGGTCGCGCTCAAGCATGGCCTGACCGTGGTGTGCATGGCCAAGCCGCTGGCGCACACCCCTGGAAGCTCCATGCATATCCACCAGAGTCTGGTCGACAGCGCCAGCGGGCGCAACGTGTTCAGCGACGAGCAGGGCAGGGCGACCGACACCTTCCACCATTTCATCGGTGGCCTGCAGGCCTGCCTGGCCGACTTCACCGTGCTGTTCGCGCCGAACGTCAATTCCTACCAGCGGCTGTGCCACCCCTATGCGTCGCCGAACAATGCCTGCTGGTCCGAGGACAATCGCGCAGCGGGCCTGCGCATCCCGGCCAGTTCGCCTGCGGCGCGGCGGGTGGAAAACCGCCTGCCGGGCGCCGATGCCAACCCCTACCTGGCCCTCGCCGCGAGCCTAGCCGCCGGCCTGCATGGCATCGAGCGGCAGCTTGCGCCGACGCCGGCGATCCAGGGCGAGTTTGAAGTCCCCGAGCACCTGAGCCTGCCTTGCACCCTGCACGCCGCGCTGGAGCGCCTCAAGCGCAGCAACCTGGCGCGGGAACTGTTCGGCAGGGAGTTCATCGAAGGCTACATCGCCACCAAGACCCTGGAGCTGAGCGATTTCTTCGATGAGATCACGCCCTGGGAGCGCCGCGTGCTCGCCGCGCAAGCCTGAGCGCGACACGACCGCTACTGGATGCGCCCCCGGCGGCCGATTTCGCCGTCGGGGGCCTGCGCCGCGGTGGATTTGCTTTTATGCTTGGCAGCAACCCCGCGCCACCAGATCAAGGAGCTTGACGGGACGTATGCGAAATATCTGGAAGCCGTTTCAGTCGTTGTACTTCGCCGCCCTGATGATGCTGATCGGTTCGGGCCTGCTCAGTACCTACCTGGCCCTGCGCCTGGCCGCCGACCATGTCGACAGCCTGTGGATTGGTGCGTTGATGGCGGCCAACTACTTCGGCCTGGCGGTGGGCGGCAAGGTCGGGCACCGCCTGATCGGCCGGGTCGGGCATATCCGTGCCTACGCCACCTGTGCCGGCATCGTCGGCGCGGCGGTGCTCGGGCACGGGCTGACCAGCTGGCTGCCGGTGTGGATCGGGCTGCGGATGATCGTTGGCCTGGGAATGATGTGCCAGTACATGGTCATCGAGAGCTGGCTCAACGAGCAGGCCGATGCCAAGCATCGCGGCGCGGTGTTCAGTGGCTACATGATCGCCTCGTATCTTGGGTTGGTGCTTGGCCAGTTGATCCTGGTGGTGCATCCGCAGCTGGGGCCTGAGTTGCTGATGCTGGTGGCGATGTGCTTTGCCCTGTGCCTGGTGCCGGTGGCCATGACCCGGCGCATCCACCCCGCGCCGTTGCGGCCGGCGCCGATGGAGCCGAAGTTCTTCATCAAGCGCGTGCCGCAGTCGCTGTCCACGGTGCTCGGTTCGGGTCTGATCGTCGGTTCGTTCTATGGCTTGGCGCCGTTGTATGCGTCCAGTCAGGGGTTGTCCACCGAGCAGATCGGCCTGTTCATGGGCAGCTGCATCTTTGCCGGCCTGCTGGTGCAGTGGCCGCTGGGCTGGTTGTCCGACCGTTATGATCGCGCCGTGCTGATCCGCAGCGTGGCGATCGGCCTGGCGCTGGCCTCGGCGCCGCTGGCGATCCTGCCAGGCGTGCCGTTGGCGCTGTTGTTCGGTATCGGTTTCGTCATATCGCTGTTGCAGTTCTGCCTGTATCCGCTGGCGGTGGCGTTTTCCAACGACCATGTGGAAAGCGAGCGGCGGGTCTCGTTGACGGCCATGCTGCTGGTCACCTATGGCGTGGGCGCCTGTATCGGGCCGTTGGCGGCGGGGGTGCTGATGAAGCTGCTGGGCGCGCAGATGCTGTACGCCTTCTTCGTGTTCTTCGCCCTGGTGCTGGTCTGGCGCATTCGGCCCAAGGCGGTCACCGGGCTGCACCAGGTCCAGGATGCGCCGCTGGGGCACGTGGCCATGCCGGCGGCGGGCTCGCCCTTGTCGGCGGCCCTTGACCCTCGGGTGGACGAGCAGACCGTGCAGGAGGTGATGCAGGCGCCGGTGGCGGCGGAGGATACCGAAGAGGAGGCCGGCGCGGAGCGCGAAGGCGAGGTGAGCAAATCCTAGCCTGTTGGTGTTGGGCCTGAATGAAAAACGCCACCCATTGGGTGGCGTTTTTCATGTCCTGGCGACGCTCAATAGTCGTCTTTGTCGAACCGCCGCGCCTCGCGCTGCAGCTGGTAGACGAAACTCTCGATCTTGCGCTGCGCCTGGCCGTTGAGGTTGTGGAAGCGCACCCCGGCGAAGGTAGTGTTGATGCGTTCCTCGAAGTGCAGGTGGCGCAGTTCGACCAGGGTGTCGGTCAGCCCCAGTGGGGTGCTGGCCTTGAAGCGTTCATAGACCTGGCCCAGTTGCAGGCGGTCCTCGACGTTGCCGTCGAAACGCAGCTTGCAGCCGGTGGCGGAAATGTCCAGCAGCTTGCCGCGCAGGGCACCGTTGCCCTTGAGGTGGGTACCGTCAAGGACGATGTCGACCAGTTGCGACAGCTTCAGCGCGGCGCGAAAGGCGTTGCGGCGCTGGTGGTAAGTCACTTCCTCGGGCAGCGGGCCACGGTAGCAGCGGTTGCCGTCGATCTCGCCGATGGTCAGCGCGGTGTTGGATTCCCAGGCGATGCGCACACCGTCATGGAAGCCTTCGACACGGAACGGTTCACCGTTCTCGATGTACTTCTCGCCGTCGCGGGGGATCATTTCATCCAGCGCCAGGACGCCGCTGTCCCGGTCGACATGCACCACGTAGCTCTGAAACCGCTGGCTGCGCTCATGGAAGCTGATGATCAGCGGGTCGTGGCTCTCCAGCAGCTGGCGCAAGTTGGCCGTGATCTCCAAAGGGGTGCTCAGCACCTTTGGTGGCTGGGGAGCATCGGATTCATTGAACACGGGTAATCAATCTCCAGGCAAATACGGCACACGCAAGTAACGGCATTATGCCAGTATGTTCCGTGCCTTGATCAGGGTCAATCAGACTTGGCCGATGGCCCTGGGCTTGTCCATTGGCGAGGTGGCGCCGCGGCTGTCATAGAGCGACGGAGAGTCGCCGCCCATGAGGATTCTGATCTGGTTGGCCGTGGCGTACTGCTGCATCTGGATGATCCGGCCATTGTTCTCGTTGACCTTCTGGCAGGCATCCATCAGCTGGGTGAGCTCATTGAGCTGCTGCATGATGAGTTCGCCGTTGGCCGACTGGTCGGCCACCGCCTGCACGCCCGCGCGGTCGGCGCTGAGGCCGAGATCGATGAGCAACTGGTTGCGCCGTTGTCCCTGCTGCTCGAGCAGCACGACCAGCGACTGCTTGCGCGCAAGGATATGCTCCAGCGCCATGATTTCCCGGCCATGCAGGGAAACTGCCTCCTTTTGCAGAAGGTCGAGCAGTTCCTGGGTCGGCGCGATGTCGTCTTCGATCAGTTGCAGCAGGGTGATGTCGTGCATGGCTAACTCTTGGCGTTTTGCGTCCTTGAAGTCAGCGCCCCTGGAGGTCAGCGCTGGGCTTCGAAATCAAGCAGTTTGCTGGCGACCCGGTCGGCATCGACCTTGTAGCTGCCATCTGCGATGGCCTGTTTCAACTCGGCCACGCGGGCGCTGTTGACGGTCGGCTGATCGCGCAGCTTGTCGCTGATCTTCTGCAATTGCTGGGCCTCTGGGCTCAGGTGTACCGCTTCTCCGCTGGCACTGGCGTGCTTGGGCGCTGCGCTGGCCTCGCCGGATTTGTCGGCGTTGCCCGGCGCGGCATTGCCGCGAACGCCGCCCGTGACGGACGGAGAATTGTTGAGACGACTGAAGTCGATGACCATGTTCAGAACCCCTGGGAATTAGGACGCATGCCTTGCTTTCGGCCTACCCGAGCAAAACTTTAGGCGTGAATGCATCACCGCCTCTCGGCACACGTGCGCAACCCGATCTGTGACACAGTTTAGGGGGCGCGGTTCCACATCGCCAGCGTTGCGTCACTATCCCGACGCAGTGCAGCCCTACATGGCCACCTCGACCTGCCCCGGGCCCGTGACGCGGGCCTTGACCACGCGTTTCGAGTTCAGGTTGCGTACCCGGATCTGCGTCTGCAGGCCACCTTTGTCCAGGGCCTCGCCGGGCATGCGTACGCTCAGGCTGCCGCTACGGGCGATGATCACCACGTGATCACCCTTGCGCACCACATCGGCCTGCTCCAGGTGCTGTTGCGTCAGCACCTGGTCGAGCACCGTGGGTCGCAACAGCTTCAAGCCCACGGCCTGGTCAAGCTGGGTCAGGTAGCCGACGCCGAGGGTGCCCACATCGCGTTCGCGCAGGGCCACATCGCCTTCACCCACCACGCTTTCACGTTTCAGGGGGCGAGTCATGACCACCACGTCGCGCATCAGGCGCACCTGGGCGGGGACGAATACCGTCCAGGGCGCCGTGCCGTCGCAGCGGACCCGTACCGTGACCCGTCCCAGGGGCGTCGAGCCTTCCAGCGAGGCGTCCAACTGCTGGCTGCACAGCGGCATGCGCAGGCGTGGGTCGAGGTTGTTGACCTGGATCTCGTAGCGGCCTGGGGTCTGGGTGGTCGCCAGGTAATCCTCCACGGTGAATTCAAGAAACCCTTGAGTGACACCGATAAGCTGTTCAGGCAAGGTAAAAGAGTCCGCCAGCGTACGAATGCCGGGTGCCAGCAGGCACAGGGCGGCCAGTGAGCCGGTCAACAGGCGCGTCAGTCGTCGGAAATTTGTCGTTTTCGTGTACATGGCGTTCAAAAAAGCAAAGCCCGTGCCGATTCGGTACATAGGCAATCGTTGAAGGAGTCTGGCATGGCTGGAGTGATGGATTCGGTCAACCAGCGCACGCAACTGGTGGGGCAGAATCGCCTGGAGCTGCTGTTGTTTCGCCTCAATGGCGATCAGCTCTACGGCATCAATGTGTTCAAGGTGCGGGAGGTGCTGCAGTGCCCGGACCTGACACTGCTGCCCAGGTCCCACCCGGTGGTGCGCGGCGTGGCCAACATTCGGGGGGCGACCATCCCGATCCTGGACCTGTCGATGGCCACCGGCCTTCCGCAGTTGAAGGAAGAAACGCGCAACAGTTTCGTGATCATCACCGAGTACAACACCAAGACTCAGGGCTTCCTGGTGCATTCGGTCGAGCGCATCGTCAACATGAACTGGGAAGAGATCCATCCGCCACCCAAGGGTACCGGACGCGATCACTACCTGACAGCCGTGACCCGGGTCGACAACCGCATGGTCGAGATCATCGATGTGGAGAAGGTGCTGGCCGAGGTGGCGCCTTCGTCCGAGTCGGTGTCCGATGGCGTGATCGATGCCGAAGTGCAGGACAAGGCGGTGATGCTGCGGGTGCTGACGGTCGATGACTCGTCGGTGGCGCGCAAGCAGGTGAGCCGTTGCCTGCAGACCGTGGGGGTCGAGGTGGTGGCGCTCAACGACGGTCGCCAGGCCCTGGATTACCTGCGCAAGCTGGTGGACGAGGGCAAGCGTCCGGAGGAAGAGTTCCTCATGATGATCTCGGATATTGAAATGCCGGAAATGGACGGCTATACCCTCACGGCGGAGATCCGCAGCGATCCGCGCATGCAAAAACTGCACATCTGCCTGCATACTTCGCTGTCCGGGGTATTCAACCAGGCGATGGTCAAGAAAGTCGGTGCCGATGACTTCCTGGCCAAGTTCAGGCCGGATGACCTCGCCCAGCGCGTGGTCGATCGGATCAAGGCAAGTCATTGAAACGGCCGGGGCCCGTCCCCGGCGCTAGCGATTTAAGAAGAGGCGGCAGCATTGTCTACGGGTAATTTGGATTTCGAACAGTTCCGGGTCTTCCTGGAGAAAGCCTGTGGCATCCTGCTGGGCGAGAATAAGCAGTACCTGGTCTCCAGCCGTCTCAACAAGCTGATGGAGCAACAGGGCATCAAGTCGCTGGGCGAACTGGTGCAGCGCATCCAGACCCAGCCACGCAGTGGCCTGCGCGAACAGGTGGTCGATGCCATGACCACCAACGAGACGCTGTGGTTTCGCGACACCTACCCGTTCGAGGTGCTCAAGAGCAAGGTGATCCCGGAGTTCATCAAGAACAACCCGGGCCAGCGCCTGCGCATCTGGTCGGCGGCCTGTTCGTCCGGTCAGGAGCCGTACTCGATCTCGATGTCGATCGACGAGTTCGAGCGCACCAACCTCGGCCAGCTGAAGATGGGGGCGCAGATCGTCGCTACCGACCTGTCGGGTGCCATGCTCAACAACTGCAAGACCGGCGAGTACGACAGCCTGGCCATCGCCCGCGGCTTGTCGCAGGAGCGCCTGCAGCGGTACTTCGACCCAAAGGGGCCGGGGCGCTGGGCGATCAAGTCGCCGATCCGCAGCCGCGTCGAGTTCCGTTCGTACAACCTGCTCGACAGCTATGCGCCGCTGGGCAAGTTCGACATCGTGTTCTGCCGCAACGTGCTGATCTACTTCTCGGCCCAGGTCAAGAAGGACATCCTCATGCGCATTCACGGCACCCTCAAGCCCGGTGGCTATCTGTTCCTGGGGGCGTCCGAGGCGCTCAACGGGCTGCCTGACCATTACCAGATGGTCCAGTGCAGCCCGGGGATCATCTACCAGGCCAAGTAAGGCTGGGCGAAAAAAGGCCGGTATCCTGCGATACCGGCCTTTTTGTTTTCGCTGCGGGCTTGCCTGTGATGGCGTGTCAGAACGCGTAGCGCAGCCTGGCCGAGAACACGTCGGCATCGAAGCCCGATTTGCCCACGTAGTCATAGCTGACGCCGACGCTCACCGCACCCAGTTTGTAGTCCGCACCCAGCCCGGCCTCGTAGCTGTTACGCGCCACGCTGGCGCCATGGCTGACGAAAGGTGTGGTGCCCAGCACGAAGGTCGCGGTGTTCTGCACAGGATCCGCGGCAAAGTCGTGGTAGGCCATGACTTTCACCTGCGGCTCCAGGATGCCGGCGCCGAGCGGCAGTTGGCTGGCCACGCGCACGCCGGCGCCCAGCTCGATGGCCTCGTAGCGCTGCGCCTCGACCTTGAGTGCGGCGGCCGAGCCTTTCTCGTTGAAGCGGTCGATGTCGACGCGGCTGTAGCGCGCTGCCAGGCGCGGCTCGACCAGCAGTCGCGGATTCAGCTGCCAGCTGTAGCCGCCGACCAGGTTCAGGCCCAGCAGGTTGCTGTCATAGTCCGACTTGGCCCGTGTGCCCGCGACCTCTCGCTTGCCTTGGTTGTCGTTGAAACCGTAGGTCAGGCTGGCGTCGACGAAGTAGTTGTCCAGGGTGTAGCTGCCATACAGCGAGAAGGCGTGGCTCTGTACCTGGGTCTTGTTGCCGCGTTTGCCGTTGACGTCAGTGTCGATGAAGCTGTAGGCCGCACCGAGGGTGAGCTGGTCGTCCAGCTGGCCATCGGCGCCGACCGCCACGCCGCGGCTGTAGGCGTTGTAACCGGCAATGCCATCGCGCTGCTGCTGGCTGGCGTCGCTGTACAGCGACTGCATCCACACGCCGGAGGCGCGGCGTGCCTCGTCGGCGCGAGGGGCGCGCAGGCTGCTGGAGCGGTTGTCGATGGCGTTGCCGATCAGTCGCTGGCTGGCCATGGCGGCCTGGCGGGCGCCGTCGCTGACGTCCGGCGCCAGTTGCTCGGCGAGCCTGGCCAGTTGCGCCTCGTCGGCGCTGGCGGCGGCGAGGAACAGTGGGTCCTGGTTGCCCAGGCGTGCCAGCAGGCCGGCTTCGGCCAGGTTGCCCAGGGCACGCTGTGCATTGCTGTCGCCACCCTGTTGGGCGACGATCTGCTCAAGGTCCTCGGTCGGCTTGGTGCTGACGGTGACGTAGACCTTGTTGTCATCGAGCGTGCTGCTCAGCACGTTGAGCATGGCCGAGGTGCTGGCGACCAGGGGCTTGGCGTTGACCTGCAGGCCGTTGGCGTCGAGGACCTGCACCTGGCCGGCCTCGAGCAGCAGGTAGCGGCTGCCGCTGGCCTCGAAGTCGGTGTCCTCCGGCTCCAGCAGGATCCGCGCGTTCTGGGCGAACTCGGCGATGCCGCTGACCTTGAGCACTGCCGTGTCCGGGTCGGTGCTGCTTGCCAGCCACAGGCCCAGCGCCGAGTTATCGGCAATCCTCAGGTTGCCGTCGAGGGTGGTGTGAAGGCTGTGCAGGGTGAAGGTGGTGGGTGGCTCGCTGCTGTCGCCCACATCGATCCAGCCACCGTTTGCCAGGCGGATGCTGTTGCTGCCGGGGGGGGCGTAGGCGACGCCATAGGTGCTGTCGCCTTCGACCTCGATGTTGGCCAGGCCGACAAGGTCGCCGTAGATCTTGCTGCCCTGGCGCATGATCAGCTCGACCGGGCGGTTGCTGGCGGTGGCGTCGATGGCGACTTTGGCCCAGATCTCGCCGCTGTTGAAGATGTTCAGGTCACCGTTGGCCTTGTACCCGGGTTGCAGGCCGGGGCCGTCAAAGGCGGTATTGCCAATGCGGATGGCGGTGTCGCCGGCCACGATCCTGCCGCTGTTTTCGATATGGCGTCCCAGGCTGTCGAACAGGGTCGCGCCGTCGAGCACGATGGCTTGGGAGCCTTGGTCGCCAGCGAAAATCTGGCCCTGGTTGTCGATGCCGGCCAGTACGGTCGGCCGGTTGGCGGCATCCGTGGTGGCGTGGATGGCGATGGCGCCCGGGCCCGTCGCGCTGATCTCGCCGCGGTTGACCACCCGCTCTTCCAGGTTCGCCCCTGCCAGGTTGATGGCCCGTGAGTTGCGGCCGGTGGCGATGATGCGGGCGCCTGCGGTATTGATCAGGCCGCCGTGGATGCGGCTGATGTTGCTACCGGGGCTGGACAGGTCGATGCCGTAGGTGGGGCCGCCATTGTTGTACGAGAAGCTGGTGCCGGCCTTGAGCAGCCCTTCGTTGGTCAGGTCGTCGTCGACGGTGCTGGCGCTCAGGCGCAGGGCGGCACCGTCGAGGCTGGTGCTGACAACATTGCCGCGGTTGGTCAGGAAGCCGCCGATGTTGGTGCCGCTGATACGGATACCGTCGCTGCGATGGATCAGGTCGACAGCGTTCGTGTCGTTGTCGTTGATTGCACTGCCAAGCGTCATGTTGCCCGCCACCAGGCTGTTCGCGAGGGCGATCGCGTCCTGCTGGTAGCCGGTGAAGCTGCCGGTGAACTCGAGGTCGTCGGCAAAGGACTGGTGGTCACCCCTGTAGCCGGCATGGGTGAGTGCAATGGTCTGGGGCAAAGCCAGGGCGGGGGCGGGAATGGCGCCGATCAGGAGGGCCAGGAGGGTCTTGCGCAGGTTAAGCGGTGGCACGGTTTCGTTCCTTTGAAATCGTAATGAAAGCGGCGCGCATCCATGCGGGCGACAACCGTGATGGCGTGGGCTGGTGCGCGAGGACGCGGATGCTATCGCGATTGGTGGCTAAATGACATGTCGAATTGACGTCAATTTTTTGTTTTGCCGCTTTTGCCGCCTGGCAATTGCCGCTTGCCGAGTTCGATGCGGAAGCACATTGCCGCTTTTCTGGCATCGCCAGTGTCCTGATATCTGGCTAGCCCCCGCTTTACTGGGGTTGCGCAGGTTGGCACAGCCCTTGCTAAAGCCTAAGCCAACGAAACTCTGGTCAACCTTTGAAGGTTTCCCCGATATGAGCATCAGCTTCGACAAGGCGCTTGGCATCCACGAAAAGGCACTGGGCTTCCGTGCCCAGCGTGCCGAGGTGCTGGCCAACAACATCGCCAACGCCGACACGCCCAACTACAAGGCGCGCGACATGGACTTCTCGTCGGTGCTCGCCGCCGAGGCCGACAAGCAGCAGAAGGGGCGCATCGCCCTGGACCGCACCAACAGCCGCCACATCGAGGCCGAAGGCCTGGCGATGATGGATGACACCCTGCAGTACCGCACGCCGATGCAGCCGTCGATCGACCAGAACACCGTGGATGCGCAGATCGAGCAGTCGAACTACGCGGAAAACGCCGTTGGCTTCCAGGCCAGCTTCACCCTGCTCAACAGTAAATTCAAAGGGCTGGTATCGGCCCTGCGTGGAGAGTGACCATGTCCCTTGCCAGTGTCTTCAACATCGCCGGTAGCGGCATGAGCGCGCAGAACACGCGCCTGAACACCGTTGCCTCGAACATCGCCAACGCCGAGACGGTGTCCTCGAGCATCGACCAGACCTACCGCGCCCGCCATCCGGTGTTCGCCACCACCTTCCAGAACGCGCAGAACGGCATGGGCCAGTCGCTGTTCGAGGAGCAGGGCGAGGCCGGACAGGGCGTCCAGGTCAAGGGCATCATCGAGGACCAGAGCAACCTCGAGGCGCGCTACGAGCCCAATCATCCGTCGGCGAACAAGGACGGCTACGTCTATTACCCGAATGTCAACGTGGTCGAGGAGATGGCCGACATGATCTCCGCCAGCCGTGCGTTCCAGACCAACGCCGAGCTGATGAACACCGCCAAGAACATGATGCAGAAAGTGCTGACCCTGGGTCAGTGATAAGGAATCCCGACCATGGCAGTCGAAAACCCCAGCGTGAACCTCAATGATGTGCTGACGAAGTCCGGGGTCAGCACCGGCACCAAGAAAACCACCACCGAGCCTGTCGACAAGAACGCGCTGGGCAAGGATGCGTTTCTCAAGCTGCTGGTCACCCAGATGCAGCACCAGAACCCGCTGGATCCCCAGGACAACGGTCAGTTCATCGCCCAGCTGGCGCAGTTCAGCAGCCTGGAAGGCATCCAGACCCTGAACAGCTCGGTCAACTCGATCATCAGCGGCATGGGCTCGTCCCAGGCGCTGCAGGCTTCCTCCCTGGTAGGGCGTTCGGTGATCGTGCAGAACGACAAGGCCCTCTTCGATCCGAAGGAAAGCCTCAATGGCCAGGTGGTCGTGCCGCAGAACATCACCGACGGCAAGGTGACCATCAAGGACAAGGATGGCAACGTGGTCAAGACCATCCAGTTGGGCGAGCAGAAGAAAGGCACAGCCGATTTCATCTGGGACGGCACCAACGACAAGGGCGAAAAAGTCGCAGCGGGTACCTATACCTTTACCGCCACCACCACTGTCGACGGCAAGTCGCAGGAGATGTACACGATGCTGCCGGCCAAGGTCACCAGTGTCAGCTTCCAGAACGGCGGCGAGATGATGCTCAACCTTGCCGGGATCGGCAAGCTGGGCATCTCCAAAGTACAAACCATCGGAATCTAAGGCCGCTAGCACGGCATAAGGAGTGAATGCATGTCTTTCAATATCGGCCTTAGCGGTCTCTACGCCGCCAACAAGAAGCTGGACGTCACCGGCAACAACATCGCCAACTCCGAGACCGTCGGCTTCAAGTCGTCGCGCGCCGAGTTCGCCGACGTCTATGCCGGCGCCAACCGCCTGGGCGTGGGCAAGAACCAGGTCGGCAACGGCGTGCGTCTGGCCACGGTTTCCCAGCAGTTCGGCCAGGGCGACGTCAACAACACCGGCAACGTACTGGACATGGGCATCCAGGGCCAGGGCTTCTTCGTCCTGTCCGACAACGGCTCGCTGAGCTATACCCGCGCCGGTGCGTTCCAGACCAACAAGGACGGCTATGTCGTCACCTCCGATGGCTTGGGCCTGCAAGGCTATGGGGTCGATGCCAATGGCAAGATCATGAAGGGCGTGCTGACCGACCTGCGGATCGATACCTCGGCAATGGCGCCGAAGGCGACCACCCTGATCGACCAGGGCATCAACCTGAACTCCTCGGCCCCCGACATTCCGCTGGAAGTCCCGGACAATTCCACGCCGCCCAAGATGGTGCCGAACAAGCCGTTCGATCCGAAGGATCAGGCCACCTATACCAAGTCGTTCCCGACCAAGGTGTACGACAGCCAGGGCAACGAACACGTCATGGAGCAGTTCTACCGCAAGACCGGCGAGAACCAGTGGACCATGTACACCCTGGTGGATGGCCGCAACCCCTACGACCCGAGCAAAACCACGCCGCTCATTGGCAACATCGACTTCAACCCCGACGGCAGCGTCAAGGCCATGACCGCCAGCCCTGACAACGTGCCGACCACGCCGGTGGGGACGTTCGACTGGAGCGTGGTCAACAATACCTTCACCATGAAGGGCTGGATCCCGGCCGCCAAGGACGCCGCGGGCAACTGGGGCTCCAACGGCTCGGTGGGCAACGCCGACGGTATGCGCCTGTCGATGAACAGCACAACCTCCTACAACCTCGAGACCGCGCGCAGCTCGCAGTCCCAGGACGGTTATGCAACGGGTGTCCTGTCGAACCTGTCGATCGACTCCACCGGCGTGATGTTCGCCAGTTTCAGCAACCAGCAGTCCCGCGCCATCGGCCAGGTAGCCATCGCCAGCTTCGCCAACGAGCAGGGCCTGCAGCAGGTGGGCGGTACCCGCTGGAAGGAAACCTTCGCCTCGGGTATTCCAGGTATCGACGCGCCAAAGACTGGCACCCTGGGCTCGGTGGAGTCCAACTCGCTGGAGGCTTCCAACGTCAACCTGACCAAGGAGCTGGTCGAGCTGATCAAGGCGCAGAGCTTCTATCAGGCCAACGCCAAGACCATCTCCACCGAAAGCACCATCATGCAGACCACCATCCAGATGACCTGATGGTCGCTGGCTGAACGTTTGTCGACGAACCCCTTTGCACGAAGGGGTTCGTCGTTTTCGAGGAGAGGCTCCATGAAAAAGCTGGTCGCTGCCGCTGTTGCGGCATTCTGCCTGCTCCAGGCGCAGGCCGCGATGGCCCCCTGGTGGCGCTGGGAAAGCCAGGCCGACGGGCGCCTGGTATGTTCGCAATGGTCGCCAGGCGAGGGCTGGAAACGCTTTGCCGGGCCGTTCGACAATGCTGGTTGCAGGTCGCTTTGACCCAAGGCAAAAAATGATGGCTTGAGGCCATCGATTGGCGGATTTGCTTCAGGTATGATCCGCGCCATCTCACCCGTTCGGGTGACTGGCAAGCGTCATTTTCCAAGGATCGGAACTCTTGAAAAGCAGTAAGGATACTGGCGCGAGCGTGCTGCCGGCTGCGCTTCGCGTGGCCTTGAAGAAGGGCCTGGTCGGCGCCGCCCTGTTCTCCGGCGTGATCAACCTGCTGGCGTTGATCGGCCCCCTGTTCATGCTCGAGGTCTATGACCGGGTCATCCCCAGTCGCAGCCTGCCCACCCTGGTGGCGCTGGGGTTGCTGGTGGCGGGTGCGTACCTGGTGTTCGCCGTGCTCGACATCATTCGCTCGCGAGTCATGTCGCGGATCGCCGGCATGGTGGATGGGGCGCTTTCGACGCAGGTGTTCAGGGTCATCGCCGGCACGCCGCTGAAGATCGCCCTGAACCAGGACCCGCTCAAGCCCGCCCATGAGCTTGAACAGATCCGCGCCTTCATCGCCGGCCCCGGGCTCATGGCGTTCTTCGACTTGCCGTGGATGCCGGTATACCTCGCGGTCAGCTTCTATATCCATCCGTCACTGGGCTGGCTGGCGCTGGGCATGATCGTGCTGATGGTGCTGCTGACCTGGCTCACCGACCGTGGTACGCGCCAAGCCATGCGCGACAGCGCGATACTGGCGAGCCAGCGCAATCGCCTGGGGCAACAGGCTCATGTTGGTGCCGAAGTGCTCGCCGCGATGGGCATCACCGAGCGCGCCGCCGCCCGCTGGCAGGTACTGCAGGAGCAGTACGCCACGTTGCAGCGGCGCAGCGCCGATGTCGGCAGCTTCTATGGTGGTATCACCAAGGCCCTGCGCCAGTTGGTGCAATCGGCGTCCCTGGGTGTGGGTGCCTGGTTGGTGATCGGGGGCGATCTCAGCGGCGGTGCGATTGTCGCCGCCTCGATCATCGTTGCCCGCACCCTGGCCCCGGCCGAGCAGATCATCGGCACCTGGCGCAGCCTGGTGTCCGCGCGGCTGGCCTGGCAGCAGTTGCGCGGCGTGCTGGCGATCTTTCCGGCACCCGCGCACAGGACTGCGCTACCAGGTGCTCGCAGCCAAGTCCAGGTGAGCGGCCTGTGCGTGGCGCCGCCGGGTGTGCAGCGTCTGGTGCTGCAAGGGGTGAATTTCAGCCTGGCTGCCGGCAGCTCGCTGGCGGTGATCGGCCCCAGCGCCTCGGGCAAGTCGTCACTGGCGCGGGCCTTGGTCGGCGCGTGGCCGGCGCTGCGTGGCCAGGTCTGCCTGGATGGCGCGGCGCTGGATCTCTGGCCGGATGCGGCGCGGGCGGCCATGACCGGCTACCTGCCGCAGAGTGTCGATCTGTTCGAGGCGAGCGTGGGGCAGAACATCGCGCGTCTGGATCCGCAGGCCGACGACGCGGCGATTGTCACGGCGGCGCGTCAGGCCGGTGTCCATGAGCTGATCCTGCAACTCCCACAGGGCTATGACACGCCGGTCGGTGAGGGCGGTGTCAATCTTTCGGCAGGGCAGCGGCAGCGTATCGGTCTCGCCCGCGCGTTGTATGGCGAGCCGTTCCTGGTGGTGCTCGACGAGCCCAATGCCAACCTCGATGCCGAGGGTGAACGGGCGTTGGCCCGGGCGATCGAGGGGGTCAAGGCGCGCGGTGGGGTGGTGGTGGCCATCGCCCACCGTTCCGGGCTGCTGGCGGTGATGGACCAGGTGCTGGTGCTTGAGCAGGGGGCGCAGGCGGCATTTGGCCCGCGCGATACCGTGCTGGCGCGACCGGTGGCGCTCGCCGAGCCGCGAGTGGCCAAGGGAGGTGTGCAAGCATGATGCGGATCGATGATGAGCAGGGGCTGCTGCGTTCGCTGCGTGGCCACCTGTGGGCCGGTGCCGGGGTCGTGGTGGTGTTGCTGGGCGGTGCGCTGTTGTGGTCGGCCGTCACTGAACTGGCCGGCGCGGTGATTGCGCCGGGGGCGGTGGCGGTGCAGGACAGCGTGAAGAAAGTCCAGCATCCCAGTGGTGGCGTGGTGGCGCAGTTGCTGGTTGGCGAGGGGCAATCGGTACAGGCCGGTGACGTGCTGCTGCGACTGGATGCGACCTTGCAGGAGGCCAGTCATGCCATCGTCGCCAAGGCCCTCGACCAGGCCTTGGCGCGCCAGGCTCGGCTTGAGGCGGAGCGCGATGGCCTGGCGCGGGTGGACACGCCGTCGCGGCTTGTCGCGCGCGAGGGTGAGGCACAGGTGCAGGCGGTGTTGGCCAGTGAGCGGCAGTTGTTCGTCGACCGCCGCCAGTCGCGGGATGGTCAGAAGCAGCAGTTGCGCGAGCGCATCGAGCAACTGACCCAGACCATCGCCGGTCATGACCTGCAGCAGCGCACAAAGGGCGAGGAGATTCGTCTGATCGACGAGGAATACCAGGCCGTCAAGATCTTGCAGAAGAAGGGCCTGATGACCCTCGACCGGGTCAATGCCCTGGCCCGCGGCATCGCTCGCCTGCAGGGTGAGCGTGGGCAGTTGGTCGCGGCCATCGCCGAGGCGCGGGCGCGCATTGCCGAAACGCGTCTGGAGCTGTTGCAGGTGGACCAGCGGTTCCGCGAGCAGGTCTCCGGCGAGCTGCGTGACCTGATGGCGCAGCAGGGCGAATGGGTGGAGCGCGAGGTTGCTGCGGCCGATCAGCTCAAGCGCGTAGAAGTGCTGGCGCCCAGTACCGGACGGGTCCAGCAGTTGGCGGTACACACCGTGGGCGGTGTGATCTCGCCGGCCGAGACCTTGATGCAGATCGTCCCGCTGGATGACGAACTGTTGGTCGAGGCACGCATCAGCCCGCAGGACATCGACCAGGTCGTGCTCGGCCAGGAGGCGTTGCTGCGCTTCAGTGCGTTCAATCGCGCGACCACCCCCGAAGTGCTCGGGCGGGTGGTGCGTCTTTCCGCCGACCTGGTAACCGACCCGCAGAGCGGGCTCGGCTTCTACCGCGCTGGCATTCATATCGACAAGGCCGAGCAGCGCAAGCTGGACGGCCTCACGCTGGTGCCGGGCATGCCGGTGGAATCGATGATCCAGACGGGTCGTCGCACCGTGCTGTCCTATCTGCTCAAGCCAGTAGGCGACCATGCGCAACGGGCATTCAGGGAAGGATGAGCGCCAACCGGAGGGTGGGCGTAGTCATGCAGGGATTGTTCAACCATTGGCAAGGAATGAGTAGACATGGCTGTTATCCAGGGAACCGAAGGCGCCGACAATCTGGTCGGCACCAGTGCGGACGATCAGATTTTTGGCAAGGGTGGCGATGACATCATCAATGGCGGTGATGGCAACGACACGCTATACGGTGGCGCGGGTGCCGATCGCTTTATCGGTGGTGCGGGCAACGACACAGTGTCGTACACCGATGCCGGCGCCGGCATCACGCTGAACTTCAAGACCGGCGTGCATACTGGCATTGCCGCTGGCGACACCTTTGAAAGCATCGAGGTGTTCCAGGGCTCGAACTATGCCGACACCTTCATCAGCGATGTGCGCGCGCAGACGTTCAATGGCGGTCTGAACGACACGATGGACTATTCGCTGTCCGAACAGGCGGTGACGATCACGGTCGATGGGCTGGGTGGCGCCGGCCAGGGTGGTGATGCGCAGGGCGACAAGTTCACCGGCATGTACAGTGTCATCGGCAGCAGCCAGAACGACACCTTCATCATGCAGGCGACGGGTTCCAGCAAGAGTTTTGCCGGTGGTGCGGGCAACGA
Source organism: Pseudomonas sp. BW16M2 (assembly GCF_014268865.1). NCBI lineage: Bacteria > Pseudomonadati > Pseudomonadota > Gammaproteobacteria > Pseudomonadales > Pseudomonadaceae > Pseudomonas > Pseudomonas sp. BW16M2. Next base: position 58,579 of record NZ_JABWRI010000024.1, on the reverse strand, counting down.
CGTGTACTACCTGCACGGCGCTGCCGGCGTGTTCGAGCAGGCCGGTGGCGGCATCGACGAGGTGCGCACCTCCCTGGCCAGCTACACCCTGACCAACGAGGTGGAAAACCTCACCTACATCGGTAGCGGCAACTTCACCGGTGCCGGCAACGCCAGCGACAACACCATCACCGGCGGCAGCGGCAACGACGTGATGCGTGGCGGCGCTGGTGCCGACCGCTTCATCGGCGGCGCGGGCAACGACACCGTTTCGTACACCGATGCCAGCGCCGGCATCAGCCTGAACTTCAAGACCGGCGTGCACACCGGCATCGCCGCCGGCGACACCTTCGACAGCATCGAAGTGTTCCAGGGGTCGAACTACGCCGACACCTTCATCAGCGATGCGCGCGCGCAGACCTTCGAAGGCGGCTTGAACGACACGATGGACTATTCGCTGTCCGAACAGGCGGTGACGATCACGGTCGATGGGTTGGGTGGTGCCGGCCAGGGTGGTGATGCGCAGGGCGACAAGTTCACCGGCATGTACAGTGTCATCGGCAGCAGCCAGAACGACACCTTCATCATGCAGACGACGGGTTTGAGCAAGAACTTCACCGGTGGCGCCGGTAACGACGTGTACTACCTGCATGGCGCCGCTGGCGTGATCGAGCAGGCCGGCGGCGGCATCGACGAGGTGCGCACCTCCCTGGCCAGCTACACCCTGACCAACGAAGTGGAAAACCTTACCTACATCGGTAGCGGCAACTTCACCGGTGTCGGCAATGCCAGCGACAACATCATCACCGGCGGCAATGGCAACGATGTGATGCGCGGCGGTGCTGGTGCCGACCGTTTCATCGGCGGCGCGGGCAATGACATCGTGTCGTACACCGATGCCAGCGCCGGTATTACCCTGAACTTCAAGACCGGCGCGCACACCGGCATCGCCGCTGGCGACACCTTCGACAGCATCGAAGTGTTCCAGGGCTCGAACTACGCCGACACCTTCATCAGCGATGCGCGCGCGCAGACCTTCGAAGGCGGCTTGAACGACACGATGGACTATTCGCTGTCCGAACAGGCGGTGACGATCACGGTCGATGGGTTGGGTGGTGCCGGCCAGGGTGGTGATGCGCAGGGCGACAAGTTCACCGGCATGTACAGTGTCATCGGCAGCAGCCAGAACGACACCTTCATCATGCAGACGACGGGTTTGAGCAAGAACTTCACCGGTGGCGCCGGTAACGACGTGTACTACCTGCATGGCGCCGCTGGCGTGATCGAGCAGGCCGGCGGCGGCATCGACGAGGTGCGCACCTCCCTGGCCAGCTACACCCTGACCAACGAGGTGGAAAACCTCACCTACATCGGTAGCGGCAACTTCACCGGTGTCGGCAATGCCAGCGACAACATCATCACCGGCGGCAATGGCAACGACGTGATGCGCGGCGGCGCCGGTGCCGACCGTTTCATCGGCGGCGCGGGCAATGACATCGTGTCGTACACCGATGCCAGCGCCGGCATCACGCTGAACTTCAAGACCGGCGTGCATGGCGGCATCGCCGCTGGCGATACCTTCGACAGCATCGAGGTGTTCCAGGGCTCGAACTATGCCGACACCTTCATCAGCGACGCGCGCGCGCAAACCTTCGATGGCGGCCTGAACGACACGATGGACTACTCGCTGTCCGACCAGGCGGTGACGATCACCATCGACAACACCGGCGGCAAGGGCCAGGGCGGCGACGCCGAGGGCGACAAGTTCACCGGCATGTACAGTGTCATCGGCAGCAGCCAGAACGACACCTTCATCATGCAGGCGACAGGTTCGAGCAAGAGCTTTGCCGGTGGTGCGGGCAACGACGTGTACTACCTGCATGGCGCGGCCGGCGTGTTCGAGCAGGCCGGTGGCGGCATCGACGAGGTGCGCACCTCCCTGGCCAGCTACACCCTGACCAACGAAGTGGAAAACCTTACCTACATCGGTAGCGGCAACTTCACCGGTGTCGGCAATGCCAGCGACAACACCATCACTGGTGGCAGCGGCAACGACGTGATGCGCGGCGGTGCTGGTGCCGACCGTTTCATCGGCGGCGCGGGCAATGACACCGTGTCGTACACCGATGCCAGCGCCGGCATCACGCTGAACTTCAAGACCGGCGTGCACACCGGCATCGCCGCCGGCGACACCTTCGACAGCATCGAGGTGTTCCAGGGCTCGAACTATGCCGACACCTTCATCAGCGATGCCCGCGCGCAGACGTTCGAAGGCGGGCTGAACGACACAATGGACTATTCGCTGTCCGACCAGGCTGTGACGATCACCATTGAAGGGTTTGGTGGTACCGGCCAGGGTGGTGATGCGCAGGGCGACAAGTTCACCGGCATGTACAGTGTCATCGGCAGCAGCCAGAACGACACCTTCATCATGCAGACGACGGGCTCCAGCAAGAGCTTTGCCGGTGGCGCCGGCAACGATGTGTACTACCTGTACGGCGCGGCCGGTGTGGTCGAGCGTGCTGGTGGCGGCATCGATGAGGTGCGTACGACGCTGGCCAACTACACCCTGACCAGTGAAGTGGAAAACCTCACCTACATCGGCTCTGGCAATTTCATCGGTTACGGCAATGCCAGCAACAATGTGATTGTCGGTGGCGCTGGCAATGACACCTTGTTTGGCGGTGCCGGTGCCGACCGATTTGTCGGTGGCGCGGGTATCGACACTGTTTCGTATGACGACAGCACTGCGGGTATCCTCCTGAATCTCAAGACCGGCGTGCATGGCGGCATTGCCGAGGGCGATACCTTCGAGGGCATCGAGAAGTTCGTCGGCTCGTCGTTGGGCGACGTCTTCGTGGTCAACGATCAGCCAAATGACTTCAATGGCTCGCTAGGTGTCGATCTGTTGACGTTCGCCGGTGAGGGCGCGGGCGTCACGCTCGACCTGAATGCCACTGGCAACGACCTCTTTACCAGCATCGAGAGCTTCGAGGGCACCGCATTCAACGATACCTTCGTGGGGACCACTGCGAACGAGAACTTCATTGGCGGTGCGGGTGCGGATGTGATCAATGGTGGGGCCGGTCGGGATTCGGCCTGGTACATCTCGAGCAATGCTGGCGTGTCGATTGATCTTGCCGCAGGCACCGTGGCGGGAGGGCATGCCGAAGGTGATGTGCTGAGTGGAATCGAAGGGCTGGCGGGCTCCGCGTTCGCCGATGTGCTCAATGGCGATGCCGGTGCGAACACGCTGCATGGCGCCGAAGGCGATGATGTCATCAATGGCGGTGCGGGCAATGACGTCCTCTACGGGGATGGCATCTACTCCACCGAATTCGGTGCCCTGGCGCGCCCGGCGAACACCCAGGTCGCCCAGGCAGATGTCGTCAATGGCGGTGACGGCGACGACACCATCACCGGTGCGCTGAACGACACGGGTTCCGTCTACCATGGCGATGCCGGCAACGACACCATCCAGACCACCAACGGCAAGGCGTATGGTGATGATGGCAACGATCGCCTGGTCGGTAACGGCTTTGCCTACGAACTCTATGGTGGTGCCGGCGCAGACCGCCTGGACATGATGTCGGCCGGCTACGCCTTTGGTGGCGAGGGCAGCGATGTCTACACGATCTACTCCAAAGCGGGGGTGGTGATCCAGGATACCGGTAGCGCAGGTGTCGACGTGGTGGTGCTGAAGAACATCCAGACCTTCCAGGATGTCGTGGTGCAGAATGATGGCGTCAATGCCTTCATTTTTTCCAAGGCTGACTGGAATGCCGGCAACCTCGATTCGGGGGTGATGCTCAGCAACTGGTACGCCGGCTCGAACACCATCGAGTCGTTCCAGACCAACAACGGTGACACCTTCACCATCACCTGACAGGCAAGCGTCGCCTGACGGCGGCCGCAGGCGGCCAAGCCTTGCCGCTGTCAGGCACCCGCCGCCGAGATTTTGTCTCTCTGTCAGCGTGCTTTTCGGCAAAGGCCCCGTAAACCGGGGTCTTTGTCGTTTCTATGGCAATTGGCGCGAAACTTGCTCGAAGCTTGGTATAGCCACGGCGACCGGCAATCGATCGCCCGTGCAGCGGAGGATGACTGTGGACAAGATGCTTTACGTGGCCATGACCGGCGCCAGCCAGAACGCGCTGGCGCAGAAGGCCCATGCCAACAACCTGGCGAACGTTTCCACCAACGGCTTCCAGCGTGATCTGGAGCAGGCCCGTTCGATGCCGGTGTTCGGCGACAGCTTTCCGGCGCGTGCGTTTGCCATGAGCGAACGGCCGGCCACCGATTTCAGTGCCGGCCCGCTGGTGGAAACCGGTCGCGAGCTTGATGTGGCGGTCAGCGGCAACGGCTTTATCGCCGTGCAGGCCCCCGATGGCAGCGAGGCCTACGTGCGCACTGGCGGCCTGAACATTGACGCCCTTGGTGTGTTGCGCGCCGGCAATGGCATGGCGGTAATCGGCAATGGCGGTCCGATCGCCATACCACCAGAGCAGAAGGTCGAGATCGGCGATGACGGCACCATCAGCATCCGCGCCATGGGCGAGGACCCGCGGGTGATGGCCGAGGTCGACCGGATCAAGCTGGTCAACCCTGACATCAAGGGCATGACCAAGGGCCAGGACGGGCTGATCCGTACTGCCAGCGGTCAGCCGGCCGACATGGACGTGAACGTGCGCGTGGTGTCGGGCTTCCTCGAGGGCAGTAACGTCAATGCCGTGGAGGAGATGACATCGGTGCTGGCGCTGTCCCGACAGTTCGAGTTGCACGTCAAGATGATGAAAGCGGCCGAGGAAGGCGATCAAGCCATGGCTCGGGTTTTGCAGATCGGTTAATCACATTTGAACGGGTGCCGTAAAACAGGCGCACGAGGAGAACACTAAATGCTTCCGGCTCTTTGGGTCGCTAAAACCGGCCTGTCCGCCCAGGATACCAACCTGGCGGTCATCTCGAACAACCTGGCCAACGTCTCGACCACTGGTTTCAAGCGTGATCGCGCCGAGTTTCAGGACCTCTTGTACCAGATCAAGCGCCAGCCAGGTGCGCAGTCCACCCAGGACAGCGAGCTGCCTTCGGGCCTGCAGGTCGGTACCGGTGTACGTATCGTCGGCACCCAGAAGAACTTCCAGACCGGCAGCCTGCAGACGACCGAGAATCCGCTGGACATGGCGGTCAACGGTCGCGGCTTCTTCCAGGTGCTGCAGCCTGACGGCACCGTCTCCTATACCCGCGACGGTACCTTCCACCTGAACTCCGACGGCCAGGTCGTAACCGCCAACGGCTTCGCCCTGGAACCTGCGGTCGTCGTACCGCCGGATGCCCAGACCTTCACCGTCGGCCAGGACGGCACGGTGTCGATCACTACCCCCGGCAACCCGGCCGCGCAGGTCATCGGCAACATCCAGACCGCCGACTTCATCAACCCGGCGGGCCTGCAGGCCATCGGCGGCAACCTGTTCCTCGAGACCGCCGCCAGCGGTGCGCCGCAGATTGGCACGCCAGGCCTGAACGGCTTCGGCCCCACCCTGCAGAAAACCCTGGAGGCGTCCAACGTCAGCACCGTGGAAGAGATGGTCAACATGATCACCACCCAGCGTGCCTACGAGATGAACTCCAAGGTCATCTCCGCCGCCGACAAGATGCTGTCGTTCGTCACCCAGCAGCTGTAAGCCCTGGCGGCCCGATCAAGGCGGGCCGCTGATCATCCGCTCGCTGTTGCAGCGCCTGTTTCACCATGAGGTAAGTGTCATGAGCCGTCTGTTGTCCGTATTCGCCCTGGGGGGGGTGGTGTTGCTGGCTGGTTGCGTTGCGCCGACGCCCAAGCCAAACGACCCGTATTATGCGCCGGTCCTGCCGCGCACCCCGTTGCCGGCAGCGGCCAACAACGGCTCGATCTACCAGGCCGGCTTCGAGCAGGGCCTGTACACCGATCGCAAGGCGTTCCGGGTCGGTGACATCATCACCATCACCCTCAACGAGCGTACCTCGGCGAGCAAGAACGCCGGTTCCCAGATCCAGAAGAACAGCAAGGCCGATATCGGCCTGACCTCGCTGTTCGGCACCGTGCCCAACACCAACAACCCGCTGGGTAGCGGCGACCTCACGCTCGAAGCCGGTTACAGCGGCGACCGCTCCACCAAGGGCGACAGCAAGGCCACTCAGGGCAACACCCTGACCGGTTCCATCACGGTGACCGTGGCCGAGGTGCTGCCCAACGGCATCATCGCCGTGCGCGGCGAGAAGTGGATGACCCTGAACACCGGCGAGGAACTGGTGCGCATTGCCGGCCTGATCCGTGCCGACGACATCGCCACCGACAACACCGTGCCGTCCACTCGCGTGGCCGACGCGCGCATCACCTATTCGGGCACCGGCTCGTTCGCCGATGCCAGCCAGCCCGGTTGGCTGGACCGTTTCTTCATCAGCCCGCTCTGGCCCTTCTGAGTACGGATGACCATGTTCAACGCTAGGCGGTTGATTGCCGCGACCCTGCTTCTGTCCTGTGCGTTCGGTGCTCACGCCGAGCGCCTGAAGGATATCGCCAGCATTTCCGGCGTGCGCGCCAACCAGCTGATCGGCTATGGCCTGGTGGTGGGCCTCAACGGCACGGGTGACCAGACCACCCAGACACCGTTCACCCTGCAGACCTTCAACAACATGTTGTCGCAGTTTGGTATCAAGGTGCCGCCGGGGTCGGGCAACGTGCAGTTGAAGAACGTTGCTGCTGTGTCGGTGCATGCCGACTTGCCGGCATTCGCCAAGCCCGGCCAGGTGGTCGACATCACCGTGTCTTCCATCGGCAACTCCAAGAGCCTGCGTGGCGGCAGTCTGTTGATGACGCCGCTCAAGGGTATCGACGGCAACGTCTATGCCATCGCCCAGGGCAATCTGGTGGTGGGCGGCTTCGATGCCGAAGGTCGCGACGGCTCGAAGATCACCGTCAACGTTCCGTCGGCTGGTCGCATTCCCGGCGGTGCCTCGGTCGAGCGCGCGGTGCCGAGCGGATTCAACCAGGGCAACAGCCTGACGCTCAATCTCAATCGTCCGGACTTCACCACTGCCAAGCGCATCGTCGACAAGGTCAACGAGCTGCTCGGCCCGGGCGTGGCCCAGGCCGTCGATGGCGGTTCGGTGCGGGTCACCGCGCCGATGGACCCGAGCCAGCGCGTGGACTACCTGTCCATCCTCGAGAACCTCGAGATCGATCCGGGCCAGGCGGTGGCCAAGGTCATCATCAACTCGCGCACCGGGACCATCGTCATCGGTCAGAACGTCAAGGTGTCGCCGGCGGCGGTCACCCACGGCAGCCTGACCGTGACCATTACCGAAGATCCGATCGTCAGCCAGCCGGGACCGTTCTCCAATGGCCAGACCGCGGTGGTGCCGCGTTCGCGGGTCAATGCCGAGCAGGAAGCCAAGCCGATGTTCAAGTTCGGCCCGGGCACCACGCTGGATGAGATCGTCCGTGCGGTGAACCAGGTCGGCGCGGCGCCGAGCGACCTGATGGCCATCCTCGAAGCGCTGAAGCAGGCCGGTGCGTTGCAAGCCGACCTGATCGTGATCTGAGGACGCCAGGGATGAATTCGAAGAGTCTTGTTTCCAGTCAGGCCGACAGCGGCGCCTACACCGACCTCAATCGCCTGGGGTCGCTCAAGCGCGGGGATCGCGACAGCGAGGGCAACATCCGCAAGGTGGCCCAGGAGTTCGAGTCGTTGTTCATCAGCGAGATGCTCAAGGCGTCGCGCAAGGCCAGCGATGTGATGGCTGACGAAGACAGCCCGATGAACAGCGACACGGTCAAGCAGTACCGCGACATGTACGACCAGCAGATGGCGGTGAGCATGTCGCGCGAAGGGGGCGGTATCGGCCTGCAGGACGTGCTGGTGCGCCAGCTGTCGAAGAACAAGGCCGCGCGTCCGAACACCAGTCCGTTCCCACGGATCGAAGGGCAGGCGCCGGCGTTGTGGGCCTCGAAAGTGGCCGAGCCCGCGCACATGGTCGAGAGTGGCGCTGCGCGTAACGATGTGGCTGCGCTCAACGCGCGGCGCCTGGCGCTGCCTGGCAAGCTCACCGATCGCTTGCTGTCCGGCATCGTGCCGTCCGCTGGCAATGCCGTCGCCAACGCCACGGCGCTGCCTGGGCGTGGCGATATCCCGCCCGGTGGCGTGGCCGTCGGCGACTGGGAGCCGGCCCGCACCTTCGCGGCGCCAGGTGGCAACCTGCAGATTCTCGGTCGGGCCGTGGCCCAGCCGCCGTTGGCACCGAAAAAGGCCTTCGCCGACAGCGACGCCTTCGTCGCCACCATGCTGCCGATGGCCGAACAGGCCGCCAAGCGCATCGGTGTCGATCCGCGCTACCTGGTGGCCCAGGCCGCGCTGGAAACCGGCTGGGGCAAGTCGGTCATGCGCAACCCGGATGGCAGCAGCAGTCACAACCTGTTCGGCATTAAGGCCACCGGCAGCTGGCAGGGCGGCGAGGCGCGGGCGATCACCAGCGAGTTCCGCAACGGCCAGTTCGTCAAGGAGACTGCGGCGTTCCGTTCCTACGACAGCTACCAGGACAGCTTCCACGACCTGGTGAGCCTGTTGCAGAACAATTCGCGCTATCAAGATGCGGTGCGGGCGGCCGATAAACCAGAACAGTTTGTGCGGGAGTTGCAGAAGGCCGGTTATGCCACCGACCCCAACTACGCCAGCAAGATCTCGCAGATCGCAAAACAGATGAAGTCGCAGCAGAGCTACGCAATGCTCGGTACCACCACGAAACTTTAAGGGCAGGAAACCATGGCGAGTTTGATCAATATCGGTATGTCTGGCCTGGGCGCCGCCCAGTCCGGGATGTACACCCTAGGTAACAACATCGCCAACGCCGATGTGGAAAGTTACTCTCGCCAGCAGATCGTCCAGAAGACCAAGGGTGGCCAGCAGGTCGGCCAGGTGTTCATCGGCACCGGCACCACGCTGTCCGATGTGCGCCGGGTGTACAACGCCTTCCTCGAGAACCAGCTGCGTTCCACCACGTCGCTGTCCAGCGACGCGAACGCCTACCTCAACCAGATCGGCCCGCTGAACAATGCCCTGTCCAGCGCCGATACCGGTATCACCGCGGCGCTCAAGAGCTTCTTCAGCGCGATGCAGGACGCCTCGGCCAAGCCCACCGAGGATGCCTCGCGGCAATTGCTGCTGACCAGCGCCCAATCGCTCGCCAAGCGCTTCAACAGCCTGTCGGCGCAGTTCAACCAGCAGAACAGCAACATCAACACCAACATGGCGGCGACGGCCGACCAGATCAACAAGCTGACCGCGACGATCTCCGAGTACAACCAGCAGATCGTCAAGATGACCGCCATCACCGGCAAGCCCAACGACCTGCTCGACCAGCGCGACGGCGCGGTGCGCGAGTTGAACAAGCTGATCGGCGTGGACGTGGTCGAGCGTGACGGCAACTACGACATCTACCTGAAGAACGGCCAGTCGCTGGTGCTGGGCAACACCACCCAGACCCTGGGCGTGGAGCCTGCGGCGACCGACCCGTCGCGCATGAACCTGGTGCTCAATCGCGGCTCGACCAAGATGGACATCACCGACAGCACCACCGGCGGCGAGCTGGGCGGTCTGCTGCGCTACCGCAAGGACACCCTGGACCCTGCGCTCAACGAGCTGGGCCGTGTGGCCCTGGTGGTGGCCGATGCGATCAACAGCCAGCTGGCCCAGGGCATCGACAAGAACGGCGAGTTCGGCGCGACCCTGTTCGGTGACATCAACAGCGCCGCCGCCATGGCCGCGCGCAGCGTGGCCAAGCTGGGTAACAGCCCCGGTTCCGGCAACCTCGATGTGAACATCAAGGACACCGGCAAGCTGACCACCAATGACTACCAGGTGACGTTCACCAGCGCCAACGAGTTCACCGTACGCCGCCTGCCCGACAACACCGAGATGGGCAAGTTCGACATCACCGCCAATCCACCACCGGTGATCGATGGCTTCAGCCTCAACCTGCGCGGTGGCGCGCCGATCGCTGGCGACAGCTTCAAGATCACCCCCACCCGCAATGCCGCGGCCAGCATCGAGACGGTGCTCACCGATCCCAAGCGCCTGGCGATGGCCAGCCCACTGACCGCTACCAGCGGCTCGGGCAACAAGGGCACCGGGCAGATCAGCCAGCCCACGCTGACCTCCGAGCTGGACATCTATGATGCCGCCCAGCGCGCCGACCTGCAGACGGGGCTCAAGTACTCGACGCCGGTCAAGCTGGTGTTCGGTGACGAGAAGACCTCGCCGCAGACCTACACCATGTTCGATGCCAAGGGCAGCCCCATCGGCAGCGGCACGATCATCCCCGGCCAGGAAAACAAGCTGCAGCTGTCCGTGCCGATGGTCGATGGCAGCGGCAACCCGATCAACGACGCCAGCGGTACGCAGAAGAAGTTCACCTTCGAGATGACCGTCGCTGGCGCCCCGAAGGGCGGTGACAACTACACCGTCTCGCTGACCGGTGCCGGCTCGGCCGACAACCGCAACGCCCAGTCGGTGATCAACCTGCAGACCAAACCCACCGTCGATACCGGTGCCGACGGCAAGGGCATCAGCTTCACCGATGCCTACGCCAAGCTGGTGTCCAACGTCGGTGGCAAGACCAACCAGGCCGAGATGGACAGCAACGCCACCCAGGCGCTGCAATCCTCCGCCCTGACCAGCCGCAACTCGAGTTCCGGCGTGTCCGTGGACGAAGAGGTCGGCAACCTGGTCAAGTTCCAGCAGTACTACACCGCGTCGTCGCAAATCATCAAGGCGGCCCAGGAAACCTTCGCCACTTTGATCAACAGCCTTTAAGGAGCCGTAGACCGTGCGCATCTCCACCCCGCAGTTCTACAACAGCAGCAGCGCCAACTACGAGCGCACCTTCGGCAACGTCAACAAGACGACGCAGGAAGCCAGCGATTTCATTCGCGTGCGCACCGCCGCCGACGATCCGGTCGGCGCCGCGCGCCTGCTGCAGCTCGAGCAGCAGCAGAACATGCTCGGCCAGTACAAGGGCAACATCACCAACGTGCGCAACGCGCTGGGCAGCAGCGAAAGCACGCTCAATGCCATTGGTACCGTTCTTCAGCGGGTCAACGAACTGGCCGTCAGCTCTGGTAACGCGAGCTTTACCGACGCTGACCGCAAGGCCAATGCACAAGAGCTGGCCTCGCTGGAAGACCAGCTGTTTTCGTTGATGAACAGCAAGGATGAGAACGGCAAGTACCTGTTCTCCGGCTCCAAGGGCGATACCCAGCCTTACGTGCGCAACTCCGACGGCACCTACAGCTACCAGGGCGACCAGACCAACCTGATGCTGCAGGTCGGCGACATGCTCAGCCTGGCCGCCAACGAGACCGGCTACAGCGCCTTCGAGCAGGCGCTCAACACCAGCCGCAGCGAGACCCGCCTGACCGCGCCGGCCACCGATGACGGCCGGGTCAGCCTGTCCAACGGCCAGGTGTCCGGCAACACCACCTATAACGACCGTTTCCGCAGCGGCGAACCCTACAGCGTTCAGTTCACCAGCAGCACCGAGTACAAGATCCTCGATGCCGGCGGCAACGATGTGACCCTGGAAGCCAGCCAGGGCGGCAAGTTCGATCCCAATGGCACGAACATGGCCATCAGCTTCCGTGGTGTCGACCTGCGTCTGAAGATCAGCTTCAAGCCGGGTGACGAAGCCAACCCGGATGCGGCCATCGCCGGTCACACCTTCAACCTGAGCTCAAAGGCCGACTCGATCGCCGGCACCCGCAGCCCGGGCAACACTTCGTCGGCGCAGATCACCGATGCAAACATCAGTGACCCGGCCGCCTACAAGGCCGCGTTCCCTGGTGGTGGCGCGGTGCTGAAGTTCACCAGCGCCACCGATTTCGAACTGTATGCTTCGCCGATGACCGCCGACAGCCGTCCGATCTCCAGCGGCACGCTCAGCGGCACCACGGCTACCGCCGCCGGTGTGACGTTCGACCTGGCCGGTGCCCCGAATGCCGGCGATTCGTTCGCGGTCAAGGTGGACACCCACCAGAACCAGAACATCCTCAACACCATCAGCCAGTTGCGCACCGCGTTGAATACCCCGCAGGACAACGATCCGGTGGCCAAGCAGAACTTCCTCGCCGCCCAGGATGCGGCGCTGGGCAATATCGCCAGCGGCATGAACCAGGTGTCGTCGTCGATCTCGTCGATCGGTGGCCGCGGCCAGGCGCTCGATGTACAGGCTGAAACCAACGAGGCGCTTGCCGGCGAGAATACCAAGACTCAGAGCTCGATCCGCGAGAGCGACCCAGCCGAAGTGATGCTGCGCCTTGAAATGCAGAAAAACATGCTGCAGGCCTCGATGCAGTCCTTTGCCAAGATTGCCGGCCTGTCGCTGGTCAACTACATCTGATCGATCCTGCCCAAGGCAACGGCCTTTTGCCGTTGCTTTGCCCGTTACCCAGCGCAACGCTGGGCAGCGGGCTGGTCTGAGCCAGAGGCCTGGCTGTTCGAACCATTGCCTGAGTGAGCCTCCGTGGACGCACAACCCCTTGTCACTATCGCCATTCCAGCGTTCAATCCCGACTTCTTCCGCAGTACGCTGAACAGCGCGTTGACCCAGGACTATCCAAACCTGGAGGTCGTGGTATGCGATGACAGTGCCGGAAGTGACATCGAGGCCATCTGCCATGCCTTGAGCGAGGGCTCGAACCGCATCCTGCGCTACGTGCGCAACCCTCGCAGGCTTGGTTTTGCCGGCAACTTGATGGCGTGCCTGGAGCAATCATCGGGGGATTACATCAAGTTCCTCTGTGATGACGACACGTTGCTCGGGTACTGCGTCGGCCTGCAGGTCAATGCGCTGGAAGGCCGGCCCGGGGTCAGCATGGTAATAGGCCAGCGGCTGGTGTGCGCCGCTGACGATGTGCTCCTGCCGTCACGCCCGCTCAACTTCATCATCTCTCCTGAAAGCGCGGTATTGAAGGGTACGGATCTGCTCGACAGTATCGCCGACAACGTACCGAATCTGTTCGGCGGTATCAGTCACGCTTTGTTCCGCAGGGCGCAGGTCGAAGAGTATCTGCCGACGCTGGTGCAAGAGGGTCATGGGTTCATTGCGCGACTGGATCTGGCGTTGTACACCTGCCTGTTGCGCCGCGGTGACTTGTGCAGCCTTGAGCAGATCCTCAGTCTCGAGCGCGTTTACCCGGGCCGGCTCAGTCATCAGTCCTCAATGATCGAGGCGGCCAAGGTCGAGACCGAATGGTTGCGGCAAATGCTCGCGGCCCGCACGGGTGACGCGGCACCAGCGGTCGGCTGGGTGCGTTACCTGCCGCTTGCATCCTATCCCGCAGGAGAAGGACAGGCGTGGGAAGAGGTTGACATGCGTGCGGCCTTTTCCAAGCAAATGGCCAATTACAATCAGCAGGTCGGTACCTACAGTCTCGATTTCACCGAGCTCTATGAGCAGTGGCTGGCGCACCGTGAACTATCGCCGGGCCAGGCCCGCCTACTGCCCAAGCGACTGGAGCAATGGCCTGTCCTTCCGCGTATCGTCGCCGTGGTGTTGTGCAACGAAGGTGAGGGGGAGGCATTGCGTGCCACTCTGGACAGCCTGGCGGCGCAATCCTATGCAGCGAGTCGTATCCTGATGGTCGCCCCGGCAGTCGTCGAGGGGCTGGCTGAAGAGGTGCGCTTCATCCGGCGGCGTGGTCACGGTTTTGCCGAGCTTGAGCAGTGGCTCGATGGCAACGAGCAGGCCGAGTGGGTCTACCTGCTGCGAGCCGGTGACCGGCTGCATCCTCATGCGCTAGTGATCATGGCCGAGCGCATGGCGCTGCGTGCCGACTGTGCCTGCCTGTACAGCGACGAGGGCAGTCATGACGGGCTGGCGCCTTCCCACCCTATCCTGAAACCCGACTTCAATCTCGACTTGATGCGCAGCCTGCCCTATGTGGGGCGCCTGCTGGCATTTCGGTGTTCGGTATTGCGTAACCTGGGTGGCTTCGATGAGCGTTTCGCTGCCCTGGCGCCCCACGACCTGCTCTGGCGCATAGTGGAGCAGCACGGCTTGCAGGCGGTGGAGCACGTCGCAGAGGTGCTGGTGCATTGCAAGGAAACCTACGCGCACTGGCTGGGCCACCCGGAAGGAGTGGGGCAGGCTGTGCAAGTGGTAGAGGCGCATCTGCAGCGCCTTGGGGTTGGTGCGCAGGTTGCCGGTGTCGAGGGTGGCATGGTCTCTCGCGTGACCTATCTGCATGACCACACAGCGAGCGTTTCGATCCTGATCCATGCGGGCACGCAGTTGTCGGTGTTGATGCGTTGCCTGCAGTCGTTGCTGGCCAATACCGCCTATGCTGGTTTCGAAGTGCTGCTGGTGGCTGACGAGCAGACTCCTGCCGATGTACTCGACTGGCTCTCGGCAATGGCTGGCATGGGCAGTGAACAACTGCGTGTGATTCAGGTCACGGGTCGGGGCCGGGCGCAAAGTCTCAACCTGGCATGCCAGCAGGCGCGCGGTGACTATCTGCTGTTGCTGGAAAACACCTGTGTGGTGTACGAGTCGCAATGGCTGCAGGAGTTGATGCAGCATGCCCAGCGACCGGAAGTCGGCGTGGTCGGACCCAAGCTTTTCTCCAGCGATGGCAACGTGGTGTCTGCAGGTCTCGTGCTCGGGCTTAACGGCCTGGTGGGCAGTGCATTCGTCGGCTGTGCAGTGAATGCCGAAAGCTACATGAATCGTCTGGGCATGGTGCAGAACTGGAGTGCCCTGAGCCTCGATTGCCTGGTAATACGGCGGGAGCTGTTCACCGAGCTGGGTGGCCTGGATACGGCATCCCTGGAGGAGTCGCTGTTCGATGCAGATCTATGCCTGCGGGTTCGTGAAAAAGGCTACCTGGCTGTTTGGACACCTTTCTCGAAGGTGGTCAGATTCCCCTCTGCGCCGCACGAGGGAGAAGTGGTGCAGCTCGGATCCGCCGACAGCGATGTCTTCTTCGAACGCTGGCTGCCGTGGATAGCCCGGGACCCGGCATACAACCGCAACCTGAGCCTGAAACTGGCGAATTTCAATTTCGAGCCCGGCCTGCGATCGGGCTGGGACCCCTTCATGGCGCGGGCGATGCCGTCAGTGCTTGGTTTGCCGAGCAACACCTCGGCGATTGGTCACTACCGCGTGGTTCAACCGTTTACTGAGCTCGAGCAGCGCGGTTGGATCCAGGGGCGGATCAACTACAGCACGCCGGGTCTGATCGAGCTGGAGCGGGAGAGGCCTGATGTGCTCATTCTGCAATGTCGCTACATGCCGCACAGCATCAGGGAGCTGAGCCAGCTCAAGCGCTATTCTGGCGCACGGCGCATCTACGAGCTCGATGACTACGTGATCGAGCCTTCGCAGAAGAATGACCATGTGCGCAACCTGCCAGGGAATATTCGCGAGCTGGTCCGTGAGGGCGTCGGCCTGTGCGATCGGGTGGTAGTTTCCACCGAGCCTTTGGCCGATGCGCTTTCCAGCATGCACGATGACATCCGGATTGTGCCGAACATGCTCTCGGCCCCCTTGTGGACTGGATTGACCAGTGAGCGCCAGACAAGCGCCAGGCCGCGTGTCGGTTGGGCTGGGGGGACCAGTCACCGTGGTGATCTGGAGTTGTTGCTGGAAGTCATCAAGACACTGGCCAATGAGGTCGACTGGGTGTTCTTCGGCATGTGCCCGGAAATGCTGCGACCCTACGTCAAGGAGTTCCACCCGGGCATCTCGTTTGCAGACTATCCGCGCAAGCTGGCCAGTCTCAATCTTGACCTCGCTCTGGCACCTCTCGAACAGAACCTGTTCAACGACTGCAAGAGCAACTTGCGGTTGCTGGAGTATGGCGCATGTGGTTTTCCGGTGATCTGTACCGACACCAAGGCCTATGCGGGCTATCTGCCGTGCACCCGGGTGAAGGACAACAGCAGCGGGCAATGGCTGGAGGCGATTCGCATGCACCTTGCAGACCCGCAGGCCAGCTACCGGCAGGGCGACGCCCTGCGCGAGGCGGTTTTGCGCGACTATTTACTGACACCGCATCACCTGCAGCATTGGGCCAATGCCTGGCTCGCGGACTGAATCTGGTAGCTGCGGGATGACCGCGCGCCGAACCGACACTTTGAAGAGGGCACTATGGCCGAAATCACAACTGCACCGTGCACCGAGGTGACTGTCGTATTGCTGGGGCAGGGGCAGGCCGACTACCGGGCTCGTGCGCAGCACTATTACCAGAGGGCCGGCGTCCAGTGCTTATTGCTTGACGTGCAGCCTAAAAAGCAGGCAGCGCAGCGTTACAGTGAGCTTCTTGGGCAATTGTTGCAGCAGGTGACCACTCCCTACGTGGTGCTTGCCCACGAGTCTGACTTTGCGCTGGTTCCAGCCCTGCAGGCCGCCGTTGTTCAGCTGGAGGCGCAGTCGAGTGCCATTGCAGCCCAAGGCCATGCGCTGGGCTTCAGGACGGGCAATGCCCGGCTGACGTACCACAAGGTGGGGGGAGCAATGCCTGCACTGGAGGGCGAGGGAGGGCTGGCGCGTCTACGCCAGTATGGTCAGGCGCGCCGTCAGGCATGGCGTGCCGTCACCCGACTGCCAGCCTTGCAGGCGGCGCTGGATCAGACCCCGGCGGGCGATGATCCGGCCGTGTTCTGTCTGGGGTTGTCATATGCGATCCTCGCCCAAGGCGAGGTCGCCCTGCTCGAACAGACCGATGTGCTGTGCAGCCTGGAGGCCGAGGGCTGCGATCAGGTCTTGCGCGAGGAGCGCATGAATCGTGCATTGTTCGTTCTTCGTCAATGGGATGCCCAGGGGCAGGCCCTATGCGTTGGCGATGGTGAATTTGCAGTACTCCATCGCTTCGTTCGCGGGACCTATGATCACGGCGAGGCGCCCCTGTTGTTCACTTCCACCTGGAGCAGCGTGATCGATGATCCTGAACGGCTTTTCGAGCCGCGCCAGTATGTCGAGATGCCTTACTACAGTAGCGCCCTGTTTACCCAACTGGCAGCGCTGGAGTTTCTCTGCCATGCCTTGCCGGCTGGCAAGGCGCAGCACGCAGCACTGGAAGGCCGCTGGGTACGCCAGCGTGATCTGTTGCAGGTGCATCCCAATGACACGCCCGCCAGTTTGCAATTGCGTTACTGGCAAGCGCTGGCGCTCGGACTGTTCGACCCGCACCTCTGTCAAAAGCTGGTGGAGACGTTGGACGCAGAACGCGATGGTGATCAATTGCGTGAGATACGCAATTGGCTCGAGCGTTTGCGACAAGTGCCGGGGGTTGATCGCCAGCCGCGCTTGCAGGCCACCCCGTCCGGGCAATTGCTGGCGAGTATTGGCGCGGCGACCCCTGACGCGACGGCGCGTCAGCAGGTGTTGAATCACCTGTCCAGCCATCCCGCTGCGCAGATCGCCTTCGTGGTACTGGATCTGGTGAACGATGATGCGGCGTTGCAGGCTACTTTCGACAGCCTGCTGGCCAGCGGTATTCGCGACTTCAAGCTGGTGGTCCTCAAAGGTGGCAAGCCGCCGGTGATCACCACTGCGCGCGATACCTTGCACTTTATCCAGGTCAATGACGGCAACTGGTTGGCGCATCTGAACCAGGTGGTGCGCCAGTTGCCGAGCGAATGGTTGCTGTTGTTGCAGGCAGGAGACGAACTGCAGGCGGGCGGATTGCTACACCTTCTGGTGGAACTGGCCGAGTCGCCTGCTTGCCAGGCGATTTGCGCCAACGAAGTGCAGCGTGACGAGGAGGGGCGTCTACATGCCGTGATGCGTCCTGGCGCGGACCTGAATCTGCTGCGTAGCCAGCCAGGCCTGATGTCCCGGCACTGGCTGTTGCGTCGTCAGGCGGTGGTCGATCTGGGTGGTTACAGCGAAGCCCATCGGCAAGCCCTGGAGTTCGACTTGCTGCTGCGACTGATCGAGGCGCAGGGGGTCGGTTGCCTTGCGCACCTGGATGACTATCTCGTCATCACGCAGCAAGCTGCGGCGGCACTGATGGATGCGGCGCAGGGTGCGCTCAATCGTCATTTGACCCAGCTGGGGTATCGCGCCCAGGTGAGCGAGCAGCCAAACAAGGGGTTGCGTATCGATTTTCGGCATGCGGCAACACCGCTGGTGAGTATTCTGGTGGCCAGTACGGGTGACCATGCCGAGCTCGAGGCCTGCTTGACCAGTGTCCTGCAACGTACCCGATACCCGCGTTACGAGGTGCTGGTGGTGTGTGCGGAGAAGGAAGTGGAGGCGTTGCAGCATCTTGGGGGGCGCGTACAGGTGTTGGTGGGCGAATCTGCTGGCTCGCGCAGTGCCTGGCTGAACCAGGCCGCAGGGCAGGCGCGCGGTGAGTACCTGGTGCTGTTGTCGGCGCAATGCCAGGTCATCACGCCAGCCTGGATCGAAGCGTTGCTCAATGAGGCACAGCGCCCGGAAGTGGGGGTGACGGGGGCGGCGCTGCGTACCGTCGATGGCGCCCTGGCACATGGCGGCTATGCCCTATTGGAAGGGCCGCAAGTGGCAGTGCCTTGGCAGGGCCTGTCGGGCGAGGAGTGCCGCAATGCCCGCTGGCCGGAGGCCGTGCGCGGTTGTGCTGCCGTTTCGGCTGACTGCCTGATGGTCCGCCAGGAGGTCTTCGCCCATTGCGGTGGCTTGCAGATCATGGAGGGGGCCGACCTTGACCTGTGCCTGGCGGCGACTGAAGCCGGCCAGTTGGTGGTGTGGACGCCTCAGGCGCAGTTGCAGGTGAGCGCGTTGCCTGTACTGGACGAGGGCCTTGCGCTCGAGCTGCAGGCTCGCTGGCCGGCGGCGTTCAGTGGTCGAGACGTACAGGTTCCTGCGTTGGCCTGGCTCGACCAACTCCGCCAGGGCTTGTAAGCCAGGCGGTTTATTGACGGGGTGCGGCGCCAGTCGCCGTATCCCCGTTTCGCGTCACCTTCTCCTCCCGGCATGCTTCGATGCTGCGCAGTTGCATCCCTTCTCCCGTCCTTCGGCAAAATCTCCAAAACCCTTCGTGCGACTGAGTGTTGACGAAATGAGGGCTGAGGCTTTCCGTCGCGAATCGACAATAGCGACACCCATCCCATCCGCAACCCAGCCCGAGTTGCTCCAGGCAATCAGTGGTCGCCTGCGTTTTGTGCTAAGCGAATCCAGCGACAAGATCGAGGCAGTAGGAGTTTTCATAAAGATCTATGCGTTTATGCATTGATTAAAAATGCCATAATGCATATTATGCTATGACCAGCGCTTGTGAGGTGCTGGGGTGCGATCAATCATCTGTGATTGGCACGGAGCTCGCGCAGAAAATACAAGGAAAATTGATGATGAAGAAAATGTTGAGCCGGTTATCTGTTCTGGGCATCGCTTTAGGGGTGGCTTTCTCTGCACAAGCAGGTGAACCGCAATTAGGGTACTGGAAGCTGACCACCTTTCATGTTTCCAACGGTGCTGTCGCCACCATTCAAATGCTCTGTTTCAAGCCCGATAAGACCTGGTATTCCACTACTGAAGCCAAATGGAATGGTGCATGGTTTGCGAGCGGAGATGAAATCCATTGGTATGGCAGCGTTCCGTTGGCCGGTTATGGCAACGTAGCGACCATTGGCATGGGAGAGCTGTTGGGGCCTGCCAGTATGTCGGGGAAGTATGCTGAGTGGTCCGCCCCAGGTAGTACGCCCTACAGTTTTGACAGGCATTACACGTATACGCTGACTTACCAGCAAGCAGAATGTCCTCCCCCCAAGCTGTAAGCGTTAGCGCGGGGTAACCTCAGCTGGATCTGCGGGTTCAGATTGTCTATACCAGGCTCATTGATCTAGGGGGCGCTTGGTCGCTTGGGGTGTCGATAATGGGCGAAGGGTACCTTGATACGCATTGTTTCGCGGCTCGAGGGTGCCCTGTAGGTGGCGATTTATTGACAGATTCAGGTTGTTGGATGATTTGCGTATCAAATGATTTGGAGCTATCTGTCCAGCATGCTGCGTACCGGGGGAGAGCCCCTGGCCCTTTAAGTAATTCCTGAAGCGCAAGATGGCGTTGAGTGGCGTGGCCGACATACATCTTTCCTTTGCACTTCGTTGAGCAGGGCAACGGTATCGCCGTTCCAGGCGGGTGAGACGCGGTTGCCGGTTCTGCACTGCTCTGCATCAAGAAACCTTTCACCGGGTAGAAGGCGTTCAAGCAGGGTGATGTGGCATCCAATGAGCACGAAGACGGCCAGCCGGTGGGCGATTCGGTCAACGTGCTGGTAAGGATAAGTGACCTGCACGATGCCGATTGCGATGGCATTGCATGGTTGCTGAATCTTGATGGCACGACGGTGCAGCCCGGGAGCCCTTTGACAATCAATTGAGCTGATTGAGCTATCCAATGTCCGGCATCCAGCCGGGCATTGGCATTCAGGCTTGTCGGGAGATTTCCTGCGAGCGAATCGCTCGGTGGTACTTTGCCTAGGCGCGAGTTGGCAGTCTTTTTGCTAAGTCTGCCCAAGTAGCTGAATTGGTCAGTATTTTGTCAGCCCGTCCAGGGCCGCGGCCTTCCAAGGTAAGTCGACAATGAAAACAGTCATCCTGGCCGGCGGCCTGGGTACACGCATCAGCGAAGAATCACACCTTCGCCCCAAGCCAATGATCGAGATCGGCGGCAAGCCGATCATATGGCACATCATGAAGATCTACTCCCATCATGGGATCAACGATTTCGTGATTTGCCTGGGCTACAAGGGCTACGTGATCAAGGAATATTTCGCCAACTACTTCCTGCACATGTCCGACGTGACTTTCGACATGTCGGAAAACCGCATGCACATTCACAACCGCAACGCCGAGCCGTGGCGAGTAACGCTGGTGGACACCGGTGAGAACACCGCCACCGGCGGGCGGATCAAGCGCGTGCGTGACTACGTGGGCGACGACACCTTCTGCCTCACCTATGGCGATGGCGTGGCCGACGTCGATATTCCGGCGTTGATCGACTTCCACAAGAGCCACGGCAAGCTGTCGACGGTAACGGCGGTGCAGCCGCCTGGGCGCTACGGCGCGCTCGATGTGCGGGGCGAGCAGGTGCGGGGTTTCCAGGAGAAGCCACTGGGCGACGGTGGTTGGATCAACGGCGGTTTCTTCGTGCTTGAGCCTGGCATTTTCGACTACATCGACGGTGACGAAACCACCTGGGAATACGAACCCATGCGCGCGCTTGCGCAGGACGGCCAGTTGATGAGCCACACCCACCGCGGCTTCTGGCAAGCGATGGACACCCTGCGTGACCGTAACTACCTCGAAGAGCGCTGGAAATTGGGAGAGGCGCAATGGCGGGTATGGCCGTAAGCCGTGAATTCTGGGCCGGGCGTCGGGTATTCCTGACCGGCCATAGCGGCTTCAAGGGTGGCTGGCTGGGTTTGTGGCTCAGCGAGCTTGGTGCTGAGGTGTACGGATATTCGCTTGCCCCGCAGACCCAGCCGGCATTGCACCAGAGCATTCGCCTGGCTGAGTGCCTGGCGGGCGAGTTCGCCGATATTCGCGACGCCGAGCAGCTGCGTCGCAGCCTTCAGGCATTCCGTCCCGAAGTGGTCCTGCACCTCGCCGCGCAACCGCTGGTACGGGAGTCTTACCGGACCCCGGCGGACACCTACGCCACCAACGTCATCGGCACCCTCAACCTGCTCGAGGCCGTGCGCCAGTGCGACACGGTGCGCGCTGTGCTGGTGGTGACCAGCGACAAGTGCTACGAAAACCGCGAGTGGCTATGGCCCTATCGTGAGCAGGACGCCCTCGGTGGTCACGACCCATACAGCAGCAGCAAGGCCTGTGCCGAGCTGCTCTGCGCCTCATGGCGTGATTCCTTCCTGCGCGAGCGCGGTGTCGCGCTGGCGACCGCCCGCGCCGGCAATGTGATCGGCGGCGGCGACTGGTCGGCGGACCGGTTGCTGCCGGACATCCTGCGTGCCTGGGATGCGGGCGATTCGTTGACCCTGCGCTATCCGGGCGCGGTGCGTCCGTGGCAGCACGTGCTCGACCCGCTGCAAGGCTATCTGCTTCTGGCCCAGGCGTTGGTCGAACAGGGCCAGGCGGTTGCCCAGGCTTGGAACTTCGGCCCCGACAGCGAAGGCACGGCCACCGTTGGCGAGGTGGTCCAGGCCATGGCCGAGCAGTGGTCCGGCGATGCGCGCTGGGCGGTCGAATCGCTCGACCAGCCCCATGAGGCGGGGCTGCTCACCCTCGATTCATCCCGGGCCCGCCAACTCTTGGGCTGGCGCCCGAGCTGGGGCTTGCCGCAGGCCCTGCAACGAACCCTCGATTGGCATCGTGCCTGGCGCGACGGCCAGGACATGCAGCAATACAGCCGTGCACAGATCGCGGAACATGAAGGCGAAAACAATGACTGATCAAACGGCGCAGCAGTTGCGCCAGCAAATTGCCGAGCTCGTGGGCCGCTATGCGGAGCTGGAACTGGCGACCCCGCAATTTGTACCCGGGCAGCATGCCATACCGCCGTCGGGCAAGGTCATCGGGGCGCCGGAGTTGAAAGCCATGACCGAGGCGGTACTCGATGGCTGGCTGACCACCGGCCGTTTCAACCAGGCCTTCGAAAAGCGCCTGGCCCGCTATCTCGGCCGACGCGGCGTACTGACTGCCAACTCAGGGTCATCGGCCAACCTGCTGGCGTTTTCCGCGCTCACCTCGCCGCGTCTGGGCGACCGTGCCATTCGCAAAGGTGACGAAGTCATCGGTGTCGCTGCCGGTTTCCCGACCACGGTCAACCCGATCCTGCAGTTCGGCGCGGTGCCGGTGTTCGTCGATATCGAGATGGGCACCTACAACATCAACCCGGCGTTGATCGAGGCGGCTATCGGTCCGCGTACCAAGGCAATCATGCTGGCCCACACACTGGGCAACCCGTTCAACCTCAAGGTCGTGCGCGAACTCTGCGACCGCTATGGTCTGTGGCTGATCGAGGACTGCTGCGACGCCCTGGGTGCCACTTATGACGGTCGCCAGGTTGGCAGCTTCGGTGACCTGGGAACGCTGAGCTTCTATCCGGCGCACCATATCACCATGGGCGAGGGCGGGGCCGTGTTCACAGACTCGCCTTTGCTCAAGCGCATCGTCGAGTCGTTCCGCGACTGGGGGCGGGACTGCTATTGCGGTCCAGGTGAGGACAACACCTGCAGCAAGCGCTTTTGCTGGCAGCTTGGCGACCTGCCGCAAGGTTACGACCACAAGTACACCTACTCGCACCTGGGCTACAACCTGAAGATCACCGACATGCAAGCCGCCTGCGCCTTGGCACAGATGGATCGGGTGGATGACTTCATCGCCGCGCGCAAACGCAACTTCGCCTGGCTCAGCGATCGCCTCGCCGGGTGCGCCGAACAGCTGATCCTGCCCCATGCGACTCCCAGCAGTGATCCCTCCTGGTTCGGCTTCCCGTTGACCCTGCGCGACAATTGCGGCACCGATCGCCTGGACCTGCTGCGCCACCTTGATGCAAACAAGGTCGGTACGCGTTTGCTGTTTGCCGGCAACCTGACCCGCCAGCCCTATATGAAGGACCAGCAGTACCGCGTAGCCAGCGACCTACATGTCACTGACAAGGTGATGAAGGACACGTTCTGGACAGGTTTGTGGCCGGGGCTCGGCGAAGAGCATCTTGAGCACGTTGCCAGCACGATCGAACAGTACGTGCGCAGGTTGCGCTGATGAACTGCTTCGAACAGACGCGTTTCAAGCTCAATCGTCCACCGATGCAGAGGCTCGAAGGATAGTTCATGGCCAGCCGCACTTACCCGCCGTTGCACACGGCACCGAAGCGTCCGTACTACATCTACGCTCCGGATTACCGTCAGACCTCGGCGGGCATTCGTGTGACCCACCTGATCTGCCATCTGCTCAATCGTTGCGGGCAGGATGCGTATCTGCTGTTCGCCAAGCAGACCAATCCGCTGTGGCATACGCCCCTGCTGACTGACATCCTGGAGCAGCAACATGCTGAGGCGGGGCGTCAACCGATCGTGGTGTATCCGGAGGTGGTGCGGGGCAACCCTGCCAATGGGCAATCGGTCGTGCGGTACTTGCTGAATGTGCCAGGATTGCTGGGGGGCGACAGCGAGTTCCCCGCCACCGACATGATTTTCGCGTATGGCGAGAACCTGCTTCCTGAAGGGCTTGGTGACGACCACATTCTGTTCATGCCGCCCATCGATACGTCGATTTTCAACAACCAGGCTAACAGTTTCGATCAACATCGAAAGGGCTGGTTGCTGTATCCAGGGCGTTACATCGATGCCTTGCAGCAGTACCCAGAGCTGGCTGCGAAATGCACCATCATCACGAGCAAGTGGCCCGCTACGCCGGAGGAAATGGCTGAGCTTTTCCGGCGCAGTGAGCGCGTCTACTGTTTCTCATCCACGGCCATTGCGCTGGAAGCAATGCTATGCGGTTGCCCGGCAGTGATCCTCAAGTCACCCTTTTTTGACGGTGTGCCTATTGGTGGTGGCGAGTTCGGTACTCACGGTCTGGCCTTTGAGGATTCTGATGAAGCAGTCGCCCAGGCCGTTGCCGGTCTGGATATTGTTTCGCAGACCTATGCCAGGCTGCAGAATCGCTTCTGGGAACAGTTTGATATCTTCATTGCCAAGACACAGGCGATGTCGATCCAGCCTCGTTTGCTCAATGACGTTTCCGTGGAACAGGGTGCTGCGACGCCAGCGTTTGCGCATAGCCAGATGGTCAGGCAGTGGCTGCGCCAGCGTACCCCCAATGATGCCCAGGCTGAATTGATCATCCAGCGCCTGGAGGCATGCCAGCAAGCATTGCCTCGTTTCGATTTTATTCTCGTGCCGGATGGCCAGCCAGGTGCGGTTGAAGTCACGCGTCAAAGCTTGCTGGAGCAAGGTTACCCATTCATTGGTATCCATCTGCCGGGCGATGCCGACGCTGAAACCCTTAACGAAGTCGCGCTGAATCAATGTCACGGACAGTGGTTGTGCTTCGTTCGTGCCGGGACGACGTTCACGACGTTCGGGTTGGCCCTCCTTGCCCTGGAATTGCTGGCATCGGCGAATGTGCGCGCGTTCTATACCGATGAGGTCGTCCGCCATCCTTCCGGCGATATGGAAACGATACTGCGACCGGACTTCAACCTCGACATGCTGCTGAGCGCGCCTGCAGACATGGCGTATCACTGGTTTTACAAGCGGGAGGTATTCCTCGACGCAGGTGGTTTTGACCCGGCATGTGCCGGTGCGATCGAGCTTGCCCTGCTACTGTGGTTGATCGAGGGCAGTGATGGCGTGGACGGCCTTGCGCATGTCAGTGAGCCGGTATTCATCACCGATGCCATCCGGCCGGCTCATAGTCCGCAGGCGCAGGCTGTTGTGGCGCAGCATCTGAACCGTCGTGGGTATTCGCGCGCAAGGGTGCAGAAGCACCTTCCAGGCATTCATCGAATCCATTACGGCCACGAGGATGAGCCGCTGGTCTCGATCATCGTGCCCATTGGTGGGCAAGCTGGACAGATCCAGCACTGCATCACCTCGCTGATGGAAACAACCACCTATCCCCGCTATGAGATTCTCCTGCTGGACGGTGGCGAGGCTGATTGGGCCACGCGGGTCTGGCTCGATGGTCTTGCGTCCCAGCAAGTGGGTGGCATCAGTGTGCTGACCGGCGCTGGTGCGGTGGCCATGCAGCGTGCTGTCCAGCATGCCCGAGGTGATTACCTGCTCATGTTGAGTAGTGACACAACGGTGGTCCACAGCGACTGGCTGGATGCATTGCTCAACCACGCGCAGCGTCCGGAGGTGGGGATTGTTGGCGGCAAGTTGCTGCACCCTGGTGGCACGGTGGAGCAGGCCGGCATGGTGCTTGGACTCAACGGTGCGGCAAGTACTGCCTTCAGTGGCCAGACCAATGGTTTGGGCTATATGCGCCGCCTCGAAATGGATCAGAACTACAGCGCGGTTTCCGCTGCCTGCCTGATGATCCGGCGCTCGCTTTTCGAGGCGTTGGGTGGCCTGGACATGCTGCAATTCAACGGCTCTGGCGCAGCCATCGACTTGTGCCTGAAGTCGATGCAAGCGGGCTATCTCACCGTCTGGACGCCTCACGCTGTTCTGTTCTGCGAGGGGCGTGATGCGTCCAGGCAGGAGGCTGCGACCAGTGACGAAGGGCAAGTGCAGCAAGATGCGCTGTTGCGAAAATGGTTGCCTCTTATTGCTCATGACCCGGCGTACAACCGCAACCTGTCTCTGCAAGGCTCTGGTTTTACGCTGGAAACCGATCCCGGGCTCGCCTGCCGTTATTTAAGCTGGCGTCCGCTGCCCGTGGTGTTGACGATGCCTGCGGATTTCGAAGCCAGCGGACATAGCCGCATCATCGATCCCGCGCTGGCCATGAGGAGCAACGGTCAGGCCGATATCCGTCTGGCCCTTCGCAATTATTCGCCGGTAGAGCTCGAACGTTTGCAGCCTGACGCATGGGTCATGCAGCCGCCTCGCCTCGAGACGCAGGTCGAGGCATTGCGGCAAAACGCACGGTTCACATCGGCATTCAAGGTGCTGGAGGTCGATACTCTGTATTGCACAGAGACTGGGGATTCACTGTCGGCGCCGGTTGACGGAGCGCTGCGTCGCTTGTCTGCCATGGCCGACCGGTTGCTGGTGGCGACGCCGGGATTGGCCGAAGCGTTGCGCGATACCTGCGCGGATATTCGTGTAATCCCTGATCGCTTGAGTCCGGCTCGCTGGAGCGGGTTGCGGAGTCAGCGGCGGTTCAGTACTCGTCCTCGCCTCGGGTGGGTTGACGGAGGGGGCGCGCAGGAGCAGGCATTGTTACTGGAGATCGTCCAGCAGTTGCACGGGGAAGTCGACTGGGTATGTCTGGGTCAGTGTCCGTCGCTTCTTCGCCCTTATCTTAGCGAGCAGCATGATGCGGTGTCGTTCGATGAATATCCGGTAAAGCTTGCCTCCTTGAATCTGGACCTGGCCATCGCGCCCTTGGCTCCGGGCTTGCTCGGCGAATGCCGAAGCCCGTCGCGCCTTTTGGAATATGCCGCGTGCGGAGTGCCTGTGGTCTGCAGTGACGTTTGGTCCCTGCAAGGGCTGGCTGTGATACCGGTCAGGAACATTTCCAGGGACTGGGTTGAAACCATTCGGATGTACCTGGCGGAGCCGGAGGCCAGCGCCAGGTGTGGCGATGCATTGCAGGAAGCGGTCCTGACGCAGTGGATGCTGGATGAGGACCATATCCAGACGCGACTAAAGGCCTGGCTCCCCGGCTGACGGGCGGGTACGCAACAGGCCGCGATTATCCACACAACATTTACAGGATCGGTGCACTGCAAGGTCATCATCCACTTGCGGTAGTCCAGACGGACCAAGATCTGGGCGCCGACATCCATTCAGTCATGCGAGTGAGCAGGGGAGCTTTAATGAAAACCATCAGCCAACGTGACAAAGATCTGTTCGAAAACCTGTTCGTGCTTGAACTGGCCAACAATCACTGGGGCAGCCTGGAGCGGGGGCTGAAGATCATTCGAGATCACGGCGCTATCGCACGCTTCAACAATGTCAAAGCTGCGATAAAACTGCAGTTTCGCGACGTCGATGAATTCATCCACCCGGACTTCAAGGGTACGACAGAGCTGCGCTATGTGAAGAAGACCGAGGACACTCGACTGAGCAAGGCCGAGTTTGCCCGGATGGTTGAGGAAGTCCGCAATCTGAGTTGCATTCCCATGGCTACCCCGTTCGACGAGGCCTCGGTAGACCTGTGCGTCGAGTTCGACATGCCGATTCTCAAGATTGCCAGTTCTGACATGAATGACTGGCCATTGATCGAGAAGATCGCCTCCACGCGCCGCCCGACCATCATCTCGACTGGGGGGGCATCGGAGAAGGACCTCGATGACGTAGTTCGATATTTCGAGAAGCGTGACATCCCGCTTTCGATAAACCACTGCGTTTCGCTCTACCCCAGTGAAGATGATGAACTGCACCTGGATCAGATCGACTATCTGCGCAATCGCTATCCAGGTCACGTGATTGGCTTGTCTACCCATGAGTATCACGACTGGCATTCGTCGATGCTGATCTCCTACGGCAAAGGGGCCCGTACCTGGGAGCGTCATATCGACATACAGTATGAGGGCGTTCCGGTCTCCAACTACTGCTCGCTGCCGGAACAGTGCGACAGTTGGTACAAGGCATTCCACAAGGCCAAGGAAATGTGCGGGGGCGTGAGTGCCAGCCGGCGCATCATCTCGCGCAAGGAAACCGAGTATCTCAACGCCCTCGTGCGTGGCGCCTATGCGCGACGTGACCTGGAGCCTGGTTATGTGCTGACGCGCGACGAATTCGAAAAGGATTTCTATCTGGCCATCCCGCTGCATAAAGGGCAGCTGTCGTGCCGTGAGGTGATGAATGGCGAGCGTCTCTTGCAGTCGATCAAGGCCAACGAGCGCTTGACTATCGAGCATATCGACGGCCCCTACAGCGAAACGCCCGCGCTCAAGAACCTGATCCTGAACAGGGGGCTTTGAGCATGAAGCGTGTTTCCGAGCAGATCGCTCAGTGGTTGGTGCAGCAGGGTGTCGAACAAGTCTTCACTGTCACTGGCGGCGGCGCCATGTTCCTCAACCAGGCGCTTGGTGGGCATGAAGGCCTGCGTTGTACTTTCATGCACCATGAGCAGGCATGTGCCATGGCTGCTGAGGGGTACGCACGGGTCACCGGCAAGCCTGCGGTGGTGATGCTGACCACCGGGCCGGGTTCGATCAATGCTCTCAATGGTGTGCACGGCGCATTCACCGACTCGATTCCGATGATCGTGATCTCTGGTCAGATCAAGCGTGAAACCTGTGTTTCCTTCCAGGACGTGCCGGGCTTGCGGCAGTTGGGCGACCAGGAGGGGCCGACCATCGCGATGGCCAGTCCGGTTTGCAAATATGCCCGGATCGTGCGCAGCGAGAAAGACCTTGAGGATATGCTGCCCACCGCCTACGCCGAGGCAGTTGGCGGACGTCCGGGTCCGGTATGGCTTGATATTCCCCTGGACATCCAGCAGTCGACCGCGTCGATCAATATTCCTGCCCCGGTTCTGACTCGGCCTGCTCCGGCCGAAGGTCTGAGGGTCGCCTGCACGCAGATCGTCCGTCGCTTGCTGCAGTCGCATCGACCACTGATCCTGGGTGGTACGGGGGTTCGGCTTTCGGCAACGGAGAAGCGCTTGCTGGCCTTGGTCGAGCGCTACCGTATCCCCCTGGCCACTGCGTGGACTCACGACCTGATTGCCAGTGACCACCCGCTGTTCGCCGGGCGCCCTGGCACCATCGGTACGCGCTCTGGCAACTTCTGTCTGCAAACCGCTGATTTCGTGCTGGTGTTGGGGTCACGGCTGAATGTGAGGCAGACGAGTTACAACTGGCAGGCCTTTGCGAGAAACGCCTGGGTCGCTCAGGTGGATATCGATGCTGCGGAACTGAACAAGCCCACCGTTCGTCCAGACCTCGGGGTTGTCGCAGACCTGAATGATTTTCTGGATATGTTCGAGGAGGAGCTGGCGCGTTGCGTCCTGCCGAACTTCTCCGCTTGGGTGCAGTGGTGCAAACGTATCGGCGAGACCTACCCGGCTATTGCGGAGCATCGCCAGCAAGCAGGGGCGGCGCTCAATCCCTATGTCATGGTAGAGCGTATCTTTGCTCAGATGCGTCCCGACGACATTGTTGTCTGTGGCAATGCTTCTGCGTGCATCCTGCCCTTCCAGGTGGGGGCGCTACAGTCTGGTCAGCGTTTGTTCAGCAACTCCGGCTCGGCCTCCATGGGGTATGACTTGCCGGCGGCCCTTGGTGCGGCAGCGGCTGCTGCCCAGGAGAATGGGCGGCGGGTGATCTGCTTCGCGGGCGATGGCAGCCTGCAGATGAATATCCAGGAGTTGCAAACGCTGAAAACCGTCGCGGCCAATCTCATCGTGATTGTTCTGAACAACCGTGGTTATCTTTCCATCTGGCAGACGCATGAGAACTTCTTCGGTCGCGTGATTGGCGCAACTCCCGAGTCGGGAGTGGAGTTCCCGGATTTCACCGCCGTTGCTCGCGCTTATGGTTTGCGGGCCGAATCGATCCATGGTGAGGAGGATCTGCGTCGGCTCGATGAGCTCTTGGGCTGTAATGGGCCGCTGCTCATCGACTTGCACGTTGATCCTCGGCAAGAGTTCGTGCCGCGCATCAAATCTCGCGTCGATGCTAACGGTGCATTCGTGACGCCAGAGCTGGACGACATGCACCCGTTCCTTGAGCAGGCGACACTCGAGCAGTTACGCAACGAGGCCCTGGCCATACGCGCAATCCCCCATACCGTCACTGACTCAGGAGCCAACGGCAATGGTTGACAAGACTTATCGCACTGCTGATTTCAATGCCCTGCGTGAGCAGGCGGCCGGTTTGCCACAGACACATATCGAGCCAGGCAGCGTCATCTGGATTTTTGGCGCGGGCAACTTCGGTCGAAGCCTGGCGGCGGCGATGCAGAAGCAAGGTATTGTCGTGGCGGGCTTTGTCGAGACCGCTCCCCGTGTGGCAACCGTGCTTGACCTGCCTGTGCTGGACTGGCAGGCATTGGCGCGGGAGCATTCGGGAGCGCGGCTGGCGCTTGGGATCTTCAATCGCGATACGCCGTATGATGAGCTGCTGACGATTGCCGCCGAGGCAGGTTTCGCACCGCCGTTGATGCCGTGGATGCTGTACGAGCAATTTTCCCAAGATCTTGGCTGGCGATTCTGGCTCAGCGCCCGTTCGTTCCTGTTAGAGGCAATGGGACGAATTGCTGGAGTGGCCGAGCAATTGGCTGATGAGCAAAGCCGGGAAATCCTGTATCGCATGTGCGCGTTCCGTCTTGGCCTGGATATGGAATACGCCAGCTACCTTTCCAGCGAGGCGCGCTACATCAATGAATTGACCTTGCCTGCGTTGCGGGGCCGCGGTATCACCTACGTGGACTGCGGTGCCTATGATGGTGACAGTTACGAAGAGCTGATAGCGTGCCCCGACATTACCTGCAAGCAAGCGTTTTTGCTGGAGCCTGATGCGGAAAACTTCAGTCGTCTGGTAAGGCAGGTAGCGCTTGGCGGTACCAACGCCGTTTGCTTGCCCATGGCCGCTGCCCAGACCTACAGTATCCTGACATTCAACGCCGGACAGGGAGAAGCTTGCTCCCTGAGTCAGGATGGTGCTGGCACTTCGATCGCAGCGGTGGCCTTGGATCAAATGCTGCCCTGTATGCCGGTTGACCTCATCAAGCTCGATGTCGAAGGGGCAGAGGCTCAGGTACTGAGGGGAGGCGAGCAGATCATTCGTCGCAGCCGTCCAACGCTGATCGTATCGCTCTACCATAACCCGGAAGATCTCTGGGAGTTGCCGGAGCTGCTGTTCGAATTCTGCCCGAACTACCGTTTCTATATCCGCCAGCATTGCCCGAATACATTCGAGTCGGTCCTCTACGCTGTACCCAACCCATGAACGTATTGCTGACCGGGGGGACGGGATTTTTCGGGCGCGCATTGTTGCGGCATTGGCAGGTATGTGCAGATGCCGGCGCCCAGGTACCCAAGGTTACTGTACTAAGTCGGATGCCGTATGCATTCCTTGAACGGTGCCCTGAGTTTGCGGGCCAGCCTTGGCTGCGCCTGCATGAGGGGGACATTCTGGTACCGGATTCGCTGCCGGTATCACGGAATTTTACGCATGTGCTGCATGCGGCTGCTGACTCGACAACCGGGCCTGCCCTCGGCCCGCTGGAGCGCTATCTGCAGATCGTCGACGGAACCCGGCATCTGCTGGACTATGCCGTTGCCAATCGTATTCCGCGTTTCCTGCTGACAAGTTCTGGTGGCGTTTATGGGCCTCAGCCGCAAGGCATGGGGAGCATCGTGGAAAGTTACAATGGCATGCCGGATCCGCTCGAGCCAGGACATGCATACAGTGTGGCCAAACGTTGTGCCGAGCATCTTTGCGCCCTGTATGGCCATCGGCACGGGCTTGATGTTGTGATTGCCCGCTGTTTTGCCTTCGTCGGGCGTGACTTGCCTCTGGATGTGCATTTCGCCATCGGCAATTTCATCAGGGATGCGCTTGGCTCACCCATCATTGCAGTGAATGGCGATGGTACGCCCGTGCGTACCTACATGGATCAGCGAGATCTGGCGCACTGGCTAGAGGTGCTCCTGAGTAGCGGGAAGCCAGGGCATGCCTATAACGTAGGCTCTGATGAGGTCATTACGATCGGTGAGCTGGCACACTTGGTTCGCGACACACTCGCGCCCGGGAAGCTTGTGCGCATTGCTCGGCGTGAAGAGTCGCCTGGAAGTTTCCGGAGTCGTTACGTGCCAGCAATCAGCAAGGCGCGTGATGAACTGGGGCTATCCCTGCGTTACAGCCTGGCAAGGTCGATACGGGATGCGGCGGAGCATGTGGGTCGTTGACCGGTACGTAATGACTCTCTTCTTCTTTGATGTATCAGGAATGCAAGCATGAATAACGACTTCCCTGCTTCGTTGCGACGTGAGCGCGTGGCTCAACAGTGCATCTGCTGTGGTGGTGTGCAACTGCAACGGTCGCCGGCTGTTCTCATGCCGTTCGTTTCCCATCGGGCGTTAGGGCTGGCGCCTGTTCTCATTGATGAGCAGTGGGGCCTGAAATCCATTCCCCAAGGTATGGCGTATTGTCTGTGCAATACACTTCATTGTTCACAATGTGAATTGTTGTTCTTGGATATTCGTTTTTCCGACCGCGAGATGGCCTGCCTGTATGACGGCTACTACGGTGAGGCATACGAAGCACTTCGAGAACACTATGAGCCCGGCTTCAAGGCGCGAAATCTTGCCTTGAGGGCGCCTAGCGAGCTAATGGGGCTGACGATCGATTACGTTCTGCAGTACCTCAGCCCCGTGCGCATCCTCGATTGGGGGGGGGGAGATGGCACGAACACTCCGTTCAAGGGGGATGGGTACCAGACTGACATCTTCGATATCGACCGCAAACCTACCGTGGTGGGAACTCGCAGCGTCGCAAAGGGCGATGTTGAAGGCGTCGCTTACGATCTCATTGTCTGCCGCCAGGTGCTTGAGCATGTTCCCTATCCAACGGATGTGCTTGCCGAGATCCGTCAATGCATGGGGGATGAGACTTTGCTCTACGTGGAGTTGCCGCATGAGGCGCTCATGGTCGGCAACCAGGCGCTTTCACCGTCGCAAAAGCGGCATTGGCACGAACATATCAACTTTTTCTCACCCGCTGCGCTCGCTAACCTCTTCCTGGCCTGCGGTTTCAAATTGTTGAATGTGCAATCGACCCCTATAGGGAGTGACCCACGATTGAGCTCAGCCTCTCGGATTCTGCAGGCCATGGTAAGGAAGGCATAAGTACTGCGGGCAATGTCGCAGTGGCATTGGCGTTGAAATGAAGGCCGGCGGTGCAATGCCGCCGCCTGACGCAGTGAGGTCTTCGGGCGCTTCAATAGCGCAGGTGGCATTGCGTGGATTACAGGATTGGTCGTATAACCGTGACCTGGCAGTCAAAACGTGCATCACACGTGCATTGAGTCTGCGGGCAGCCATGTCGACATGCCAGGCCAGGCGTTTGGTTCTGGTCGCCAGCCCCGTGATTTTTCGTCATTTCCATTGGGAAGCCACAATGATTGGCATTAAAAGCATCGCCAGTTACGTACCTGTGGAGGGCGTCGACAACTACGCCCAAGGTGCGAAATTCGGCAAGGATCAAGAATTCATTTTCGGCAAGATCGGTTCGACCTTCCTGCCGCGCAAGGGCGATACCCAGGAAACCTCCGACCTGTGTGTCGAGGCCGCGAAAAATCTGTTCGCTGCCAATCCGGCACTGGACCCGGCGTCCATAGATGTCGTCATTGTCGTCACCCAGAACGGTGACGCGGAAGGCCTGCCGCACACGGCGGCCATCGTTCAGCACAAGCTTGGGCTGTCGACCGCCCTTGCCGCGTTCGACATCTCGCTGGGCTGCTCGGGCTATGTCTATGGGCTGTACGCGATGAAGGGCTTCATGGAGGCCGCAGGCCTGAAGAACGGCTTGTTGCTGACCGCTGACCCTTATTCGAAGATCGTCGACCCAGAGGATCGCAATACCACCATGCTGTTCGGCGATGCCGCCACTGCCACCTGGATGGGGGAGGGTGCGATCTGGCAATTGGGCAAGTCGCTGTTTGGCAGTGATGGTGCCGGTGCCGAGCATCTGCGTACCACCGATGGCAAATTCTTCATGAACGGCCGCCAGGTCTACAACTTCGCCCTGGTCAAGGTGCCTGCGCACTTGCATAAGTTGCTCGAGGCCAGTCAATTGAAGGCCGAGGATGTCGACCTGTACTGCCTGCACCAGGGCAGCGCAGCGATTGTCGATGCCGTTTCCGCGCGGTTCTGTGAAGGCGAGCACAAGGCCAGGTTCGTCAAGGATATGGTCGAAACCGGCAATACCGTTTCGTCGAGCATCCCGCTGCTGCTGGAGAAGCATGTGCTCGGATCGCAGCACCAGCGCGTCGCCCTGAGTGGTTTTGGCGTGGGCCTGTCCTGGGGGTCGGCCATTATCGAGCGCGCCACTTGACCGAAAGTGGGTGTTCAGCAGAAGCGCCGACCACAAGTGGTCGGCGTTTTTTTTTGTTCTGGGGTTGAGTTTCTGGCGTCAAATCCCTGAATTCATTGAGGGTGGCAGGGTGCCAGTAAAAAATTTGAGAATTCGCCCTAAAGCAAACTGCCCTGGCGACGATAAACATTACGAAGGTTCTCTAGGCCAACCACCCGGCGAATTGCCAAGGCCGGAAGCCGTAGTACCCAATCCAACGAGGAATTCGTCATGGCTTTGACTGTAAACACTAACACCACCTCTCTGGGCGTTCAGAAGAACCTGAACCGTGCTTCCGACGCACTCAGCACTTCGATGACCCGTCTGTCCTCCGGCCTGAAAATCAACAGCGCCAAAGACGACGCCGCCGGCCTGCAGATCGCTACCCGCATGACCTCGCAGATCCGTGGTCAGACCATGGCTATCAAGAACGCCAACGACGGTATCTCCATCGCCCAGACCGCTGAAGGCGCGATGCAAGAGCAGACCAACATGCTGCAGCGCATGCGGGAACTGGCCAACCAGTCGCGAAACGACTCCAACAGCACCCTGGACCGTGAAGCACTGGACAAAGAGTTCCAGTCGATGCTGAAGGAAATCGACCGTATCGCCAGCAGCACCGAGCTGAACGGCAAGAAGCTGCTCAACGGTAGCTCCGGTGTCATGACCTTCCAGGTTGGTTCCAACATCGGTAGCGACAACCAGATCACCATCAGCCTGAGCTCCTCGATGAGCACCGGCACCGGTGGCGCTCTGAGCGGTCTGAACGGCAAGGCCATCACTGGCACCAGCGCCAACATCGAAGCCAACTTCACTGCTGCCATGAGCGCCATCGACGACGCTCTGCAGGCAATCAACACCTCGCGTGCTGATCTGGGTGCTGCCCAGAACCGTCTGACCAGCACCATCAACAACCTGCAAAACGTCAACGAGAACGCCGAAGCTGCTCGTGGCCGTGTACAGGACACCGACTTCGCTGCTGAAACTGCCCAGCTGACCAAGCAGCAGACCCTGCAGCAAGCTTCGACCTCGGTTCTGGCCCAGGCCAACCAGCTGCCGTCGGCAGTTCTGAAGCTGCTGGGCTAATCTGCCTGATAGCTGATGGCGGGGGAGTGCTCTCCAGGCGCTTCCCCGCCTTTTCATTGTGAGGTGCTGGACATGGACATGAGCGTCAAGCTGAACCTGTCTTACCCGGCTGCACGCACGGCCGAGCAGGTTGCTGAAAAACCGGTTGCGCGGTCGCCAGGCACTTCCGGTGACGGCGAGAAGCAGCAGGATCCGGGCAAGGTGCAGGGCGCCGACAAGGTGCAGGCTGCAAATGATGTCAAAGGTGCTGTCTCGGAAATCGAGAAGTTCTTGAAGGAAACGCGACGTAACCTGGAATTCGTCACTGACGAAGAATCCGGTAAGATCGTGGTCAAGGTCATCGCCAGCGAAACGGGCGAGTTGATCCGACAGTTGCCCTCCGAAGAGGCGCTGCGGATTGCTCACAGCCTGAGCGATGTCAAGAGTGTTCTGTTCGACGCCAAGGTCTGAGTGGCGGCGAACACCATCATGTAATTCAAGTTGGCCTTGCAGGAGCGGGGCTGACGCATTGAAGAGAGGAGCAACAGCATGGCAAGCCCGATTACTACCAGCACGGGTGCAGGCTATGGGCTCGACATCGCCAACATCGTCAAAGTGTTGGTGAATGCCGATACATCGGCCAAGGCCAATCAGATTGCCCGGCAGACGAGCAACAACTCGGCGATGATCTCCGGCATCGGCTCCCTGCGCAGCGCCCTCACGGCGTTCCAGGATGCGATGAAGAAGCTCAACGACAAGGATGCTCCTTCTTTCAATGCATTCGCCGGCACTTCCGCTGACGAAAAAGTGGTCAAGATCAAGTCTGGCAACACTGCGGTTGCCGGCTCGTACGATATCAAGGTCGAGCAATTGGCCACCGGCTCCAAGGTTGCCAGCCAGAAGTTTGCGGGTGGCGCTGGCACGGCGATCGGTGCTGGCGAGCTGGTCATCAGCCAGGGTGGCAAGGACTACAAGCTCAACGTTGCCAGCGGTGCGACGCTGCAGAGCGTGCGTGACCAGATCAACAAGGAAATGAGCACCAAGGGGATCACCGCCAACATCATCAACGAGGCGGGTGGTTCGCGACTGGTGTTCAGTTCCACCACGACCGGTGCGGGCAGCGACATTTCCGTCGGTGGTATTCCGGAATTGGCAATCAATGGTACCCAGCCGATTTCAGGTAGCGGTGCTGGCTACATCAGTGCAGTGGCTCAGGATGCGAAGTTCTCCATTGACGGCCTGCCACTGACCAGCCCGACCAATACCGTGGACAAGGCGATCAGTGGCCTGACCCTTGAGCTTACCGGTACCACCGCGCC
The DNA here is from genome assembly GCF_014268865.1 of Pseudomonas sp. BW16M2. Lineage (NCBI taxonomy): Bacteria > Pseudomonadati > Pseudomonadota > Gammaproteobacteria > Pseudomonadales > Pseudomonadaceae > Pseudomonas > Pseudomonas sp. BW16M2. The sequence continues at coordinate 21,548 of NZ_JABWRI010000024.1, read as the reverse complement.
GACTTCCGCCACCGGCGTCAAGGTAACTGTGGCGCTCGACAACCAAGGGCTGCAGAAGTCGGTGCAGTCGTTCGTCGATGCCTACAACACCCTGCAGAAGGCTATCACTTCGCTGGTGACGCCAGAGAAGGACGCGAGTGGCAATGTCAAGAGTCTTGGTCCGCTGACCAACGATCCGACCACGCGTTCGTTGGTGAGTGACGTGCGCAAGGTGCTGGCTGATGTAGGCGCCGGTGACAAGCTGACCACCCTCAGTCAGCTGGGTGTCAATACCAAGAATGATGGTACGCTTGAGTTCAACAGCACCAAGTTCAATACTGCGCTGAACGACAAGAAGCTCGGCCCGGAAATCCAGGAATTGTTCTCTGGTGCCAATGGCCTGTTCGAGCGAATGAACAAGGCGATCGATCCGTACAATGCGTCTGGTGGTACGCTGGATTCGCGCAAGAACAACCTCGACAAGGCGACCAAGGATCTGCAGAACCAGCAGGCTGCACTGGATCGTCGTACCGAGTTGCTGACAGCGTCGCTGACCAAGAAGTTCTCCGCGCTCGATGCGGCCCTGGCCAAGATGAAGAAGCAGGGCGAGCAGATCACCTCGATCTTCGAGGCGATCAACGCCCAGGCCAAGAAGTCCTGATCGATCGAGCATGACAAAAGCCCGGCGGCGCCTCACAGGCGTGCCGGGCTTTGTCTTTTCCGGCTAAAGTTTTTTGACGCGGCGGCGATACAAGAGGTATATGCACCTTTTCGCTGCAACGAGGTAGATCCATGAACCCGATGTTGGCCCTTCGGCAATACCAGAAAGTCAATGGCGTGGCACAGACGTCCGAGGCCAGTCCGCACCGCCTGGTGCAGATGCTCATGCAGGGCGGTCTCGATCGCCTGGCCCAGGCCAAGGGCGCCATTGCCCGCAAGGATGTCGCCCAGAAGGGCATTCTGATCGGCAAGGCCATCGATATCATCGGCGGCCTGCGCGAGGGCCTTGACCTGGAAAACCACGCCGACAGCCTGACCGACCTGGACAACCTGTACACTTACATGAGTCGTCGCCTGGTCGAGGCCAACGTCAAGAGCGATCCTGCGATCATCGACGAAGTCGCGCGCCTGCTGATCACGGTCAAGGAAGGCTGGGATGCGATCGGCGAACAGCAGCCGGCGCCCTGAACCAGGAGGTTGTCATGAGTGAGGTGATCGAGCGTATCGACCAGACCCGCGAGCTGCTGCTCGCCGCCCTGGCCAGTCGTGACTGGGAGGCGGTTGGCGAGCTGGATCTGGAGTGCCGCCTGTGCGTCGACGATGTGCTGGCCGAGGCGCTGTCGAACGAGGATGAGGTGCGTGCCAGCCTGGAGCAGTTGCAGGCTGTCTATCGGCAGCTAATCGAAGTTGCAAGTGGTGAGCGTCAATCGGTAGTCGACGAGATGGCGAAGATACGTCAGGCGGAAAACGCGACAAAGGTATACCATTTGTTCACCTGACCACAGGTGACACAAAAATCAGCGCGCCATAAATTTGACTGTGTGCCGTTTTTTGACTTTACTAGTGGCTGTTTTCGAAATTCAGACGTCCGAACACTGACCATTCAGTCGGAATGATGTCGTGCACGCCTTCGGGCGCCGATATGACTAGGGAAGTTGCTATTGCATGTGGCGTGAAACCAAGATTCTCCTGATCGATGACGACAGCGAACGCCGCCGCGATCTGGCGGTGGTCCTGAATTTTCTCGGCGAAGAAAACCTGTCCTGCTCCAGCGACGACTGGCAGCAGGTGGTCGAGGGTTTGTCTTCCAGCCGTGAAGTGCTGTGCGTCCTGATCGGTACCGTAAATGCCCCGGCCAGCGTGCTGGGGCTCCTTAAGACAGTGGCTGGGTGGGATGAGTTCCTTCCGGTTCTGCTTCTGGGTGAAATTTCTTCCGCGGACTTCCCCGAGGACCTGCGCCGCCGTGTGCTGTCCAACCTCGAGATGCCGCCGAGCTACAGCCAGTTGCTCGACTCCCTGCACCGTGCCCAGGTCTATCGCGAGATGTACGACCAGGCCCGCGAGCGTGGTCGCCAGCGCGAGCCCAACCTGTTCCGCAGCCTGGTGGGCACCAGTCGTGCCATCCAGCATGTGCGGCAGATGATGCAGCAAGTGGCCGACACCGATGCCAGTGTGCTGATCCTCGGCGAGTCAGGCACCGGCAAGGAAGTGGTGGCGCGCAACCTGCACTACCACTCCAAGCGTCGCGAGGCGCCGTTCGTGCCGGTCAACTGCGGGGCGATTCCGGCGGAGCTGCTTGAAAGCGAACTGTTCGGCCACGAGAAGGGCGCCTTTACCGGGGCGATCACCAGTCGTGCCGGGCGCTTCGAGCTGGCCAACGGCGGCACGCTGTTCCTCGACGAAATCGGCGACATGCCGCTGCCGATGCAGGTCAAGCTGCTGCGCGTGTTGCAGGAGCGCACCTTCGAGCGGGTCGGCAGCAACAAGACCCAGAGCATCGACGTGCGCATCATCGCCGCGACGCACAAGAACCTCGAGACCATGATCGAGGACGGGACCTTCCGCGAGGATTTGTATTACCGGCTGAACGTGTTCCCGATCGAGATGGCGCCATTGCGTGAGCGGGTGGAAGACATCCCGTTGCTGATGAACGAGCTGATCTCGCGCATGGAGCACGAAAAGCGCGGCTCGATCCGCTTCAATTCCGCGTCGATCATGTCGCTGTGCCGCCACGGCTGGCCGGGCAACGTCCGCGAGCTGGCCAACCTGGTCGAGCGCATGGCGATCATGCACCCGTACGGGGTGATCGGCGTGGCGGAGCTGCCGAAGAAGTTCCGTTATGTGGATGACGAGGATGAGCAGCTGGTCGACAGCCTGCGCTCCGATCTCGAGGAGCGCGTGGCGATCAACGGCCATGCGCCGAACTTCGCCAGCCACGCCATGCTGCCGCCCGAGGGGCTGGACCTCAAGGACTACCTCGGCAGCCTGGAGCAGGGGCTGATTCAGCAGGCGCTGGACGATGCCAATGGCATTGTCGCCCGTGCCGCCGAGCGCCTGCGCATCCGTCGCACCACGCTGGTGGAGAAGATGCGCAAGTACGGCATGAGCCGCCAAGGTGGTGAGGAACAGGCGGACGACTGATCCTGTCTTGCCTGGTCGCAATGGTCGGGGGCTGTGATAGCCCCGGCCATTGCCTCCGATCAACGATCCCGCATTCGATTATCCCCATCTCCGGCACGGCTATTGCTACACCGCAGGCAACATACCGTTTTTATGACGGTCAGCCATGCGAGAGAGCACGATGCCCCAGGCCGCCCACCGTTCCCATGCCGCCGATCCGCGCGGGCACACCCCGCTCGAGCAGGAAAGCCGGCAGGGTCTTGAGCAGGCGTTCGCCCTGTTCGATCAGGTTTCCAGCCAGCTGAGCCAGTCCTACACCATGCTCGAGACCCGGGTCAGCGAGCTCAAGGGTGAGCTGGCGGTGGTCAGTGCGCAGCGCATGGCCGAGCTCGATGAGAAGGAGCGCCTGGCCAATCGCCTGCAGAACCTGCTCGACCTGCTGCCGGGCGGGGTGATCGTGATCGACGCAGAAGGGTGTGTGCGTGAAGCCAATCCGGCGGCCTGCGAGTTGCTCGGCGAGCCATTGATCGGCATGCGCTGGCGCGAGGTGATCGCCCGCAGTTTCGCGCCGCGTGACGATGACGGTCATGAGGTCTCCCTGCGTGACGGGCGTCGGTTGTCCATCGCGACGCGCTCGCTGGATGCCGAGCCGGGGCAGTTGGTGCTGCTCAACGACCTGACCGAAACCCGCCGCATGCAGGATCAGCTGGCGCGGCACGAACGCCTGTCGTCCCTGGGCCGCATGATCGCCTCCCTGGCGCACCAGATCCGCACGCCGCTCTCGGCGGCGATGCTCTATGCCGGCCACCTGGCCGAACCGCAGCAGGTATTGACGGACGAAACCCGGCTGCGTTTTGCCGGTAACCTCAAGGAGCGTCTCCACGAACTCGAGCACCAGGTTCGCGACATGCTGGTGTTCGCCCGCGGGGAATTGCCGCTCAATGACCGCATCAGCCCGAAGGCGTTGTTCCAGGCGCTGCAACAGGCAGCTCATGCCCATGTCGAGGGGCATGCGGTGCGCTGGCAGTGCGACAGTCGCCTGGGGGAGTTGCTGTGCAACCGTGACACCCTGGTCGGCGCCTTGCTCAACCTGATCGAGAATGCCCTGCAGGCCAGCAGCGGGCCGGCGAAACTCAAGGTGCACCTGTCGCGTCGCGACGACAACCTGCGCGTGTGCGTCAGCGATGCCGGCAGCGGTATCGACGAGCAGCTGCTGGCGCGCCTGGGCGAGCCGTTCGTGACCACCAAGGCGACCGGCACCGGCCTGGGGTTGGCGGTGGTCCAGGCGGTGGTGCGCGCGCACCGCGGTACCCTGCAGCTACGCTCCAGGCTTGGCCGTGGCACCTGTGTCATCGTGCTACTGCCGTTGATCGATGGTCGTGGGGAGGTCAATCAATGAGCGTCAAGGTGCTGCTGGTCGAGGATGATCGGGTCCTGCGCCAGGCGTTGGCCGATACCCTGGAGATCGGCGGTTTCTGCCACCGTGCCGTCGGCAGTGCCGAGGAGGCCTTGCTGGCGGTGGCTGAAGAGTCGTTCAGCCTGGTGGTCAGCGACGTGAACATGCCGGGCATGGACGGTCATCAACTGCTCGCCCAGCTGCGTCGGCAGCACCCACAGCTACCGGTGTTGCTGATGACCGCCCATGCGGCGGTGGAGCGGGCGGTGGAGGCCATGCGCCAGGGGGCTGTCGATTACCTGGTCAAGCCTTTCGAGCCCGCGGCGCTGAACGGCCTGGTGGCGCGTCATGCCGTCGGCAGCGCTGCCGGCAGCGATGACGAGGGGCCGGTGGCGTGCGAGCCGGCCAGCCGGCAATTGCTGGAATTGGCGGCACGGGTTGCGCAAAGCGACTCCACCGTGCTGATCTCCGGCGAGTCGGGAACCGGCAAGGAAGTGCTGGCGCGCTATATTCATCAGCAATCGCGGCGGGCGGACCAGCCCTTCGTGGCGATCAACTGTGCGGCAATCCCGGACAACATGCTCGAGGCGACCCTGTTCGGCCATGAAAAGGGCGCCTTCACTGGGGCGATCGCCGCCCAGGCGGGCAAGTTCGAGCAGGCCGACGGTGGCACCTTGTTGCTGGACGAGATCTCCGAGATGCCGCTCGGCTTGCAGGCCAAGCTGCTGCGGGTGCTGCAGGAGCGCGAAGTCGAGCGCGTCGGTGGGCGCAAGCCCATCGCCCTGGACATCCGCATCCTTGCCACGACCAACCGCGACCTGGTGGGGGAGGTGGCGGCCGGCCGTTTCCGTGAAGACCTGTACTACCGCCTTTCGGTATTCCCCATGGCCTGGCGCTCCCTGCGCGAGCGTCCTGCCGATATCCTGCCGCTGGCCGAGCGGCTGCTGGCGCGCCATGCCCGCAAGATGCGCCATGCCCAGGTGTGCCTGTCCAGCGAGGCGCGGGCGTGCCTGCAGGCGTATGCCTGGCCGGGTAATGTGCGGGAGCTGGATAACGCCGTGCAGCGGGCGCTGATCCTGCAGCAGGGTGGTGTGATCGAGGCGGCGGATTTCTGTCTGGCCGGCGCCATTCCATTGTCGGCGCCGAAAGTGGCCACTATTGAGCCATTGTCCGTTGAGCCGGTTGCCGAGGTTGGCGGGCTGGGCGACGACATGCGTCGTCATGAGTTCCAGATGATCATCGATACCTTGCGTGCTGAGCGCGGCCGTCGCAAGGAGGCTGCCGAGCGCCTGGGGATCAGTCCGCGCACCTTGCGCTACAAGCTCGCGCAGATGCGTGACGCGGGCCTGGATGTCGAGGCCAGCCTGTTCGGTTGATGCGTCGTTTTGAATGATTTTCGGGTTGGCTGGCACTCCTCTTGCTAGTTCCAACCCATTCGCTGCACGAGTGTCAAAAAAAGTGCGGCAGCCGGAGAGAGAAGTCCATGACCCAAGGTGTTGAATTCAATCGTCTGATGTTGGACATGCGTGCCATGCAGGCCGAAGCCATGTCCCAGCCCAAGGCTGTCGCCGCGCCTGAACTGGCGCCAGGCCAGAGCAGCTTTGCCGACATGCTTGGCCAGGCCATTGGCAAGGTGCATGAAACGCAGCAGGCCTCCTCCCAGCTGTCCAACGCTTTCGAGATCGGCAAGAGCGGGGTCGACCTGACCGATGTGATGATCGCCTCGCAGAAGGCCTCGGTGTCGTTCCAGGCCCTGACCCAGGTGCGCAACAAGCTGGTACAGGCGTACCAGGACATCATGCAGATGCCGGTATAAGGGCGAGAGTGAGTCATGGCCGAAGCAGTCGTCGATAACGCCCCCGCCAAGAGTGGTCCGCCAGCGGCCAAGCCGCCGCTGTTCGGCATGGCGTTCCTGGAAAACATCTCGCAGATGCCCATGCTGCGTCAGGTCGGCCTGCTGGTCGGCCTGGCCGCCAGCGTGGCCATCGGTTTCGCCGTGGTGCTGTGGTCGCAGCAGCCGGATTACCGGCCGCTGTACGGCAGCCTGGCGGGCACCGACACCAAGCAGGTGATCGATGCCCTGACCGCCGCCGATATCCCCTATCGCGTGGAGCCGAACTCCGGCGCCCTGTTGGTCAAGGCCGACGACCTCTCCCGTGCGCGCCTGAAGCTGGCCTCCGCCGGTGTCGCGCCAAGCGATGGCAACGTCGGCTTCGAGTTGCTCGACAAGGAGCAGGGCCTGGGCACCAGCCAGTTCATGGAAGCCACCCGCTACCGTCGCAGCCTGGAAGGCGAGCTGGCGCGTACCGTGTCGAGCCTGAACAATGTCAAGGCCGCCCGCGTGCACCTGGCGATCCCGAAAAGCTCGGTGTTCGTGCGTGACGAGCGCAAGCCCAGCGCCTCGGTGCTGGTCGAACTGTACCCGGGCCGCGCCCTGGAGGCGGGCCAGGTGATGGCCATCGTCAACCTCGTGGCCACCAGTGTTCCGGAGCTCGACAAGTCCCAGGTGACCGTGGTCGACCAGAAGGGCAACCTGCTTTCCGACCAGTTGCAGGACACCGCCCTGACCATGGCGGGCAAGCAGTTCGACTACAGCCGCCGCATGGAAGGCATGCTCACCCAGCGCGTGCACAATATCCTCCAGCCGGTGCTGGGCAACGACCGCTACAAGGCCGAGGTGTCGACCGACGTCGACTTCAGCGCCGTCGAATCCACCTCCGAGCAGTTCAATCCAGACCAACCGGCGCTGCGCAGCGAACAGTCGGTCAACGAACAGCGTGCCAGCAGCCAGGGCCCGCAAGGTGTGCCGGGCGCCCTGAGCAATCAGCCGCCGGCCGGCGCCTCCGCGCCCGAAAACGCCAAGGCCGCCGCCACGCCGGCCGGTGCCATCCAGCCTGGTCAGCCGCTGGTGGACGCCAACGGCCAGCAGATCATGGACCCGGCCACCGGCCAGCCGATGCTCGCGCCGTACCCGAGCGACAAGCGTCAGCAGAGCACCAAGAACTTCGAGCTGGACCGCTCCATCAGCCACACCCGTCAGCAGCAAGGTCGCCTGACCCGCCTGTCGGTGGCCGTGGTGGTGGACGACCAGGTCAAGCTCGACGCGGCCACCGGCGAAGCCACCCGCACTCCGTGGGGTGCCGAAGACCTGGCGCGCTTCACCCGCCTGGTGCAGGACGCGGTGGGCTTCGATGCCAGCCGTGGCGACAGCGTCACCGTGATCAACGTGCCGTTCGCCGCCGACCGTGGCGACGAGCTGGTCGACATTCCGTTCTACTCGCAGCCGTGGTTCTGGGACATCGTCAAGCAGGTGCTGGGCGTGCTGTTCATCCTGGTGCTGGTGTTCGGCGTGCTGCGTCCGGTGCTCAACAACATCACAGGTGGCGGCAAGCAGGCTGCCACGGACAGCGACATGGAGCTGGGCGGCATGATCGGTCTGGATGGCGAACTGGCCAACGACCGCGTCAGCCTGGGTGGCCCGACAAGCATTCTGTTGCCGAGCCCGAGCGAGGGTTACGAGGCACAGCTCAACGCAATCAAGGGCCTGGTGGCCGAAGACCCGGGCCGCGTGGCCCAGGTCGTGAAAGAGTGGATCAACGCCGATGAGTGACAATCGAGCCATTACCGCCAAGCTGAGCCGCGTCGACAAGGCGGCCATCCTCCTGCTCTCGCTCGGCGAGACCGATGCCGCGCAGGTCCTGCGCCACATGGGGCCCAAGGAAGTGCAGCGGGTCGGTGTGGCCATGGCGCAGATGGGCAACGTCCATCGCGAGCAGGTCGAGCAGGTGATGAGCGAGTTCGTCGAGATCGTCGGCGACCAGACCAGCCTGGGCGTCGGTTCCGACGGCTATATCCGCAAGATGCTCAACCAGGCTCTTGGCGAGGACAAGGCCAACGGCCTGATCGACCGCATCCTGCTCGGTGGCAACACCAGCGGCCTGGACAGCCTCAAGTGGATGGAGCCGCGTGCCGTGGCCGACGTCATCCGCTACGAGCACCCGCAGATCCAGGCCATCGTGGTCGCCTACCTCGACCCCGACCAGGCTGGCGAGGTGCTGAGCAACTTCGACCACAAGGTGCGCCTGGACATCGTCCTGCGCGTGTCGTCGCTCAACACCGTGCAGCCGGCGGCGCTCAAGGAGCTCAACCAGATCCTCGAGAAGCAGTTCTCCGGCAACTCCAATGCCGCGCGCACCACCCTGGGTGGCATCAAGCGCGCCGCCGACATCATGAACTTCCTCGACAGTTCCGTGGAAGGCGCGCTCATGGACTCGATTCGCGAGATCGACAGCGACCTGTCGGAGCAGATCGAAGACCTGATGTTCGTCTTCAACAACCTGGCCGACGTCGACGACCGTGGCATCCAGGCGCTGCTGCGCGAGGTGTCCTCGGACGTGCTGGTGGTGTCGCTCAAGGGCGCCGACGAGCGGGTCAAGGACAAGATCTTCAAGAACATGTCCAAGCGTGCGTCGGAGCTGCTGCGCGACGACCTGGAGGCCAAGGGGCCGGTGCGGGTCAGCGACGTGGAAACGGCGCAGAAGGAAATCCTCACCATCGCCCGCCGTATGGCCGAGGCCGGCGAGATCGTGCTGGGCGGCAAGGGCGCCGAGGAAATGATCTGATCAGCGGGGCGACGCGGTCCCTTGTAGGAGCGGCCTCGCCGATGCGTCGGACCGGCCGGAAAGGGCAGCAAGGCTGCCCCGACAATTTTGCGGTGACATCGAGATCGAGGGCTGCTTTGCAGCCCTTTCGCGGCACAAGGCCGCTCCTACAGGGGGCGCGTTGGTTGCAGATGGCTTTTGAGTACCTGAAAACATGTCCACCACCGAACACCCCAGCGACCTGATCCGTGCCCGCGACCTCGAGGGCGTGGATGTGTGGGCGCTGCCAAGCTTCGACCCCGAGCCCGAGCCGCAACCCGAGCCGGAGCCTGAGGTCATCGAGGAAGAAGTCGAGGAGGTGCCGCTGGAGGAAGTCCAGCCGCTGACCCTCGAAGAGCTCGAGGCCATCCGTCAGGAGGCCTACAACGAAGGCTTCGCCACTGGCGAGCGCGAAGGCTTCCATAGCACTCAGCTTAAGGTTCGCCAGGAGGCCGAAGTGGCCCTGGCGGCCAAATTGGCCAGCCTCGAACAGGTCATGAACCATCTGCTCGAGCCCATTGCCGAGCAGGACACCCAGATCGAGAAAGCCCTGGTGCAACTGGTTGCCAGCATGGCCCGCCAGGTCATCGGTCGTGAGTTGCGCAGCGATTCGAGCCAGATCACCCACGTCCTGCGTGAGGCGCTGAAACTGCTGCCGATGGGCGCCGACAACATCCGTATCCACCTCAATCCGCAGGATTTCGAGCTGGCCAAGGCCTTGCGCGAGCGTCATGAGGAGAGCTGGAAACTGCTCGAGGATGAGTCGTTGCTGCCGGGCGGCTGCCGGATCGAGACCGCTCACAGTCGTATCGACGCGACCATGGAGACCCGCATCGAAAAGGCCGTGACGCAATTGTTCGACCAGTCTCACGACCAGGCCCTGCACCCTGCTGCTGCGGATATATCCGTCGAGCTGGACGTGCCGGCGGGTGAATCCGATGCGCCTTGACCGCACCAGCTTCGGCAAGCGCCTGGAGGGCTACGCCGACGCGATGAAGCTGCCCGACCAGCCGATCGTCGAAGGGCGCCTGCTGCGCATGGTCGGCCTCACCCTCGAGGCTGAAGGCCTGCGCGCCGCGGTGGGCAGTCGCTGCCTGGTGATCAACGACGACAGCTATCACCCGGTGCAGGTGGAGGCCGAAGTCATGGGCTTTGCTGGCAGCAAGGTGTTCCTGATGCCGGTCGGCAGCATTGTCGGCCTTGCTCCCGGTGCGCGCGTGGTGCCGCTGGACGACAGCGGTCGCTTGCCGATGGGCATGAGCATGCTTGGCCGGGTGCTCGACGGCGCCGGTCGCGCTCTGGATGGCAAGGGTGGGATGAAGGCCGAGGACTGGGTGCCGATGGACGGCCCGATCATCAACCCGCTCAACCGTGATCCGATCAGCCAGCCGCTGGATGTCGGTATCCGCAGCATCAATGGCTTGCTCACCGTCGGCCGCGGCCAACGCCTGGGCCTGTTCGCCGGTACCGGTGTCGGTAAGTCGGTGCTGCTGGGCATGATGACCCGCTTTACCGAGGCTGAGATCATCGTGGTCGGCCTGATCGGCGAGCGGGGTCGGGAAGTGAAGGAGTTCATCGAGCACATCCTCGGCGAAGAGGGGCTCAAGCGCTCGGTGGTGGTCGCCTCGCCGGCGGATGATGCGCCGTTGATGCGTCTGCGCGCAGCGATGTATTGCACGCGCATTGCCGAGTATTTCCGCGACAAGGGCAAGAATGTCCTGTTGCTGATGGACTCGCTGACCCGTTTCGCCCAGGCCCAGCGCGAAATCGCCCTGGCCATCGGCGAGCCCCCCGCCACCCGCGGTTATCCGCCGTCGGTGTTCGCCAAGCTGCCCAAGCTGGTGGAGCGGGCCGGTAATGGCGAGCCGGGCGGTGGTTCGATCACCGCGTTCTACACGGTGCTGTCCGAGGGCGACGACCAGCAGGACCCGATCGCCGACTCGGCGCGGGGTGTGCTTGACGGTCACTTCGTGCTGTCCCGGCGCCTGGCCGAGGAAGGGCACTACCCGGCCATCGACATCGAGGCCTCGATCAGCCGGGTCATGCCCCAGGTGGTCGATCCCGATCACCTGCGTCAGGCGCAGAAGTTCAAGCAGCTGTGGTCGCGCCTGTCGCAGAGCCGCGACCTGATCAGCGTCGGCGCCTATGTGGCCGGTGGCGATCCGGAGACGGACCTGGCCATCGCCTTGCAACCCAAGCTGGTGGACTTCCTGCGCCAGCGCCTGGATGAGAACGTCGGCATGGCACAGAGCCGTGAAGAACTGGCTGCGGTGTTCGCGCCGCCGGCGGGCTGATAGACCATGGCCCAGCCCAGCCGAGCGGCACGCCTGGTGCCGGTGGTGGACATGGCCGAGGAGGCCGAGCGCAAGGCCGCCCAGCGCCTGGGGCATTTCCAGAGGCTGCTCAGCGATGCCCAGGCCAAGCAGGCCGAGCTCGAGAGTTTTCGCGAGGCCTATCAGCAGCAGTGGATCAATCGCGGCAGCCAGGGCGTCGACGGCAACTGGCTGGTCAACTATCAGCGCTTCCTCGGGCAGCTGGAGACGGCGATGACCCAGCAGCGCCAGAGCATGGCCTGGCACCAGAACAACCTGAACAACGCCCGCAACACCTGGCAGCAGGCCTATGCTCGGGTCGAAGGGCTGCGCAAGCTGGTCCAGCGCTACCTGGATGAAGCGCGCCGGGCCGAGGACAAGCGCGAGCAGAAGTTGCTCGATGAGCTGTCCCAGCGCCTCCCGCGCCAGAGCCACCCCTGATCGACCTGACTGGCGCCTGTCGCCAGCGCCTGCTAAACCTTCAGAAGTCGCATTCGCCATCATCGAAGGAATCGCTCGCATGGCAGTCGAAACTGATTTTTCACAGGATGGGAAAAAGCTGACGATCAAGGTCAAGGGTCGTTTCGATTTCGGCAAGCATCAGGAATTCAGGGACGCCTACGAGCATCAGCGCCCGCGCCCGGATTCGGTGGTGGTCGACCTGAAGGAGGCCACGTATCTCGACAGCTCGGCGTTGGGCATGTTGCTGTTGCTGCGCGACCATGTCGGTGGCGAGGATTCGGATATCCGTGTGGTCCATGCCAGCCCTGATGTGCGCAAGATCCTGGCGATCTCCAACTTCGAAAAGCTGTTCGACATCAGTTGAGCGTGGCCATGTCCGCCGATCAGCCGTTGACCGTGCTGGTGGCCGAGGACGGCGCCGCGGACAGGCTATTGCTGGCGCAGATCGTCCGGCGCCAGGGGCATGAGGTGGTCACGGCCGAGAACGGCGAGCAGGCAGTGAAGTTGTTCGCCGAGCGGCGGCCGCAGCTGGTGCTGCTCGATGCGCTGATGCCGGTGATGGATGGCTTCGAGGCGGCGCGGCGGATCAAGTCGCTGGCCGGCGAGGCGCTGGTGCCGATCATCTTCCTGACTTCTCTTAATGAAGAGGAGGGGCTGGTGCGTTGCCTGGAGGCCGGGGGCGACGATTTCATGGCCAAACCCTATAGCGCCGTCATCCTGGCAGCTAAGATTCGTGCCATGGATCGCTTGCGTCGCCTGCAGGCGACGGTGCTGGAGCAGCGCGACCAGATCGCCCGCCATCACCATCACCTGCTCAACGAGCAGCGGGTGGCCAAGGCGGTGTTCGACAAGGTCGCCCACTCCGGTTGCCTGGGTGCCTCGAACATCCGCTACCTGCAATCGCCCTACGCGCTGTTCAATGGCGATCTGTTGTTGGCGGCGTTTACCCCTTCGGGCGACATGCATGTGCTGCTGGGGGATTTTACCGGCCATGGCCTGCCGGCCGCGGTCGGCGCCATGCCGCTGGCGGAGGTGTTCTATGGCATGACCGCCAAGGGCTACGGCCTGGTCGAAACGCTGCGGGAGATGAACGCCAAGCTCAAGCGCATCCTGCCTGTGGACATGTTCTGTTGTGCGCTGTTGCTCAACCTGAGTTTCCAGCGAGAAACCGTGGAACTCTGGAACGGTGGCATGCCGGATGGCTATCGGCTGTCGGCGCAAGGCGAGGTGCTCGAGGTGTTGCCTTCGCGTCACCTGCCGTTGGGCATCCTGTCGCCCGACCAGTTCGACGATACCACCGAGGTGAGGCCGCTTGCGGCGGGAGAGCGATTGTTCCTGTTGTCCGATGGCGTGGTCGACACCGGGGATGCCCGGGAATGCCTGTTCGGCGTGGAGCGTCTGTTGGAAGTGCTGGCGGCCAACCGCGATCCGGTGGTGTTGTTCGACGAGGTCATGCAGGCACTGGCGGGCTTCGGCGGCCAGTCTCGTGACGATATCAGCCTGTGCGATATCCGTATGCTGGCGCCTGAACATGTAGTGCCGCAGGCGGTGGTGTACTCCGACAGTGGTCGTTCCAGTCCGCTGGACTGGTCGATGCAGTTCGAGTTGCGGGGCGAGAGCCTGGGGCGCTTCAACCCGGTTCCTTACCTGGTACAGCTGTTGCAGGAAATCCACGGGCTCAGGCCCAGCAGCGGCAAGTTGCACAGTGTGCTCAGCGAGCTGTACTCCAACGCGCTGGAGCATGGCGTGCTGGGGCTGGACTCGGCGCTCAAGCGCGACGCCAAAGGCTTCGCCGAGTACTATCGCCTGCGCGCCGAGCGCTTGGGGCAGCGGGTGCACGGCAGCGTCGGCATTGCCCTGCGGGTGGAACCTCAAGGTGCGGGTGGGCGTCTGATCATCGAGGTCCGCGACAGCGGCGCAGGCTTCGACGTGGAGCGCCTGTCGGTCGCCACGCCGGTGGAGCAGGGCTTCAGTGGGCGAGGGGTGAGCCTGGTGCGGCGGTTGGCCGGCAATGCCCAGTGGTTGGAGGGTGGACGCTTGGCGCGCGTGGAGTTTCAATGGTGAGCCGGATTGCGCGGCTCGGGCCTAATCAGGCTTGATCAAGGAGTGAGCAAGTGGCGGACATGCATATTGATCAGAAGGTGCTGAGTGACTTGCGGGAGGTCATGGAAGATGGCTACCTGCAGTTGCTGGAAACCTTCCTGGAAGACTCCGAGCGGCGCCTGAGCCAGCTGCACGAGGCCAAGGATGCCGACGAGTTGGGTCTTGCCGCACACAGTTTCAAGGGCAGCAGCAGCAATATGGGGGCCGTGGGCCTGGCCGAGCTGTGTCAGCAGCTCGAGGAGCGAGTGCGTCAACAATCCTTGTATGGCATCGAGGACCTGATCAACCGCATCGACCAGGAATACCTGGAGGTCCAGCGCTTCTACCGTGGCGAGCGTCAGCGAATCGCCGCCGAGTAAAGCTGGCGCGAGTTTTGCTTTTCTTCGCACAGACGCACTTTACCAGTTCTGCCGCGGAGACCTTTCAATGCCTGTCGCATCCAATCCATTGTTGCAAGCCGGCCTCGTCAACACGGCGTCGCGCCCGGCTGCCGGAGTGGCCGACAAGCCGCTGCAAGCCCCGGCCAGCCAGGGCGTTGGCTTCGACCAGGTCATGGCTCGCCAGGGGCGCGACAATGCCCCTTCCCGTGACGTCAAGGTGACCAAGGACGCCACCCCGGCCAAGCCCAAGGAGCAGACAGCGCCCGCCAATGGCGGCAAGCCGCAGGATGCCAGCAAGCCAGTCGTTGCCGATGACGGCAAGAACTTGCCTGCGACGGCTGACGCCAAGCCGGCCGGGGAAACGGACGAGTCGGCTGATAGCAGCAATACTCCCTCCCTCGATGCCAATCTGGTGGCAGGGCAGATCACCGATGCCCAGGCCGGCGCGCAGTTGATCCAGGCCCAGGCCGAAGCGGTCGCGCCGGTTTTGCAGGCGGCGGTGCAGGCGCCGCAACCCGCCGTGCCGGCTCCGCCGGTCGGTGAGGAGGTCCTCAAGGACGCAAACTTCGATCCGGACGCCGACCCACTGGCCGATATGCCGACCTTGCGTCTGGCGTTGGAGCACGAGGCCCAGGCCAAGGGTACGACTTCGGCGCATGCCGCCAGCGCGCGCCCGGAAAATGGCCAGGCGCCGGCCGATCCGGCCGCGACTGCCGTCAATACCTTGGCGAATGTGACAGAGAAGGCCGAGTCCGAGGCCGGGCACTCCGAGCGTGGCGACAAGGCGTTCGCCGGGCTGATCGACGATGGCCTCAAGGACATCAAGGAGGCCAGCAGCGACACGCGTGTGGATGACTTCGCCAATCGCCTGGCAAACCTGACGCAAGCGGCGACGCCCAAGACCGCCAACGCCGTGCCGGTAGCGCCGAACCCGCTGCAGCAGCCTCTGGCGATGAACCAGGGGGCCTGGACCGAAGGCCTGGTGAATCGGGTCATGTACCTGTCCAGCCAGAACCTGAAGTCGGCGGATATCCAGCTTGAACCTGCCGAGCTGGGTCGCCTGGACATTCGTGTCAATGTCGCGGCGGATCAATCCACCCAGATTCACTTCGTCAGCGGTCACGCCGGGGTGCGCGATGCTCTCGACAGCCAGGCCTTCCGTTTGCGCGAGTTGTTCGCCCAGCAAGGCCTGGCGCAGCCGGACGTCAGCGTGGCCGATCAGTCCCGCGAGCAGCAGCAACAGCAGCAGGCGCAGCAGGGCGGGTCGAACCTGTCCGGCGTCGCGGCGCGCCGCGCCGAGGCGGCCGGGGAGGGCGGCGAACTGGTCGATGCCGCGCATCCCGTCGAGCAGCAGACGGTGATCGGCAGCAGCATGGTCGACTACTACGCCTGATCTTCCCCCGGCCCTGGCCATGCCCCGTCGGGCGGGTACTTTCCCGCGACGGGGTGGGTACTTTCCGACACGAGCAGATTTGGCATAACACTTGCTCAAGCCACGTCATCCTTCCTTGAAACCCCGATGGACGACGGATTATTGGCATGGCGAAGAGTGACGCAGTGAAAGACCCCGCCACTAAAGGCAAACTCAAGTTGATCCTGCTGCTGGTGCTGGCCCTGCTCCTGGCGGTCGGCCTGTCGGTAGGCGCTACCTGGTTCTTCATGCACAAGAGCGAGTCGGCGCCAGCGCCCGACGCCGCGCAGAGCAATGTCAAGCTGCCGGCGATCTACGAGCCGCTGGCACCGGCCTTCGTGGTCAACTTCAACCAGAACGGCCGCCAGCGCTACATGCAGGTGAGCATCACCATGCAGGGGCGCAGCCAGGCCGACCTCGAAGCGCTCAAGGTGCATATGCCGGTGATTCGCAACAACCTGGTGATGATGTTCTCCGGCCAGGGCTTCGACACCCTTGCCGCCAGCCCCGTCGGGCAGGAGATGCTGCGCCAGAAGGCCACCGCGGTGGTACAGGAAGTGGCACAGAAGGAAGTCGGCAGGCCGGTCGTCGACCAGCTGCTGTTCACCAATTTCGTATTGCAGTAGGAGCACATAGATGGCCGTGCAGGACCTGCTGTCCCAGGATGAGATCGACGCCCTTCTGCATGGGGTGGACGATGGGCTGGTACAAACCGAGAGCGCTGGCGAGCCCGGCAGCATCAAGAGCTACGACCTGACCAGTCAGGACCGTATCGTGCGGGGTCGCATGCCGACCCTGGAAATGATCAACGAGCGTTTCGCCCGTTATACCCGTATTAGCATGTTCAACCTGCTGCGTCGCTCCGCCGACGTGGCGGTGGGCGGCGTGCAGGTGATGAAGTTCGGCGAGTACGTGCACTCGCTGTACGTACCCACCAGCCTCAACCTGGTCAAGATCAAGCCGTTGCGTGGCACCGCGCTGTTCATCCTCGACGCCAAACTGGTGTTCAAGCTGGTGGACAACTTCTTCGGTGGCGACGGCCGTCACGCCAAGATCGAGGGTCGCGAGTTCACCCCGACCGAGCTGCGCGTGGTGCGCATGGTTCTGGACCAGTGCTTCGTCGACCTCAAGGAAGCCTGGCAGGCGATCATGCCGGTCAACTTCGAGTACATCAACTCCGAGGTCAACCCGGCCATGGCCAACATCGTCGGCCCCAGCGAGGCGGTGGTGGTCTCGACCTTCCACATCGAGCTCGACGGCGGTGGCGGCGACCTGCACGTGACCATGCCGTATTCGATGATCGAGCCGGTGCGCGAAATGCTCGACGCCGGCTTCCAGTCCGATCTGGACGACCAGGACGAGCGCTGGGTCAAGGCCCTGCGCGAAGACGTGCTGGACGTCAACGTGCCGGTGTCGGCCACGGTCGCCCGTCGCCAGCTGAAGCTGCGTGACATCCTGCACATGCAGCCGGGCGACGTGATTCCGGTGGAACTGCCGGAGCACCTGGTGCTGCGCGCCAACGGCGTGCCGTCGTTCAAGGCGCGGCTGGGTTCGCACAAGGGCACCCTGTCGCTGCAGATCATCGACCCGATCGAACGCCGCTGACGGCGTGCCGGTCGCTCCAACGTATTGAATGCCTGTCGAGGAAATCATGGCTAACGAAAACGAGATCAATTCTCCCGAGGAACAGGCCCTGGCCGATGAGTGGGCTGCCGCCCTGGAAGAGACCGGTGATGCCGGTCAGTCCGACATCGACGCGCTGCTGGCCGCCGACGCCGCTTCGGCCGGCGCCGGCCGCCTGCCAATGGAAGAGTTCGCCAGCTCGCCCAAGCCCAACGAGCATGTCAGCCTCGATGGCCCCAACCTGGATGTGATCCTGGATATCCCGGTGAGCATTTCCATGGAAGTGGGCAGCACCGAGATCAGCATCCGCAACCTGCTGCAGCTCAACCAGGGTTCGGTGATCGAACTCGACCGCCTGGCCGGCGAGCCGCTGGACGTGCTGGTCAATGGCACGCTGATCGCCCATGGCGAGGTGGTGGTGGTCAACGAGAAGTTCGGCATCCGCCTGACCGACGTGATCAGCCCCAGCGAACGTATCAAGAAGCTGCGCTGAGTGAAGGGCATGGTTCGGGGCATCACGGCTGTCGGGGCGTTGCTGGTCAGCGAGGCGGTGATCGCCGCCGCCGTGCCTGCGGCTGCATCGACGGCGGCGCCCGGTGGATTGGGCGCGCAGCTGGCGCAAACGGTGATCGGCCTGCTGTTGGTGGTGGGGCTGATCTTCTTCCTGGCCTGGCTGCTGCGACGCATGCAGGGCAGCGCGCAGCAGGGCGCCCAGGTGATCGAGGTCATCGGCACCCGGGCCATCGGTCCGCGTGATCGGCTGCTGCTGGTGCAGGTTGGCAAGGAGCAGATCCTGATCGGCCATACCCCCGGCAGCATCGAGGCCCTGCACGTGCTGGCCGAACCCGTGGATGTGCCCGCCTCGGCGCGCCAGGCCACGCCGGAATTCGCCCAGCGGCTGCTCGAGCTGATGGGCAAGGACCAGAAGGACAAGAAGTGATGAGCGGCGCAGTGCGCTTTCTGTTGACCCTGGCGCTGCTGCTGGCCGCGCCGCTGGCCCTGGCCGCCGATCCGTTGTCGATTCCGGCCATCACCCTGTCCAGTGGGGCGGACGGGCAGCAGGAGTATTCGGTCAGCCTGCAGATCCTGCTGATCATGACGGCGCTGAGCTTCATTCCGGCGTTCGTCATCCTGATGACCAGCTTCACTCGCATCATCATCGTTTTCTCGATCCTGCGTCAGGCCCTGGGCCTGCAACAGACCCCGTCGAACCAGTTGCTTACCGGCATGGCGCTGTTCCTGACCATGTTCATCATGGCGCCGGTGTTCGATCGGGTGAACAAGGACGCCTTGCAGCCCTACCTGGCCGAGCAGATGACCGCCCAGCAGGCGATCGACAAGGCCCAGGTACCCTTGAAGGACTTCATGCTGGCACAGACCCGGCAGAGCGATCTCGACCTGTTCATGCGTCTGTCCAAGCGCACCGATATCGCCGGGCCCGACCAGGTGCCGCTGACGATCCTGGTGCCGGCGTTCGTCACCTCCGAGCTCAAGACTGCATTCCAGATCGGTTTCATGATCTTCATCCCGTTCCTGATCATCGACATGGTGGTCGCCAGCGTGCTGATGGCCATGGGTATGATGATGCTGTCGCCATTGATCATCTCGCTGCCGTTCAAGATCATGCTGTTCGTCCTGGTCGATGGCTGGGCGCTGATCATGGGCACCCTGGCCGGAAGTTTCGGCGGTGTCTGACGCCGTCAAGGAGAGCCTCGCATGACACCCGAAGTCGCCATCGACCTGTTCCGTGAAGCGTTGTGGATGACCACCATGATGGTCGCCATCCTGGTGGTGCCGAGCCTGTTGGTCGGCCTTGTGGTGGCCATGTTCCAGGCCGCGACGCAGATCAACGAACAGACCCTGAGCTTTCTCCCGCGCCTGCTGGTGATGCTGGTCACGTTGATCGTCGTCGGTCCGTGGCTGACGCAGAAGTTCATGGAGTATTTCATCGGCCTCTACACCAGCATTCCGCAGCTGGTCGGTTGACGCCACGATGCTGGAATTGACCGACACGCAGATCGGCACCTGGGTCGCCACCTTCATCCTGCCGCTGTTCCGGGTGACCGCCTTGCTGATGACCATGCCGATCATTGGCACCAAGATGCTGTCGGCCCGGATACGCTTGTACGTCGCTATTGCCATTACCGTGGTGATCGTGCCGGCCCTGCCGCCGCTGCCTGAAATCGATCCGTTGAGCCTGCGCGGCGTGCTGCTGTGCGCCGAGCAGGTGATTGTCGGGGCGCTGTTCGGTTTTTCCTTGCAGCTGCTGTTCCAGGCTTTCGTCGTCGCGGGGCAGATCGTCGCGGTGCAGATGGGCATGGCCTTCGCCTCCATGGTCGATCCGGCCAACGGCGTCAACGTCGCGGTGATCGGTCAGTTCATGACCATGCTGGTGAGTATGTTGTTCCTGCTGATGAATGGCCACCTGGTCGCGTTCGAGATCCTTACCGAGAGTTTCACCACGTTGCCGGTGGGGCACGCGCTGATGGTCGATCATTTCTGGGAAATGGCTGGGCGCATGAGCTGGGTGCTGGGGGCCGGGTTGTTGCTGATCCTGCCGGCAATCGCCTCGCTGCTGGTGGTCAACATTGCGTTTGGCGTGATGACCCGCGCGGCCCCGCAATTGAACATCTTCTCCATTGGTTTCCCGCTTACGCTGGTGCTGGGCATGGTGATCTTCTGGATCGGCCTGGCGGATATCCTTTCACACTACCAGGCACTGGCCAGCGAAGCGCTGCAGTGGCTGCGTGAGCTGGCACGGGCGCGCTGAACATGGCGGAAAGCGAAAGCGGTCAGGACAAGACAGAGGAACCCACCGACAAGCGCAAGCGCGACGCGCGGGAAAAAGGTGAGGTCGCCCGCTCCAAGGAATTGAACACGGTGGCGGTGACCCTGGCTGGCGCCGGGGGACTGCTGGCCTTTGGTGGGCACCTGGCTGAAGAATTGATGGCGCTGATGCGCATGAACTTCAGCCTTACCCGCGAGGTGGTGGTGGACGAGGGGAGCATGGCGGCGTTCCTGCTGGCCTCGGGCAAGATGGCCATCTGGGCGGTGCAGCCGGTGCTGATCCTGCTGTTCGTGATCGCATTCGTCGGCCCGATCGCGTTGGGTGGTTTCCTGTTTTCCGGCAGCTTGCTGCAGCCCAAGTTCAGTCGCATGAACCCTTTGTCGGGGATCAAGCGCATGTTTTCGATGAATGCGCTGACCGAGCTGCTCAAGGCGCTGGCCAAGTTCTTCGTGATCCTGATCGTGGCATTGGTGGTGTTGGCCGGGGATCGCCAGGCGCTGCTGGCGATTGCCAACGAACCGCTCGAGCAGGCGATCATCCACTCGGTCCAGGTAGTGGGCTGGAGTGCGTTGTGGATGGCGGCTGGGTTGCTACTGATTGCTGCGGCCGATGTACCGTTCCAGCTGTGGCAGACCCACAAGAAAATGAAGATGACCAAGCAGGAAGTGAAGGACGAGTACAAGGACAGTGAGGGCAAGCCCGAGGTCAAGCAGCGTATTCGCCAGCTGCAGCGCGAGGCGTCGCAGCGTCGGATGATGGCGGCGGTGCCGGATGCGGATGTGATCATTACCAACCCGACTCACTATGCCGTGGCCTTGCAGTATGACCCCGAGAAGGGGGGCTCGGCGCCGCTGCTGGTGGCCAAGGGGACCGATTTTGTCGCCTTGAAGATGCGGGAGATCGGGGTCGAGCATAACGTGCAGATACTTGAGTCGCCGGCCCTGGCGCGGGCTATCTACTACTCTACCGAGATGGAGCAGGAGATTCCGGCGGGGTTGTACCTGGCGGTGGCGCAGGTGTTGGCCTATGTGTTCCAGATTCGGCAGTATCGGGCGGGCAAGGGGAAGGCGCCGGAGCCTTTGAAAGAGGACTTGCCGATTCCTGATGATTTGCGGCGGGATAGTTGAGTTGAGTTGAGTTGAGTTGAGTTGAGTTGAGTTGAGTTGAGTTGAGTTGAGTTGAGTTGAGTTTGGTTTGGTTTGGTTTGGTTTGGTTGTGGTTGTGGTTGTGTTGAAAGTTGTATGCGCATTCATTTGTGATGTCGACGCTTATTCACCTTTCCGCCCTTACGGCGGGTAACTTTTTGAAGGATCAAAAAGTCACCAAAAAATCCT
>NZ_JABWRI010000023.1:0-94917 GCF_014268865.1 Pseudomonas sp. BW16M2 | reverse complement strand
GACGGGCATCCATGCCCGTCACCTCCCTCCGCAAGAACTCCGCTCGGCCTCCTGAAGTCGCAATTGGTGTTGCCTGAACTACCGCGCACTTAGAAGCAAGAGCAAGAGCAAGAGCAAGAGCAAGAGCAAGAGCAAGAGCAAGAGCAAGAGCAAGAGCAAGAGCAACCAGCCAAACTAACCGACCAACCAACCAACCAACCAACTAACCAACTAACCAACTAACCAACTAACCAACTAACCAACCAATTAAAATATACAACCCACTTCAAGACAACTCGCCCTCAACCCGATCCCGCCCTCCCTGCTTAGCCACATAAACCCCAGCATCCGCCCGCAACAACAACGCATCAGCCCCCTCCCCAACCCGCCACCCCGCCACGCCAAAGCTCGCCGTCACCCGCCCCACCCCCTCCACCGGCACACTCCGCACCCCCTGCCACAACTCCTGCGCCAGCATCCGCGCCTGCTCGGCATTGCTCCCCGGACACAGCACCATGAACTCCTCCCCACCCAACCGGCAAAACACATCGGTGCGCCGCAGCCGCTGCCCGATCCGCTGGCACAGGCTGCGCAGCACATGATCCCCCACCGCATGCCCATATTGATCGTTGATCCGCTTGAAGTGATCGATATCCAGCATGATCACCGCCAGGTCCAACCCATCCCGCTGCGCCCGATCCAGTTCGTTGCGCAACCGCTCCTGGAAATAGCGCCGGTTATAGATCCCGGTCAGGGCATCGGTCACCGACAGCGCCCGCAGCTCCTCCTCTACCCGCTTTAGGTCCGAGATATCAGTCAGGTACCCATGCCAGAGCGTACTGCCGTGCTCGCCGATTTCCGGAGTCGCCTCCCCCCGTACCCAACGCAACCCCGCCCGCGGCAGGCACACCCGGTACTCCTCACGCCACGGCGACAGGTACTCGGCGGAGTAGCGCACCGAGCGCCGCACCCGCTCCAGGTCGTCCGGATGAATACGCTCGAACACCGCAGCGGCGTCCTGGCGCAGCAACGCCAGGTCCACCTCATAGATGTCGTGCAGACCCTGGCTGGCATAGGGGAAACAGGAATGACCATCGGCATCCAGACGATACTGGTAGATCCCGCCAGGCACCTCCGCGCTGAGTTTTTCCAGCAGCCGGTCGCGGGCCGCCAGGGCCTCGTGCACCCGGCGCCGCTCGGTGACATCGATGCAGATCGCCAGGTAGCCCACCCACAACCCCTGCTCGTCCAGCACCGCCGTCACCAGCATGTTGGCCAGCAAGTGACTGCCATCCTTGCGCACCAGCGTCCAGTCCCCAGGCTCCGCGCCGCCCTCCTGCACCGTCTCGGCGAACATCGCCTGACCCGCGCCGACCTCACGACCGAATCGCACGCTCAAGGCGTGGGCACGCTGGTGCAACTCTTCGGGCAGGACCAGATCCTCGAGCCGCAATTGGCCCAGCGCCTCGCCAGCCGAATAGCCCAGCATGCGCTCGGAGCCCGCGTTGAAGGTGCCGATCACCCCGCGCAGGCTGGTGGCGATGATCGCCACCTGGGTCGCGGCATCGAGCACGCTGCGCAACTGGTTGTGGGTCTCGCGCAATGACTGCTCGCTGACGCGCAGCTCGGCGGTGCGCCGGGCCACCAGGCCCAGGGCGCGCTGGCGCTGGCTGAACAGGCTGTACAGCAACAACGCCAGCAACACGCTGAGCAGGCCGCCGAGCAACGCCACCACCGGCACCGCCGACGAGCGATTGGCGGCGAGAAAGCTCTGGCTGGGGCGAATATCGAGCTGGTAATGGTGGTCAGCCAGGTGCAGCAGGTGACTGCTGGCAAATCCCATCCGCGCCGGCGGCATCCCCGAATCGAACAACACCTCGTGCCCACCCTCGGTGGACAGGTCGAGGATGCGCACCACCAGGTTGTCGTCGGCCACCGTCGGCAGGCTCTCGGCGATCAGCTGATGCAGGCTCAGCAAGGCCATGACGTAGCCTCGGGGCGGCTCGCCCGCAGACGCTTGCTCGGCGAACACCGGGGCGACTATCAGCACGCCACGGGTATAGGTCGGCTCGACGTTGATCATGTCCAGCGGCGCCGACACCGCCATGCTGCCGGGGCTCACGGCCCGGGCCAGGGTCGCGGCGCGCAGCGGCTGTCCGCCCAGGTCGAAGCCGTAGGGCTGGGCCTGGCGGCTCGTCGCCTGGGTGTACAGGACCGGATAGTAGTGATCGCGCGCCGGCGCGGCCTGCCAATCGCCTTGGTCGTCGAGGTCGCGTATCTGGTAAGGCTGGCCGAGCAAGGCACTGGCGCGCCGCTCGAATTCCTCGCGCTGCGGGGCCGTTACCCGCGGTGCCCAGGAGTAGGCCTGGGTGCGATGCAGCAAGGGACGTGCATAGCCATCGAACTCACGGGGGGTGATTTCAGTAGCATAGGCGAAGAACCGACGCAGGCCGTCCAGGCGCTGTTCCTGCTCCTCGAAACGCTCGGCGATACGGCTGTAGCGCTCACTGGCCAGCAGCTCGAAGCGCTGGCGCAGTTGCTGCTGGTAGAAGGTCTGGGTGGCGATCGCCAGGGCTGCCGTGAGCAGCGCCCCGGCAACCAGCGCCGCCAGGGCCACGCCCCAGGCCGACAACTCGTCGCCGAGCAGGCCAAGCCGCTTCGCAGGTACGCCCGGGGTCGACATAGAGGACTCCAACCAAGGTCAGCGTCCTGCGTATTGTCCCGCCCTGTCCTGAGTTATAGCCACTGGCCAGCAGGCGCGCCACGTACCTCGTCGGTTCAGCGCAGGCGCAACTGCCAGGCGCGGTGGATGCGGTTGTTGCGGGCGAAGTCCGGGTCCAGGGTCTGGGCACTGATCTCCTCCACCACGTACCGCGTCGCCAGGTGCTCGTCGAGCTGGAACTTGCGGAAGTTGTTGGAGAAGTACAGCACACCTCCCGGGGCCAGGCGCGCCATGGCCAGGTCGAGCAGTTGCACATGGTCGCGCTGCACGTCGAACACCCCTTCCATGCGCTTGGAGTTGGAGAAGGTCGGCGGGTCGATGAAGATCAGGTCGTAGCTATCCTGGGCATTCTCCAGCCAGGCCATGACATCGCCCTGCTCCAGGCGGTTGCGCTCGGAGAAACCGTTGAGCGACAGGTTGCGCCGCGCCCAGTCCAGGTAGGTCTTCGACAGGTCAACGCTGGTGGTGCTGCGCGCGCCGCCCTTGGCCGCGTGCACGGTGGCCGTGGCGGTGTAGCAGAACAGATTGAGGAAACGCTTGCCCGCCGCCTCGCGCTGGATACGCATGCGCATCGGGCGGTGGTCGAGGAACAATCCGGTGTCCAGGTAGTCGGTGAGGTTGACCAGCAGCTTGACGCCGCCTTCGTTGACCTCCTGGAAGCGTCCTTCGGTGGCCTGGCGCTCGTACTGGCGAGTGCCGGTCTGGCGCTCCCGGCGCTTGAGCACCACACGCTGAGGATCGACGCCGAGGGCCTGGGGAATCGCGCTCAGCGCGTCGAGCAGGCGCGCCTGGGCCTTGTCCGGATCGATCGAGCGGGGCGCGGCGTACTCCTGCACATGCACCCAGTCGTGATACAGGTCGACCGCCAGGGCGTACTCAGGCATGTCGGCATCGTACACACGGTAGCAATCGACCTTCTCGCGACGGGCCCATTTGCCCAGCTGCTTGAAGTTCTTCTGCAGGCGGTTGGCGAACATCTGCGCGCCTTCCGACAGGCGCGCCGGCTCGCTGGCCACCGGGGCCTGGCGACGAGGCTCGCCCTCAGCCGCCTCGGCCTGGGCCGAACGACGATCACCGGTCACGAACTGGTCGGGCTGGACCTTGAACAGCAACAGCTTGCACGGCAACGCACCGTTCCAGAAGGCATATTGCTTGTGGCTGCGGATGCCCATGCGCTTGCCCAGTTCCGGCGCACCAGTGAACACCGCCGCCTCCCAGCCCATGCAGGCCTGACGCAGGCGCTCGCCGAGGTTCTGGTAGAGGTACAGCAGGCTGGCTTCGTCACCCAGGCGCTCGCCGTACGGCGGGTTGCTGATCACCAGGCCTTTCTGGTTCTGGTCCGGGCGCGGCTCGAAGCTGGCCACCTCACCCTGGTAGATCTTCACCCAGTCGCCCAGGCCCGCGCGCTCGACGTTGTTGCGCCCCGGCTGGATCAACCGCGGGTCAGCCTCGTAGCCGCGGATCCACAGCGGCGGCTTGGCCAGGCCGGCCTGAGCCCGGGCCTGGGCCTCGTCGTGGACCTTGCGCCACAGCGCCGGCACATGGCCGAGCCAGGCGCTGAAGCCCCAGCGCTCGCGCTTGAGGTTGGGGGCGATATCGGCGGCGATCATCGCCGCCTCGACCAGGAAGGTGCCGACGCCGCACATCGGGTCGGCCAGGGCCCCGCCCTCGGCCGCAATACGTGGCCAACCAGAGCGGATCAGCACCGCCGCCGCCAGGTTTTCCTTCAAGGGTGCCGCGCCCTGCTGCAGGCGATAGCCACGCTGGTGCAGGCTGTGGCCGGACAGGTCGAGGGACAGGATCGCCTCGCCACGGTCCAGGCGCAGGTGCACGCGCACATCCGGATCGACCTTCTCCACCGACGGACGCAGGCCTTCGCGGTTGCGCAGCTTGTCGACGATCGCATCCTTGACCTTGAGCGCGCCGAAGTGGGTGTTGTCGATGCCCGAGCCATGGCCGCTGAACTCCACCGCCAGGGTGCCATCGGCCGCCAGGTGGTCGGCCCAGTCGACGGCATGCACGCCATCGTACAGGTCGTCGGCGTTCTTCATCGAGAAGCGCTTGAGTACCAGCAGCACGCGGTTGGCCAGACGCGACCAGAGGCACAGGCGATAGGCGGTTTCCATGTCGGCGTCGCCGCGAATGGCCGAGGTGTGCTCACGCACCTCGTTCAGGCCCAGTTGACGGGCTTCCTCGGCGAGCAGGCCTTCAAGACCCTTGGGGCAGGTAAGGTAAAGTTCGAAACGGTCCGACATGTGCAATCCAGAGCCTTTGGCTAGGTAGATGGCGAGCCGACGCATCGGCTGCCGCTGTTTGCCCGCACGCCTTTCCACGAGGCGCCCGGGTGGCCCGGCGAAACGCTCGCCAGGCCTGGCCGCCCGGTCGATCATGCCTTTGCCGGGTGGCGAAAAAGGCTTTGATCGTCGAGCAGTATGAAAATTGCGTGGACGCTGGGTTCAGATGTGACCCTTCGTCGCATTACCAAATATTACTGTCATCATCCAGCAACGCTGGCCAATTGACGTCAAGGTTGGGTAAACCCTGATCATAGCGGGCTCAACGGCAAACAAGGTTGAGTCGCATTTATTTACTTATCCCCTCACCCTCGGAAAGGTTACGTCCTTATGACAAATCGATCATTCACACTGTGACTCGCATTCGTTAGAACTGATCTCAGGCCGCACCGCAACGGGGCGGCACTTTCAACCCGCCACGCCAGCAGCGGGTGCACTTCGGCAGAACGACTCTGCCCGGCCTCGGAGAGGTCGACGGGACATTTCAGTCAACAAGTGAGGGCAATACCTTATGAGTGATAGAAGAATGAAGCGTAACTCGTCGGAGAAAGATTTTTCACGCGGCTTTCAATACGGCATGCAAGGTAAATCCCGAGAACTGTGCCCAAAACAGGAAGGTACAGCTGGCCATCAAAACTGGATGAACGGTTGGCGCAACGGCCGTGAAGCTTACTGGAACGCTGAAACCGGCATCGCTGGCATTTCTACCCGAAACGAAAACCACGCACTTGGCTGAACGAGGACACTGAATTCGAGTCACCATGCGCGCCCTATCCGGGCGGCGGGCTGCGGCCCAGGGGCCCCTTTGAAGGGGCCCTTTTTTATGCCCCTTTTTTCACCCCACCCAACGGGCAACGTGGGAGCGGGCTTGCCCCGCGATGGCGTCCGCCCAGACAACGTGTCCTGGCACCATCGCGGGACAAGCCCGCTCCCACAGTTACCGGTTCATTTCATGGTTTCGGCATCGCGGCAATGGCATCCACCGCCTCACGGATCAGCGCCGGACCTTTATAGATGAAGCCCGAATAGATCTGCACCAGGCTCGCCCCTGCGGCGATCTTCTCAGCCGCATGGCGTCCTTCGGTGATCCCGCCCGCCGCGATGATCGGCAGCTTGCCACCCAGCTCACCGGCCAGCACCTTGACCGTGTGGGTGCTCTTCGTCAGCACCGGCGCCCCCGACAGGCCGCCTGCCTCACCGCCATACGGCAGGCCTTCGACGCCCTCGCGCCCCAGGGTGGTGTTGGTGGCGATCACCGCATCCATCCCCGACTCGACCAGCGCCGCCGCCACCAGGGCGGTCTCCTCGTCACTCATGTCCGGCGCGATCTTGATCGCCAGCGGTACGCGCTTGCCGTTCGCCTGCGCCAGCTGCTCACGGCGCTCGGCCAGGGCATCGAGCAGTTGCTTGAGCGAATCGCCGAACTGCAGCGAACGCAGGCCCGGGGTATTCGGCGAGCTGACGTTGACGGTGATGTAGCTGGCGTCGTTGTAGACCTTCTCCAGGCAGATCAGGTAGTCGTCCTGGGCCCGCTCGACCGGGGTGTCGAAGTTCTTGCCGATGTTGATGCCCAGCACGCCGGTGTACTTCGCGGCACGCACCCGCGCCAGCAAGTGGTCGACGCCCAGGTTGTTGAAGCCCATGCGGTTGATGATGGCCGTTGCTTCCGGCAGGCGGAACAGCCGCGGCTTGGGGTTGCCCGGCTGCGGACGCGGCGTCACGGTGCCGATCTCGACGAAACCGAAGCCCAGCTGGGCAAAGCCGTCGATGGCCGCGCCGTTCTTGTCCAGGCCGGCGGCCAGGCCGACCGGGTTGGCGAAGTTCAAGCCCATCACCGTCACCGGCAACGCCGCTGGCTGCTTGCACAGCAGGCCATTGAGCCCAAGGCGGCCACCGGCGCCGATCAGGTCCAGCGACAGGTCGTGGGAGGTTTCCGGGGAGAGCTTGAACAGCAGCTGGCGGGCCAGGGTATACATGGGCGGGCGGACTCGCGGTGTGTGAGGGGGCGATTATAGCCAGCGCGCCGCCGGGGCGACAGGGCCATGGCACATGGGTTGCTAAGTCAGCTGCATGCAGCCATCCGCGAATGCCCGAGGATTCTCGTGAACACACCCCTCCCGACAACGCCCCTGGCCTGGGTCAACGGCAGCGACGCGCCGGAAAAGCCCAGCCTGGACATTGGTTTCATGGCCCTGACCGACTGCGCCTCGGTGGTGGTCGCCGCCACCCAGGGCTTCGCCCAGCAGTTCGGCCTGACCCTCAACCTGCGCCGCCAGGCCTCCTGGGCCGGGCTGCGCGACAAGCTGGTCAGCGGCGAGCTGGACGCCGCCCACTGCCTCTATGGCCTGGTGTACGCGGTGCACCTGGGCATCGGCGGCGTGCCCGCCAGCCCCCTGGCCGTGCTCATGGGCCTTAACCAGAACGCCCAGGCCATCAACCTCTCCCCCGCACTGCAACGCAAAGGCGTGACCAACCCCGAGGCACTGGCGCGACTGGTGCACCAACAGGGCGCACGGCTGACCTTCGCCCAGACCTTCCCCACCGGCACCCATGCCCTGTGGCTCTACTACTGGCTGGCCAGCCAGGGCATCCACCCGCTGCGCGACGTGACCAGCGTGGTGGTGCCCCCGGCGCAGATGGCCGCCCACCTGCAGGCCGGACGCATCGACGGTTTCTGTGTCGGCGAGCCTTGGTCGGCGGACGCCCTCGCCAGGGGCCAGGGCTTCACCCTGGCCACCAGCCAGTC
This sequence comes from Pseudomonas sp. BW16M2, assembly GCF_014268865.1. NCBI lineage: Bacteria > Pseudomonadati > Pseudomonadota > Gammaproteobacteria > Pseudomonadales > Pseudomonadaceae > Pseudomonas > Pseudomonas sp. BW16M2. Next base: position 87,176 of record NZ_JABWRI010000023.1, on the reverse strand, counting down.
GATCTGGCCCGACCATCCGGAAAAGGTCCTGGCCAGTGCCCGCGGCTTCGTCGAACAGTACCCCAACAGCGCCCGAGCGCTGATCAAGTCGGTACTCGCCGCCGCGCGCTTCATCGAGCAGAGCCAGGAGAACCGCCAAGGCGCCGCGCAACTGCTCAGTGGCAGCGCCTACCTGGACACCCCGGTCGGCAGCATCGAGCCGCGCCTGCTCGGCGACTACCAGGACGGCCTGGGCCATCGTTGGCACGATCCTCACGGCCTGCGCCTGTTCGACCAGGGTCGGGCCAACCTGCCGTACCTGTCCGACGGCATGTGGTTCATGACCCAGTTCCGCCGCTGGGGCCTGCTGCGTGACGACCCGGACTACCTGGCCGTCGCCGGCCAGGTGCAGCAGCTGGCGCTGTACCGCGAGGCCGCCACGGCGCTGGGTGTCCCCTGCGCCGACCCGCCCATGCGCAGCAGCCTGCTGATCGATGGCAGTCGCTGGGACGGCAGCGACCCCCATGGCTATGCGCGCAGCTTCGCCCTGCACGCCCTGGACGCGGCGCCTGGCGCCCGCGCCCATCGCTGAGGGCCCGGCTATGTTGCGTATCCTGCTGATCGACGACACGGAAAAGAAGGTCGGCCGCCTCAAGGCCGCCCTGATCGAGGCCGGCTTCGAGGTGATCGAGGCGGGTAGCCTCAGCATCGACCTGCCCGCCTGTGTCGAAACGGTGCACCCGGACGTGGTGCTGATCGATACCGAGTCACCGGGCCGGGACGTGATGGAACAGGTGGTGCTGGTCAGCCGCGACCGGCCGCGCCCCATCGTGCTGTTCACCGACGAGCATGACCCCGGTGTGATGCGCCAGGCGATCCAGGCCGGGGTCAGCGCGTACATCGTCGAGGGTATCCAGGCCACGCGCCTGCAACCGATCCTCGACGTGGCCATGGCCCGCTTCGAAAGCGACCAGGCGCTCAAGGCCCAGTTGATGGCCCGCGACCAGCAACTGGCCGAGCGCAAGCGCATCGAGCAGGCCAAGGGCCTGCTGATGAAGATGAAGGACTGCAACGAGGAACAGGCCTACACCTTGATGCGCCGCCAGGCCATGAGCCGCCAGCAGAAGCTGATCCAGGTGGCGGAACAGATCATTGCCATGTCGGAGATGCTGGGCTGACGCCATTACACTTGGCCCGGCTCTTGCTGAACATAACCCCGGTAGCCAACGGCGGTTGCCCCCATACCCTGACAAAGACGTCGCTTGCCCTCCCACAGCCGTGGACCGGGCAGTGGCGTCTTTTCGTTTCCGCGCCCAACGAGGTGTTCGATGAATACGAGCTTCTGGAAATCCGGGCATGTGCCCACGCTGTTCGCCGCCTTCCTGTATTTCGACTTGAGCTTCATGGTCTGGTACCTGCTCGGCCCCCTGGCGGTGCAGATCGCCGCCGACCTGCAACTGAGCGCACAGCAACGGGGCCTGATGGTCGCCACGCCGATCCTGGCCGGCGCGGTGCTGCGCTTCGCCATGGGCCTGCTGGTCGATCGCCTGTCGCCCAAGACCGCCGGGCTGATCGGCCAGGTCATCGTGATCGTCGCCCTGGCCTGCGCCTGGCACCTGGGGGTGCGCAGCTACGAGCAGGCTTTGCTGCTGGGCGTGTTCCTCGGCTTCGCCGGGGCCTCGTTCGCCGTGTCCCTGCCGCTGGCCTCGCAGTGGTATCCACCCCAGCACCAGGGCAAGGCCATGGGCATCGCCGGGGCCGGCAACTCCGGCACGGTGTTCGCCGCGCTGCTGGCCCCGGCGCTGGCCGCAGGCTTCGGCTGGAACAATGTGTTCGGCTTCGCCGTGCTGCCCTTGCTGCTGACGCTTGCGCTGTTCGCCCTGATGGCGCGCAATGCGCCCCAACGCCCCAGGCCCAAGGCCATGGCCGACTACCTCAAGGCCCTGGGTGACAGGGATAGCTGGTGGTTCATGTTCTTCTACAGCGTGACCTTCGGCGGCTTCATCGGCCTGGCCAGCGCCCTGCCCGGCTACTTCAGCGACCAGTACGGCCTGAGCCCGGTGACTGCTGGCTACTACACCGCCGCTTGTGTGTTCGCCGGCAGCCTGATGCGCCCGCTCGGCGGTGCCCTGGCCGACCGTTTCGGCGGGATCCGCACCCTGCTGGCGATGTACGGCGTGGCCGCCGTGTGCATCGCCGCGGTGGGCTTCAACCTGCCCAGCGCGGCGGCGGCCCTGGCCCTGTTCGTCAGTGCCATGCTCGGACTGGGTGCCGGCAATGGCGCGGTGTTCCAGCTGGTACCACAGCGTTTCCGTCAGGAGATCGGCGTGATGACCGGGCTGATCGGCATGGCGGGTGGCATCGGCGGTTTCCTGCTTGCCGCAGGCCTGGGCACCATCAAGCAGCATACCGGCGACTACCAGCTCGGCCTGTGGCTGTTCGCCAGCCTCGGCCTGCTGGCCTGGTTCGGCCTGCATGGGGTCAAGCAACGCTGGCGCACCACCTGGGGCTCGGCGGCGATCACCGCAGCGCGGGTCTGAGGCCGCGCCATGAGTCTGCGACTGAGCTTTGCCCAGGCCAGCGCCACCGGGCCGCGCCCGGAAAACCAGGATGCCCTGCGCCTGGTGACCCCCGCGCCGGAGCTGGCCGCCAGCAAGGGCTACCTGTGCGCACTGGCCGACGGCGTCAGCCAGTGCGCCGACGGTGGCCTGGCGGCACGGGCCAGCCTGCAGGCCCTGGCCCTGGATTATTACGCCACGCCCGCCACCTGGGGCGTGACCCAGGCCCTGGACCGCCTGCTCACGGCGCAGAACCGCTGGCTGCGTGCCCAGGGCAATGGCCAGCCGCTGCTGACCACCCTCAGCGCCCTGGTGTTACGCGGAAAGCGATTCACCCTGGCCCATGTCGGTGATTGCCGGGTGTATCGCTGGCAGGGCGACCAACTGCACTGCCTGAGTGAAGACCATGTCTGGGACCAACCCGGCATGCAGCATGTGCTCAAGCGCGCGCTGGGGCTGGACCAGCACCTGCTGGTGGACTACCTGGAAGGCGACCTGCGCCAAGGCGAGTGCTTCGTGCTGCTCAGCGACGGCGTGTGGGCCAGCCTGGGCGATGCGCACATCCGCTCGATCCTGCGCGAACAATCCGATTTGCAGGTGGCCGCCGACACTCTGGTCACCAGCGCCCATCACTGCGGCAGTCAGGACAACGCCAGCGCCCTGCTGGTGCGGGTCGACCAGTTGGGCCCCAGCACCCTGGGCGACGCCCTGGCACAGCTCCAGCAATGGCCGTTGCCGGGCGCGCTGCGTGACGGTCAGTCGATTGATGGCTGGCAGGTCGACGGCCTGCTGGCCCAGAGTCGGCAATCGCTGCTATACCGGGTCCGCGACCCGCAAGGCCAGTCCTGGCTGCTCAAGACCCTGCCGCAGTCCCGCGATCAGGAGCCCGGCGCCGCCCAGGCGTTGTTGCTGGAGGAATGGTTCCTGCGTCGGGTCGCCGGCCGTCACTTCCCTGAGGTACATCCGGCCAGCCAACGCCAGCACCTGTACTACCTGATGCGCGAATACCCGGGCACGACCCTGGCCGGGCAGCCCCCGCTACCATTGGCGCAATGGCTGGAGGTCGCCCGCCAGTTGCTGCAGGCCGTCGGCGTGCTGCATCGGCGCAACCTGCTGCACCGCGACATCAAGCCGGACAACCTGCACCACGGCAGCGATGGCCAACTGCGCCTGCTGGACTTCGGTCTGGCGTACTGCCCTGGGCTTTCCGAGGACCCGCCTCATGCCCTGCCGGGCACGCCCTCGTTCCTCGCCCCGGAAGCCTTCGACGGCCTACCCCCCGCGCCACGACAGGACCTGTATGCCGTGGGCGTGACGCTTTACCACCTGCTCACCGGCCACTACCCCTACGGCGAGGTCGAGGCGTTCCAGCGGCCACGCTTCGGCACGCCAGTGAACCCGGCGCGGTATCGACCTGATTTACCGGAGTGGTTGCAACGCAACCTGTTGCAGGCGGTGGCAGCAGATCCGGCGCAGCGCTTCGAGACCGCCGAGCAGTGGTTGCTGTTGCTGGAGCGGGGGGATCGCCAGGAGTTGGACGAACGGCCACGGCCGCTGCTGGAGCGCGAGCCGTTGAAGGTGTGGCGCACGATTGGGTTGGTGTCGTTGCTGTTGAACATGGTGTTGTTGCTGGTAATGCTCAAACGCTGATCACGTAGACGCGCCACGCTCCTACAGGGGGAGGCAAGGTGTACCTCGAGAAATCCCAGGCAAAGAAAAACCCGGCCGAGGCCGGGTTTTTCATGAAGCGTCAGACCAATTACTTGGACTGGGCTTCTACCTGAGCTTCTACGCGACGGTTGACGGCGCGGCCAGCTTCGGTGGCGTTGTCGGCGACCGGACGGGTCTCACCGTAGCCAACCGAATCAACACGGCTCGACTCAACACCGTAGTCCTGGGTCAGGACTTTCTTGACGGCATCGGCACGACGCTGGGACAGCTTCTGGTTGTAAGCGTCTGGACCCACGGAGTCAGTGTGACCTTCCACGGTGGTGGTGGTCTGTGGGTACTGCTTCATGAAGTCAGCCAGGTTCTTGATGTCGCCATAGCTGTTGGTCTTGACGACCGACTTGTCGAAGTCGAACTTGACGTCCAGCTCAACGCGAACGACTTCGGCAACAGCCGGGCAGCCATCAGCGTCAACGGTAACGTTGGCTGGGGTGTCAGGGCACTTGTCGACGTTGTCGCAGACGCCGTCGTTGTCGCTGTCGGAGCAGACTTCGGCAACTGGAGCCGGCGCAGGAGCGGCTTTCTGGCCACCGCTGCCACCGAAGTTCAGACCCAGACCAACGGTCGGGCCCCACTCGGTGTTGCCGTTGTCGATGTTGTACATGGCTTCGACGCCGGCACGGGCGAAGAACATGTCGGTGATGTACCACTTGGCGCCAGCGCCAACGTTGGCGAAGGTGGAGTGGTCACGGCCGCCGCGAGTGGCCTGGCCCAGGCTCTCGTGAGCGAAACCAGCGGAAACGTACGGACGCAGGGCGTCGCCGACGGTACCGAAGTGGTAGGTGGCGTCCAGCTTGGTCTTGGAGCCTTTGATGTCTTTGTTGAAGACTTCACCACGAGCGTTGTGGGTCTCGTTGTAGCCCAGGTCCAGGGAGACGTCGTCGGTCAGGAAGTAACCGAGGCGAACACCTGGATTGGTGCCGGTGTTCTTGAAGTTACGTTCGCTGTCGTAGTACTGCTTGGTAACGTTGCCTTCGATTTCGACAGCGCCTTGGCCTTGAGCCAGAACGCCGAACGAAGTAGCGGCCACGAGCGAGCCAATGGCCAAGCCCAAGGTGTTTTTCAATTTCATCCGTTAAATCCCCATCTGGTGATAGTTAAGCAGTCCCACCAACATCCGGGGGACAACTCGACGGCAAGTCTAGCAGAACTTGCCGGTTGGTTAGAGGTATTTGCTGGCCACTAAGTTTCAGCCAGGCCTGCAAATTTCTCTCTAAGCTTGTCGAGCGCACGCTTGTAGCGCATTTTCGTGGCGCTCAGGCCCATGTGCATGATGTCCGCGATCTCCTGGAATTCCAGCTCCGCGACAAATCGCAGCACCAGGATTTCCCGGTCGATCGGATTCACATGCACCAGCCATTTATCCAGCCCGCCTTTCTCCTCCGGCTTCGGTGCCTTGTCCTCGGACGCCTCTTCGACAGGGTCCAGACTCAGGGCATCCATCAACCGGCGCTTGCGGCGCTCCTTGCGGTACTGGGTGATGCATTCGTTGTAGGTGATGCTGTAGAGCCAGGTCTTGAACTTGGACTTGCCCTCGAAGTTCTTCAACCCGTAGAGCACCTTGAGCATCACCTCCTGACAGACATCGTCGGCATCCCGATCGTTCCCCAGGTAGCGCGCGCAGACGTTGAACAGCGTGCGCTGGTAGCGGCGCATCAGCTCCTCGTAGGCGCGGGTGACATGAAACAGCTCCTCATGCGAACGCGCCACCAACTCCTCGTCGGTGAGCTCGCGGGGGTCATAGCGCATGGGCGGCGAATGAACTTTATTCAAAACGGATCTGGCCGACAGTCAGGTCAATGTCGCCGCTCGGCCCCCAGGGCCGATTTTTGCGGCGGCATACATTAACAGCTTTTGTGCGGTTAGCGGCTATTCACGCGCTGCTCGAGCAGCTCGCGATTAGACAGCGACACCAGTTCGCCATCATCGGTCAGCAGGGTCGTCTTGACCGTGCCGATCTCCTCGATGTGGCCTTCGACCTCGCCAATCCGCACCTGCTGGCCGACCTGATACAGCTCGCGCACATAGATGCCGGCCAGGATCTGCCCGGCGATTTCCCGGCTGCCCAGGCCCATGGCCAACGCAATTGCCAGACCAACGGTAATCAAGCCAATGACGATCACGTGGTTCAGCAGGTCGGTCTTGACCTCGAGCTGGCTGATGGCCACCGAGATGCTGATGATGATCACCAGGCCTTGGGCGATGCGCCCGACGCCGGCGGCATATTCCAGGCCGATGCCCTCGGCGGCGCCGCGCACCAGGCCGTTGACCAGTTGCGCCAGGAGCACGCCGGCCAGCAGCACCAGGGCCGCGCCAAACACCTTGGGCAGATACAGGGCGAGCATGTCGAGGGTCGCCGAGACCCGCTCGAGCCCCAGGGATTCCGCGGCCGAGACCAGGAAGATCAGCAGCACGAACCAGTAGACGATCTTGCCGATCAGGGTCGAGATCGGCACCTGGATGCCGACCCGGGCGAGCATCTTGGTCAGCCCGGTACCGCTCATCAGGCGATCCAGGCCGAACTTGGCGAGCACCTTGGACAGCAGGGTATCGAGCAGCTTGGCCACGACGAAGCCGAGCAGCACCACGACCAGCGCGCCGAACAGGTTGGGGATGAAGTTCGCCACCTTGGTCCAAAGGGCAGTCATGGCGGTGACCAGGCTCTGGGTCCAGAGATCGAGTTCCATATTCAATCGGCCTTATCTGCGTTGCTGCCGGCGGCAGGTTTGCGGGTAGAGTTGCGACGGACCGGCGCGACGTGCGCCGAGCCATTGTTCACGGCGATCAGCAGCGCCTGGCTCCAGCGGCCAAGCAGGCTGAACAGATCGCCCGCGCCGACCTGGCGGTTGGCGGTCTTGAGCACGCGACCCAGGCAAGCGGCATCGTCGCGGTCATGGCCGGACGGCGACGCCTTGAGCAGGTCGCGCAGGGATTCTTCAAACGGATCGTGCATGGGCACCTCGCGCAATGTCAGTCAAAGACGAGGGCGCCGAGCGATGGGTCACACAGGGATGTGGGACGAATGTTTCAAAATGAGTGTGCGAGCCCATCGCGGGGCAAGCCCGCACCCACGGAACCACGCTCAGAGCGTGGGAGCGGGCTTGCCCCGCGACAAGACACATCACACCCACCGCAACCGCCGGAACAGCAGCCACTGCCCCACCGCCAGCCCCAGCACGATCAGGCTGGCGAACAGGAATCCATAGGGGCTGTCGGAGCCCGGAATGCCGCCGACATTGATCCCCAGCAGCCCGGTAATAAAGCTCATGGGCAGGAAGATGCAGGTGATGATGCCGAACCGGTACATGGTCCGGTTCATCCGCTCGCTGCGCCGCCGGTCCTCGCTTTCCAACACCAGCGCGGCGCGCTCGCGGGCCAGCTCGAGCTCTTCGAGGTAGCGGATCAGGCTGTTGTTCAGCTCGTTCCAGTAGTCCCCATCGGCATCGGCGAACCAGCTACATTTATTGCGCGATAGCTGGGCATAGATGTCGCGCTGGGGGGCGAGGAAACGCCGCAGGCCGGCGGCGCGGCGACGGATCTGCTGCAGGCTGCCCTGGGCCGGAGAATACCGTTCGTCGGATTCTGCCTTTTCTTCCTCCAGATCGACCGCTTCGGACAGGTCGCTGACCAGCGCCTGGACCTTTTCGGTCAACAGCTCGCCCATCAGCAACAGCAGTTCCGAGGCGGTTTTCGGCCCCCTGCCCTCGTCCAGTTGCTGCAAGACCTCGTCACTCGCCCGCAGAGGCCGCAAACGCAGGGAAATGACCCGCCGCGCCTCGGCGAAGATGCGCACCGAGACCATGTCCTCGGGCTCGGCGCCCGGGTTGAGATTGACCCCGCGCAGGAACAGCAGCATCTGCTCGTTGGCCAGCGGCAGCAGGCGCGGACGGGTGTTCTCCTCCAGCAGCAGTTCGCAGGCGAACTCGCTGAGGCCGCTGTCGTGAAGCAGCCAGGTGCGGGTCTGCGGGTGACTGCGATCCCAGTGCAGCCACAGGCTCTCCTGGGGCTGCAACTGCAGGTCGTCCAGCTCGGTGCGGGCTATCGAGCGCGCGCCACCCTTGCCATCGAGCACCAGGGCATGCACCAGGCCCCACTGCGCGTTGTCTTCCTCGAACATCAAAGCTCCATCGGTGTACGGCGCGTCACTCGGGCATTTTCAGCGGGCTTGGCGAGACCAGCACACCGTTGTTGTCGGCATACACGTACTCGCCCGGGCGGAAGGTCACGCCGGCGAAGGTCACCGCGACATTGAGGTCGCCGATGCCGCGCTTGTCGGTCTTCATCGGGTGACTGGCCAGTGCCTGGATGCCGACATCGGTCTGCGCCAGCACGTCCACGTCACGCACGCAGCCGTAGATCAGCAGGCCTTCCCAGCCATTCTTCGCCGCCTTCTCGGCGAGCATGTCGCCCAGCAGCGCGCGGCGCAGCGAGCCGCCGCCGTCGACCACCAGGACCTTGCCCTTGCCGTCGAGCTCGACCTGCTCCTTGACCAGCGAGTTGTCCTCGAAGCACTTGATGGTGACGATCTGGCCACCGAACGAGTCGTGGCCGCCGAAGTTGCTGAACATGGGTTCGAGCACCTGGACCAGGTCCGGGTAGGCGTCGCACAGGTCGGGCGTTACGTAATGCTGCATGGGAAACTCCTGTCAGTCACAACGAAAGCGGATGTGGAGCAAGGCTACACCGCAGGAGGCCGGCAGTCATCCGGGACCGAGCAGTCAGTTCGCCTTTAGCTGCGAAGAAGCCGACACGCAATCAATTGACGGGCACCGGCTCCATCACCACCGTCGAGGCATGCACCGGCACCCGCGGATCCCTCAGCCAGCGCTCCACCAGCGGCCACACCTGGGTTTGCGCCGCCTTGCTGACCAACATGTCGACATGCCCGAAGGCCTCGAAGCCCTCCTCGCGCCCCAGGCGCAGGAACTGCCTGGCGTCACCGCCAAATTGCTCGAACAGCTTGCGGCAGGCCCACACCGGGTCCTGGAAGTCGCCGGCCCCGGCCACCGCCAGCAGCGGCACCTCGACCTCGGCCAGGCCCGCCCACCAGTCCTTGTCCTTGTCGCCAAAGCGGCCGAACAGGCCATTCCAGCGCAGGCTCTCCAAAGCCAGGCCGATGGGTTCGTCCTCCGGACCACGCTTGAGGCGCGAACCCGAGATCTGCGCGAAGCGCTTGAGCAGCACGCGCGCGCCCCACTCCACCGGCGGCACTTTCAGTGGCCAGTAGACCCGGCTGACCTGGGTGCCGAACAGCGCCGCGCTGGCCACCAGCCCAGCGTCCAGGTAACCGCTGCCCAGCGCCGCCGCCAGGGTGGTGCCGCCCAGCGAGTGGCCGACCCAGTGCGGCGCCTGCCCGGCCTGCTCGCGAACGAAGGCGCCGATCACCGGCAGGTCGTAGCGCGCATAGTCGGCCACGCGGTTCTGCCGCCAGTCGCGGTTGCGCGGCGACAGGCCGTGGCCACGCATCTCCGGGATCCACACATCGAAACCGGCGCGGGCCAGGTAGGCGCCCAGACCGATGCCCTTGGGCGAGTACCAGAAGCGCCGGTTGGAGAAACTGCCGTGCAGGAGAATGACCGGCACGCCCTGGGCGTGTTCCTGATCAGCCAGGCCCAGGCGGGTGACGGCCAGCTCGACGCTCGGATCGGGGCTGTTGCCGGCCTTGATCCGGTAGACGTCTTCGCTGAGGTCGCCGCGGCGCTCGGCACTGAGCAACGCGACGGGGAATTGGGTGCTGCTGCTTTGCATGGGCTCACAAACAAACTGAGGATATGAACGTGGGAGCGGGCTTGCCCCGCGATTGAACCAGACCTACAGACACTGCTGTCCCATCTGGCGCTATCGCGGGGCAAGCCCGCTCCCACAGTGTGTTGCCTTCAGCGCATCACGCCGCGCCCTGGCCCTCGGCCAGGAAGAACCAGGTCTCGAGCACCGAGTCCGGGTTCAGCGACACGCTCTCGATACCCTGCTCCATCAGCCACTTGGCCAGGTCCGGGTGGTCCGACGGGCCTTGACCGCAGATGCCGATGTACTTGCCGGCCTTGTTGCACGCGGCGATGGCGTTGGCCAGCAGCTTCTTCACGGCCGGGTTACGTTCATCGAACAGGTGCGCGATGATGCCCGAGTCGCGGTCCAGGCCCAAGGTCAGCTGGGTCAGGTCGTTGGAGCCGATGGAGAAGCCGTCGAAGTACTCGAGGAACTCTTCGGCGAGGATGGCGTTGGACGGCAGCTCGCACATCATGATCACGCGCAGGCCGTTGTCACCGCGGGCCAGGCCGTTCTCGGCAAGCAGGTCGACGACCTGGCTGGCTTCGCCCAGGGTGCGCACGAACGGCACCATGATCTCGACGTTGGTCAGGCCCATCTCGTTGCGCACGCGCTTCAGCGCACGGCACTCGAGCTCGAAGCAGTCACGGAACGATTCGCTGATGTAGCGCGAGGCGCCGCGGAAGCCCAGCATCGGGTTCTCTTCTTCCGGCTCGTAGAGCTTGCCGCCGATCAGGTTGGCGTATTCGTTGGACTTGAAGTCCGACAGGCGCACGATGACCTTTTTCGGGTAGAAGGCCGCGGCCAGGGTGCTGATGCCCTCGACCAGCTTCTCGACATAGAAGCCGACCGGGTCGTCGTAGCCGGCGATGCGCTTGTCGACGCTTTCCTTCAGCTCCGGCGGCAGGCCGGCGTAGTTGAGCAGCGCCTTGGGGTGCACGCCGATCATGCGGTTGATGATGAATTCCAGACGTGCCAGGCCGACCCCGGCGTTGGGCAGCTGGGCGAAGTCGAAGGCGCGGTCCGGGTTGCCGACGTTCATCATGATCTTGAACGGCAGTTCAGGCATGGCATCGACCGAGTTCTGCTTGACGTCGAAGCCCAGCTCGCCTTCGAAGATGAAGCCGGTGTCGCCTTCGGCGCAGGACACGGTGACGCCCTGGCCGTCTTTCAGGACCTGGGTGGCGTTGCCGCAGCCGACGACGGCCGGAATGCCCAGTTCACGGGCGATGATCGCCGCGTGGCAGGTACGCCCGCCGCGGTTGGTGACGATGGCGCTGGCGCGCTTCATCACCGGTTCCCAGTCCGGGTCGGTCATGTCCGAGACCAGCACGTCGCCCGGCTGGACCTTGTCCATTTCCGAGACATCGTTGATCACGCGGACCTTGCCGGCGCCGATGCGCTGGCCGATGGCACGGCCCTCGACCAGCACGGTGCCCTTCTCTTTGAGCAGGTAGCGCTCCATGACATTGGCGCTGGAACGGCTCTTCACGGTCTCGGGACGGGCCTGGACGATGTACAGCTTGCCGTCGTCACCGTCCTTGGCCCACTCGATGTCCATCGGACGCTGGTAGTGCTGCTCGATGATCATCGCCTGCTTGGCCAGCTCGTTGACCTCGGCGTCGCTCAGGCAGAAGCGCGCGCGCTCGGCGCGCTCGACCTCGACGGTCTTGACCGAACGACCGGCCTTGGCCTCGTCGCCGTAGACCATCTTGATCGCCTTGCTGCCCAGGTTGCGGCGCAGGATCGCCGGACGGCCGGCCTGCAGGGTCTGCTTGTGCACGTAGAATTCGTCAGGGTTGACCGCGCCCTGCACCACGGTTTCACCCAGGCCGTAGGCGCCGGTGATGAACACCACGTCGCGGAAGCCCGACTCGGTGTCGAGGGTGAACATCACGCCGGCGGTGCCGGTCTCGGAGCGGACCATGCGCTGCACGCCGGCGGACAGGGCCACCAGCTTGTGGTCGAAGCCCTGGTGCACGCGGTAGGAAATGGCGCGGTCGTTGAACAGCGAGGCGAATACTTCCTTGGCCGCGCGGATCACGTTATCGACGCCACGGATGTTGAGGAAGGTCTCCTGCTGCCCGGCAAAGGAGGCATCCGGCAGGTCTTCGGCGGTGGCCGAGGAACGCACGGCCACGGCCATGTTTTCGTTGCCACCGGCCATCTCGGCGAAGGCCGTACGGATTTCCGAATCAAGACGCGCCGGGAAATCGGCTTCCATCACCCACTGGCGGATCTGCGCGCCGGTCTTGGCCAGGGCGTTGACGTCATCGACGTCCAGCGCATCGAGCGCGGCGTGGATGCGGTCGTTGAGGCCACTTTGTTCGAGAAAATCGCGGTACGCCTGAGCCGTAGTGGCAAAGCCGCCCGGCACCGAGACACCGGCACCTGCGAGGTTACTGATCATCTCGCCCAGGGATGCGTTCTTGCCCCCCACATGCTCCACATCATGGACGCCGAGCTTATCGAGGGAAACTACGTACTCTACCAAGGTGATCTCTCCACTAACTGTATTGGAAAAGCTCAAGGGCGCCCGCCTGCCTGACTGACTGGGCCGGACGCTTGTGGCCTGGACCTGGAAAATAAGTGAGAATGCCGAGCAACCGCGTTCGGCAAACCGAACCTATCATATCCAGAAATCTTCGGCAGCTTAAGGCCCCCAGGTGCAAATGAAACGAACCGCGTTCTTCATCTCCGACGGTACCGGCATCACTGCAGAAACGCTGGGCCAGAGCCTGCTCGCACAATTCGAGAGCATTCCGTTCAATAAATTCACGCGCCCCTACATCGACACGCTGGACAAGGCCCGGGCCATGGTCCAGCAGATCAACGCCGCGGCCGAGCGCGACGGGGTGCGTCCGATCATTTTCGACACCATCGTCAACCAGGACATCCGTGAGGTCATGGCCACGTCCAATGGCTTCATGATCGACATCTTCTCGACGTTTTTATCCCCGCTCGAGCAAGAATTGACCGCCCATTCGTCGTATTCCGTGGGCAAATCCCACTCGATCGGCGGCAATTCCAACTACATGGAGCGTATCGAGGCAGTCAACTTCGCCCTCGACAACGACGACGGCGCGCGCACCCACTACTACGACAAGGCCGACCTGATCCTGGTTGGCGTGTCGCGTTGCGGCAAGACCCCGACCTGCCTGTACATGGCCATGCAGTTCGGCATCCGCGCCGCCAACTACCCGCTGACCGAGGACGACATGGAGCGCCTGCAGCTGCCGGCGGTGCTGAAGAAGCACCACAGCAAGCTGTTCGGCCTGACCATCGACCCCGACCGCCTGACCGCCATCCGCCACGAGCGCAAGCCCAACAGCCGCTATTCGAGCTTTGCCCAGTGCGAGTTCGAGGTGCGTGAGGTGGAGAACCTGTTCCGTCGGGAGAACATTCCCAACATCAACTCCACGCATTTCTCGGTGGAGGAGATCTCGGCGAAGATCCTGGTGGAGAAAGGCGTGGAGCGCAGGTTCAAGTAAGCCGCTGCGAACCTGTGGAAACAGGTTCGGTACGGACAGCGTGGGAGCGGCGGTGCGCCGATGCGACTTGCCCCGCGATTGACCATGGCCTGATCCGACGCAATCGCGGGGCAAGCCCGCTCCCACGCCTCGCCTCCCCCAGACAAATGAAAAAGCCCCGGCATCACTGCCGGGGCTTTCTTTTACCTCAATGCAAGGCTCAGGACGGAATCACCGCCGCCTGCCCGCTCATCGCCAGGTCGACCAGCTCGCGGTTGGCCACCGCGTACATCGCATAGTCGGTGCCGGTGGCGTTGCGCAGATCGTCGAGCATGGCGCGCCAGCGCTCGACCATCACCCGATGCTGCTCGCACCACAGCGCTACCCGTGCATCCATGTCTTGCGGCGCGTCGGCCATCTGCAGCACGGAGATGGTGATCGCCCGCTGCTGCAGGTCGATGTCGTCGCGGAACGCCTCGCGGGCCAGGGCCTGCCAGTTGTTCTCCACCGGCAGGTTGCTGATCTCCTGCAGGTACCAGGTCAGGTCCAGCGAGCTGCCCACGGCGAAGAACGCCTTGGCCACCTGCGCCGGATCGTGGCCGGTGACATCCGAGGCCTCGATGATCGGCAACAGGGTGTACAGGTGGGTAGTGCCGGCAACCATGCGCGCCAGCAGTTCCGGCACACCGGCCTCGACGAAGCCCTGGTAGCGGACCATCCAGCGCTCGCGGGTCGGGCCTTCCAGCAGCTCGTCCAGCTTGAGCCCCAGCTGGGCGAGCACCGGCCCGAAGTGGGCGACGTCACGACCCGCGTCCTGCTCGTTGCGACGGCTGCGCAGGAACCAGCGAGTGGCGCGGCGGCCCAGGCGCATCAGCTCGTCCATCAGGGTCAGCTGGATCTCGGCCGGGACCTGGTAGTCCAGGGCCTCGATCTGGCGGAACCAGTGCGGCAGGTGGAAGATGTCACGCACGATCACATAGGCGCCGGCGACGTTCGCCGGACTCATGCCGGTGGACTCCTTCAGGCGCTGGACGAAGGTGATGCCCATGTTGTTGACCAGGTCGTTGGCGATCTGGGTGCTGACGATCTCGCGCTTCAGGCGGTGACGGCGCATCGAGTCGGCGAACTTGCTCACCAGCGACGGCGGGAAGGCCGTCTCCATGTCGCGGGTCAGGTAGTCGTCGTCCGGCACCAGCGACTTGAGCAGTTGCTCCTTGAGGTCGATCTTGCTGTACGAGATCAGCACCGACAGCTCGGCGCGGGTCAGGCCCTGGCCTGCGGCCAGGCGCTCGGCCAGCTGCTCCTCGGTGGGCAGGAACTCGATGGCACGGTCCAGCTTGCCACGGGCCTCGAGGTCGGCCATCAGGCGCTTGTACTCGGCAATCCGCTCGCGGGCGCGGCGGGCGGCCAGCGACAGCGCCTGGGTCTGCTTGTAGTTGTTGCCCAGTACCAGCCCTGCAACTTCGTCGGTCATGCTGCCCAGCAGCTGGTTGCGCTGCTTCTCGGTCATGTCGCCACCCTGCACCACTTCGTTGAGCAGGATCTTGATGTTGACCTCGTGGTCGGAGCAGTCCACGCCGCCGGCGTTGTCGATGAAGTCGGTGTTGGTGGCGCCGCCGTTAAGGCCGAACTCGACCCGGCCGAGCTGGGTCATGCCCAGGTTGCCGCCCTCGCCCACCACCTTGCAGCGCAGCTCGTTGCCGTTGACGCGCAGGGCGTCGTTGGCCTTGTCGCCGACATCGGCGTGGCTTTCAGTGCTGGCCTTGACGTAGGTGCCGATACCGCCGTTCCACAGCAGATCCACCGGCGCCTGCAGCAGCGCGTGCAGCAGTTCGGTCGGGGTCAGGCGGTCGGCTTCGATGGCGAAGCGTTCCTTCATCTGCGGGCTGATGGCGATGCTCTTGGCGCTGCGCGGGAAGATCCCGCCGCCTTCGGACATGATGCCGGTGTCGTAGTCGCTCCAGGCCGAGCGCGGCAGGTCGAACAGGCGCTTGCGCTCGACGAAGCTGGTGGCCGGGTCCGGATTCGGGTCGATGAAGATGTGCAGGTGGTTGAACGCGGCCACCAGTTGCAGCTTGTCGGACATCAGCAGGCCGTTGCCGAACACGTCGCCGGCCATGTCGCCGACACCGACCACGGTGATCGGGTCTTCCTGCACGTTGATGCCGCGCTCGCGGAAGTGACGCTGCACGCCGACCCAGGCGCCACGGGCGGTGATGCCCATCTTCTTGTGGTCGTAGCCGGCCGAGCCGCCGGAGGCGAACGCATCGCCCAGCCAGAAGCCGTAGTCGATGGCGATGCCGTTGGCGATGTCGGAGAAGGTCGCGGTGCCTTTGTCGGCCGCCACCACCAGGTACGGGTCGTCGTCATCGTGGCGCACCACGTTGGCCGGCGGCACCACGCCACCGTCCTTGAGGTTGTCGGTGATGTCGAGCAAGCCGGAAATGAAGATGCGGTAGCACGCCACGCCTTCGGCGGCGATCTCGTCACGGCTGCCGCCCAGCGGCAGGCGGCGCGGCAGGAAGCCGCCCTTGGCGCCCACCGGCACGATCACCGAGTTCTTCACCTGCTGGGCCTTGACCAGGCCGAGCACTTCGGTGCGGAAGTCCTCTTCGCGGTCCGACCAGCGCAGGCCGCCGCGGGCGACGTTGCCGAAGCGCAGGTGCACGCCCTCGACCCGTGGCGAATAGACGAAGATCTCGAATTTCGGCACTGGTTTCGGCAGTTCCGGGATCAGCTTGGGGTTGAACTTGAAGCTGAAGTACGACTTGTTCTGGCCGTTGGCGTCCGGCTGGTAGAAGTTGGTGCGCAGGGTGGCCTTGATCAGGTCCAGGTAGCGGCGCAGGATGCGGTCCTCGTTGAGCACCTGGACCTCGTCCAGGGCGCTGAGGATCGCCTGCTCCAGGCGCAGCTGCTTGTCGTCCAGGTCCTCCTGGGTCAGCTTGCGCGCCAGGTAGAAGCGGGTCTTGAACAACCGGGTCAGCTCGCGGGCGATGTCGGTGTGGTTGTTCAGGGTGCTGGCGATGTAGCCCAGGTCGAAGCCCAGGCGGATCTGCTTGAGGTAGCGGGCGTAGGCGCGCAGCAGCGCCACGTCGCGCCACGGCAGACCGGCGGTCAGCACCAGGCGGTTGAAGGCGTCGTTCTCGGCGTCACCCTTGACGATATGGACGAAGGCGTCCTGGAAGGTGTCGTTGAGCTGCTGGATATCAAGATTGAGGCCTTCGCTGTAGGTGAAGGCGAAGTCGTGGATCCAGAACTCGCGGCCGCTGGCATGCCGCAGGCGGTAAGGGAACTCGCCGAGCACGCGCAGGCCGAGGTTTTCCAGGATCGGCAGCACATCCGACAGTGCCAGCGGCGTATCGGCGTGGTACAGCTTGCAGTGCAGCTGGCGCTCGCCCAGCTGGGTCAGCGGCTGGTAGAAGCTCATGGCCAGCGGCTTGGCTTCCGACAGGTTCAGCACATGCTGCATGTCGACCACCGCCGAGTGCGCGGCGAAGCGCTCGCGGTAGCCGGCCGGGAAGCCTTTCGGGAAGTCGGCCAGGATGTTGGTGCCGTGGGCCTCACCGAAGTTCTCCACCACCAGCGCCGAGAAGTCGTCCTGCCACGAACGGCAGGCCTGGATCACTTCGTTTTCCAGCTGTTGCGGGTCGATGTCGATGCGGTTCTTCGGGTCCACCCGCAGGATCAGCTGCACGCGGGCCAGCACCGATTCGGAGAAGAAGGTCCAGAACTCGCAGTCGGTGGCCTTCAGGCGCTCCATCAGCACCTGCTGGATCTTCTGCCGCACCTCGGTGGAGTAGATCTCACGTGGCACGTAGGCCAGGCAGTAGCAGAAGCGGCCGTAAGGGTCCTTGCGCAGGAACACGCGGATCTTGTTGCGCTCCTGGATCTGCACGATCGACATGACAGTGCTGAGCAGTTCGTCGACCGGGGTCTGGAACAGGTCGTCACGGGGCAGCACCTCGAGGACCTGGGCCAGCTCCTTGCCCAGGTGGGCCTTGGGGTCGAAGTTGGAACGGCGCTCGACTTCGGCGACCTTGCCACGGATGTACGGGATGGTGTGCACGCTCTCGCCGTACACCGACGAGGTGTACAGGCCCATGAAGCGGCATTCCTTGATGACCTTGCCGTCCTGATCAATCTGGCGGATCGACACGTAGTCCGGGTACGCCGGACGGTGCACGCGGCTTGGCTGCGAGGCCTTGGCGAACGACAGCAGACGCGGCTCGCGCAGGTAGGCGACGGCGTAGTCCTCGATGCGCAGGTCGTCGGCGCCCAGGCCTGCGCGCAGCAGGCGGGCAAGGCCGAGGAACGAGGCCTCGTCGTAGACCAGGTGGCCACCGTCGGTGTCGGACTCTACAGTGAACTCCTCGTAGCCGAGGAAAGTGAAATGGTTGTCCAGCAGCCACGACAGGAAGCTCTTGACCTCGGCCTTGTCGTTCTGCGCCGGGCCGAAGGCGTTCTGCTCCACCAGTTCCAGCAGCTCGCGGATCTTGGCTTTCATCGGCTCGAAGTCGGCGACCACGCCGCGCACTTCGGCCAGTACCTGCTCCAGCTCCATGCTCAGGGTGTTGAGCTCGGCGGCATTGGCGCAGCGGTCGATCTCCAGGTACATCAGCGACTCATGGCTGACGCCCTCGCCCTGGGTGCCCTTGGGCAGCAACTCGACCAACTCGCCCTTGGCGCTGCGGCGCACGCTGAGCACGGTGGTCTGCAGGGTGTGGATGCTGTAGCCGCGGCGGTTGAGCTCGGTGCGCACCGAGTCGACCAGGAACGGCAGGTCATGGTGCAGCACCTCGACCACGGTGTGGGTCGATTGCCAGCCGTGGCGTTCGTAATCGGGGTTGTAGACCCGCACCTGCGGGTGTTCGGGGTCGAAGCGCTCGATGATGCGCCAGGCGGACAGCGTGCAGCCGGCCAAGTCCGACAGCCTGCGCTGAGTGAGTTCGTCCAGAGAGATGATGCCGAAGAACTGCTCGGCGAACAGCGCCACTTGTGGCAGGGACTGTTCGCTGATGTGCTGCGCCAGGGCCACCTGCAGTTGATGCTGGAAGTCGGCTTTGCTGGCTGCGGTGAAAAACGCCATCTGTGGTACTCCGCTTGGGCTTTGTTATAGGTGAAGCGTCGCGTACGTCCGCCGTGTACGGATCAACGATAGCCAACCCGCGGCAAGCCGGACGGTAAAACCAGGCGTTGGACATGAGCGTCATGTCCACCGACTGGGGAGCTTAACGACTGAACGGTCACTACGGCTTGCAGCGCTGCGACAATTTCGGTCAATGCGCGGTAACTTTACGTTTATCGCGGCCGCCAAGGCTGTCAGAATTCCTTTCCCTTGCCATTGACCCGAGCCGCCCATGCAACTGAAAACCGCCCTGCTCTTCGCCACCCCCTGTGACGATGAGGAAGACAACATGGCGACCCTGTGCTGCCACAGCGACAAGGGCCAGATGTTCCTGCTGACCCGTTATCCGGACGAGGACACCGTCGACCTGACCCTGGATGACGAGCCGTCGACCCTGGACGGGCTGAAGGTGACCCTGAGTGCGCAGCGGCTGCTGATCGAGGTGGCGGCCGGAGATCGTGATGCGCTGAAGGGGGATGAGGAACTGGAGATCATTCTGACCAGCGCCGGAACCGACCTGGAGGAAGTGGCGCTGACCTTGCGCAATATCCTCGACGGGACCGGGACGTTCGTGTCCGAGCTCTGAACCGATACATCGCCCTCTCACGAACAAAACGTAATTTTCTGACTTAACCAGGACAGCGTGGGAGCGGGCTTGACCCGCGATCACCGGCGAAGCCGGTGCCATACACCCCATCGCGGGGCAAGCCCGCTCCCACGCCGGATACTTACAGCGCAGCTCCGATCCCCTACAGAAACACTGGCAGCATTGACAGCTGGGCATCAGAGCAGGCATTGTCTGACAACCTGACCAACAAGAAACCTCTGTCCATGCTCCAGCTCCAGCGCCCCGACACCCTCGTCGAACGGGTCGTCAGCGCCATCCGCGCCGAGATCGATTCCGGCCGCCTGGCCGCCGAATCGCGCCTGCCCACCGAACAGCAACTGGCTGAACAGCTCAATGTCAGCCGCTCGGTGGTGCGCGAGGCCGTGGCGCAGCTCAAGGCCGACGGGGTGCTGATCGCCCGCCGCGGGCTCGGTTCGTACATCTCGCAGACGCCCAGCGGCACGGTGTTCCGCTTCCCCGGCAGCCAGGGGCGCAAGCCGGATCTGGTGCAGATGTTCGAGATGCGCCTGTGGATCGAGACCCAGGCCGCCGCCATCGCCGCCCGCCGCCGCGACGCCGACGACCTCGCGCGCATGGCCAGCGCCCTGGGCACCATGGAAGACCCGCGCAGCGACTTCGCCACGGCCTCGGCCGCCGACGTGGCGTTCCACCGCGCCATCGCCGAAGCCAGCAAGAACGACTACTTCGTCGCCTTCCACGATTTCCTCGGCGGCCAGCTGGCCGCCGCCCGGCGCACCGCCTGGGAAAACTCCGCCACCCCGGCGGTGGGCGGTTCGGCCGATGCCCTGCGCGAGCACCGGGCGCTGTACCAGGCCATCGCCGATGGCGACCGCCAGGCGGCGGCGGGCTGCGCCGAGGCCCACCTGCGCGCCTCGGCCAAGCGCCTGAAACTCGACCTTCCCGACCTCGACTGACCCCGGAGAACCCCATCGCGGCCTGGCGAGGCTTTCACGCGCACTACTTAGTCTGACAACCTGATAAGCAGATTCACCGACAAGAATACCAAGGTACCCTGCATGACCTACGACTACTGCATCATCGGCGGCGGCATCGTCGGCCTCGCCACCGCGATGGCCCTGCTCGAACAACGCCCCGGCGCTTCGCTACTGATCCTGGAAAAAGAGGCCAGCCTCGGCCGCCACCAGACCGGCCACAACAGCGGCGTGATCCATGCCGGCATCTACTATGCGCCCGGCAGCCTCAAGGCCGACCTGTGCAAGCGCGGCGCCCAGGCCACCAAGGACTTCTGCAGCGCGCACGGCATCGCCTTCGAGGTCTGCGGCAAGCTGCTGGTGGCCTCCAACGACCTGGAGGTGCAGCGCATGCAGGCGCTGTACGAGCGCTCGCAGCAGAATGGCCTGAAGGTCGAGCGCCTGGATGCCGGCGCCCTGCGCGAGCGGGAGCCGAACATCGTCGGCAAGGGCGCGTTGTTCCTCGATGCCACCGGCATCGTCGACTACCAGCAGGTGTGCGACGCCATGGCCAAGGTGATCCGCCAGGCCGGCGGCGAACTGCGCCTGTCCACCACCGTGCGCGCCATCCAGGAACATGCCGACC
Organism: Pseudomonas sp. BW16M2; assembly: GCF_014268865.1. Classification (NCBI taxonomy): domain Bacteria; kingdom Pseudomonadati; phylum Pseudomonadota; class Gammaproteobacteria; order Pseudomonadales; family Pseudomonadaceae; genus Pseudomonas; species Pseudomonas sp. BW16M2. Next base: position 66,365 of record NZ_JABWRI010000023.1, on the reverse strand, counting down.
ACGTCGCGATCAGCGCCGACGGCAACGCCTGGCGCGCCCGCCAGCTGGTGGCCTGCGCCGGTCTGCAGTCCGACCGCCTGGCCCGTCTGGCAGGCGTGAAGATCGACCATCAGATCATCCCCTTCCGCGGCGAGTACTACCGCCTGCCGGCGAGCAAGAACCAAATCGTCAACCACCTGATCTACCCGATCCCCGACCCGGAGCTGCCGTTCCTCGGCGTGCACCTGACGCGGATGATCGACGGCAGCGTCACCGTCGGCCCCAACGCGGTGCTCGGCTTCGGCCGGGAGAACTACCGCAAGTTCTCGGTGAACTGGCGCGATGTCGCCGAGTACGCACGCTTCCCGGGCTTCTGGAAAACCATCTGGAACAACCTCGGCTCCGGCACCACCGAGATGAAGAATTCGCTGTTCAAGCGCGGCTACCTGGAGCAGTGCCGCAAGTATTGCCCGTCCCTCGAAGTCGAGGACCTGCTGCCCTATGAGGCCGGCATCCGCGCCCAGGCGGTGATGCGCGACGGCACCCTGGTGCACGACTTCCTGTTCGCCGAGACGCCACGCATGGTGCATGTGTGCAATGCGCCATCGCCCGCCGCCACCTCGGCCATCCCCATCGGCCAGATGATCGCCGAGAAGATTCTCCAGGCCCGCTGATCCACCCGCCGCACCCACAATTACAAAGACAACAAGGAAACCCCCGATGTCGGTACACGAGACGGCCCTGGCCGCGAGCGAAACCCCCGAACAGCAACGCAAGCGCCTGCGCAAGGTAGCGGCGGCGACCATCTTCGGCTCGATGCTGGAGTGGTACGACTTCTACCTCTACGCGACCATGGCGGCGATCGTCTTCTCGAAGATCTTCTTCGACCCCAGCAACCCGGCGGTGGCCTCGCTGCTGGCGTTCTCCACCTTCGCCATCGGCTTCATCGCCCGCCCCTTCGGCGGCGTGCTGTTCGGCTACCTGGGCGACCGCTTCGGACGCAAGCACGTGCTGGTGATCACCTTCTGCATGATGGGCCTGTGCACCATGCTGATCGGCCTGATCCCCGGCTACGCCACCATCGGCATCTGGGCACCGATCCTGCTGGTGATCATCCGCATCATCCAGGGCCTGGGCGCCGGCGCCGAGCTGTCCGGCGCGGCGGTGACCTCCTACGAGCACGCCAGCGAAGGCAAGCGCGGCAGCCAGGGCGCCTGGCCGGCGCTGGGGCTGAACCTGGGCCTGCTGCTGTCGTCGCTGACCGTGTACCTGCTGACCATGAACGGCAACGAGTTCCTGCTGGCCGGCGGCTGGCGCATCCCGTTCATCGCCAGTATCGCCCTGGTGGCGGTGGGCCTGTGGGTGCGCAAGAGCATCCCCGAGACCCCGGACTTCAAGGAACTGGACAAGGCCGACGACAAGCCGCAGGTGTCGCCACTCAAGCTGCTGTTCAGGAACGACCTCAAGGGCCTGGCGGTGGTGTTCTTCGTGGCCGTGGGCTACAACGCCCTGAGCTATATCTTCAAGACCTTCTCGCTGGCCTACCTGACCCAGTTCAAGGGCGTCGAGGCCCATGTCACCTCGCTGTCGGTGACCCTGGCCAGCCTGGTGGCGATCTTTGCCGTGCCGTTCTTCGGCTGGCTGTGCGACAAGTGGAGCAGCAAGACCGTGCTGATGCTCGGCGGGCTGTTGTCGGCGCTGTTCGCCTTCCCGTTCCTGCAACTGCTGTCGACCGGCGAGCCGATGATGATCTACCTGGCCATCGCCGTGGGCACCGGGATCCTGGCGCCGATGATGTTCGCCCCGCAGGGCTCGTTCCTCAGCCGGCAGTTCCCGACCCAGACGCGTTCGTCGGGGTTCGGCACCGGCCGCGAGGTCGGCACCGCCGTGGCCGGTGGCCTGGCACCGCTGGGCGGGCTGGCGCTGGTGGCCGGGTCGGCGACTCATTCCACCGATGGCGTAACCTTGATCCTGGCGGTGGCCGGGGTGCTGGTGGTGGTGTTTGCATTCCTTGACCAGGGCTGGCGGCATTCGAAGTCGAAGAACTGACCTGGCAACACATGGATCGAGGACAATCCCGGGCATTGGCCAGGATTTCCCAGGTAGACCACCGCCAACTGCTGTCTCGGGAGGATATAATGGCCCCCTCCCCAGGCAGCAGCCTCCAGACATGATCCAGTCCAGCCTCGATCTCTTCGACCCCCATCCCCAGCGCCTGGCGCGCCATACCCTGCTGCTGCCCGGTTTCGCCCTGCCCGAACTCGAAGCCCTGCTCGACGCCCTGCGCCCCGTGCTGCGCGCGGCACCGTTTCGTCACATGCATACCCCCGGCGGCCTGCGCATGGCCGTGGCCCTGACCAACTGTGGCGCGCTGGGCTGGGTCAGCGACGAGAACGGCTACCGCTACACCCCCATCGACCCGGTCAGCGCAAAGCCCTGGCCCGCCCTGCCCCCGCTGCTGGTCGATATGGCCACCCGCGCCGCCGCGCAAGCGGGCTTCGATGGCTTCGTGGCCGATGCCTGCCTGGTAAACCACTACCTGCCCGGTACCCGCCTGAGCCTGCACCAGGACCGCGACGAACAGGACTACGGACAGCCGATCGTCTCGATTTCGCTGGGCTTGCCTGCGGTATTTCTGTTCGGCGGGCTGCAACGCTCGGACCGCCCCCGGCACATCCCGCTGAGCCACGGCGATGTGCTCGTCTGGGGCGGCGAGGACCGCCTGCGCTTTCATGGCGTATTGCCGATCAAGCCGGGCGTGCACCCGCGCATGGGCGAGCGGCGGATCAACCTCACGCTGCGCAAGGCGGGATAAACCGCCCGCCTACAGGCTGGCGAACCACTCGCGACGCTCCTCGAACGCCGCCCGGATCGCCCCGACCATCACCTGCACCAGTGGATCGCCCTCGGTCTGCCCGTTGACCGCCAGCCACACCCGCCGCCGCATCGGTTCGCGGAACAGGCCCGGCAGGGCCAGCAACCCGCGGTCCAGGTGCGTCGCATAGTGCGGCAGCAAGCCGACACTGGCGCTGCACTTGATCAGCTGGCAGTACATTTCGTAATCCTCGATCTGCGTCACCCCGGCCGAACGGGTCCGCAGCAACGCCTGCCAGGGCATCAGCGCCTGCACACCTACCTCGCCCTGCCATTGCACCAGCATGTAGTCCTGCAGGTCCGCCAGGCGGGTCGGTCGGTTGGCCTCGCGGGCGTAGCGCTTGGCGATATGCGGCAGGTACTCGAGGGTGGCCAGGGCCTCGGGGGCGGCACCGGCAAAGCTGCCGGCGCGGGCACCGTGGCTGGCGTCGCCCAACCACAGGGCGACATCGGCGACCTGTTCGGGTACCTGGCGACCGTCGAGGGTGGCCACCTCCAGGCGCATGCCGGCATGCTGGCGCACGAAGTTGATCAGGTTGCGACCCAGCAGGTCCTGCAGCAGCGGTTCGGCCACGGCCAGGCGTACGCTGGCGCTTTGCTCTCGCGGCAACGGCACGACCGGCTCGCGCGCCTGGAGTATCTGCAGCAGGCGCTCGCCCTGCTGGCTGAGCACCGGGTTGTTGTTGCGGTTGACGAACAGGCTGTAGCCCAGGCGCGCCTCCAGCGCCGCCAGGCGCTTGCGCAAGGCCACCGGCTTGAGGTTGAGCCGCCGCGCCGCCTGCATGAAACAGCCGCAGCGCGCGGTGACCAGGAAACAGTTCAGGGTCTGTTCGTCCAGGGCCAGCGGCACCTGGGGACGAACGACAGGCACGGTGATATCGGGGGCTCGCCCCCGGGGCAGATCGATCGGCATTCCTCGCCTCCCGCGGGCCCGCCTGGGCAGGCCCGGTTCTTCCATGGTTGTTGGCGACTAGCGGTTGCTGCTCTCCAGCACCTGGTTCAGCGCCGCGCCATCGATACTCAGGGTGGCGGTGTCGAACATGCCCTCGACATAGGCCTTGGCCACCTGCTCCTGGCGCTGGGCACGCAGCAACTCGCGCAGGCGTGGCGCCACCTCCTCGAAGGTCGCCGCCCGGGCGGGCTGTTGCTCGACCAGCTTGATGATGTGGTAGCCCGCCGCACTCTGCACCGGTTCGCTGACCGTGCCCACCTTGAGCTTGGGCACCACCCCGCGCACCTCTGGCAACAACTGCGCCAGCGCTTGCAGGCCGGTGTCGCCGCCGCCTGCGGCCGTGCCGGCATCCTGGGAGTGCTCGCGGGCCAGTGCGGCAAAGTCGGCATCGGCGGCCTGGGCCTGCTTGGCCAGCGCCTGGGCCTGCTTGCGCACGGCCTCGTCGTCCCTGGGGTTCTCCACCCGCAGGAAGATCTGGCTCAGGCGATAGCGCACCGGCAACTGCAACCCGGCCTTGCCTGCCTCGTAGGCCTGCTTGAGCTCCGCCTCGCCAGGGTAATCGTCGGGCACCTTGCTCACCGAGTTCAGGTAGTTGCGCAGGACGATCTGCTCGGTGGCCGCGCGGGTCTGCACCTGGATTTCCGGGCGCTGCAACCAGCCCTGGGCCTCGGCCTGCTGGTACAGGGCCTTTTCCGCCAGGCGAGCGCGGATCCAGGCCTCCAGTGCCGGGCGGTCGCCGCGCAGGCTGGCGCGGGCCTCTTCGGGCAACTGGGCGAACAGCGCCTTGAGCTCGCCGCTGCCGACCTGCTGCTCGCCCAGGCGCGCCAGTACCGGGCCATTGTCGGCGGCCACCAGGGCGGCAGGCGACGCCGGACGCGCCGCCGCCACCGGCTCGTCGCCCGGGCGCAAGACCAGGGCGACCGCCACCGCGACAATGGCCAGCGCACCGGCGCCGGCCCAGAAAGTGCGCGCCGTCACGAGGCGCGCTCTTCGTCGTGGCCGACCTGGGCTTTCTGCTGGTCGGCCACGTTACGGCTGTAGTCACGCAGATAGACGATCAGCTCCTGCAGCAGCCGGTCCCACAGCACCAGGCTACCCAGCAGGTGTTGCTGGCTGACGCCGTCGGCGACCACCACGTCCTGCTCCATCACCAGGAACTCGCCCTGCACCGACAGGCGGGCGAAGCGCCGGCTGGCATTCCAGTGCTCGGCCAGGCCCGCCGGCAGCTCGCCCTGGATACGCAGGGCACAGCTGAAGGTGAAGTCGAGGAATTCGCCCTCCTTGCCCGCGGCCCGGTTGCCGAAACGAACGGCATAACCCACGCCCTGGCTGGCGCTGAGCAACTGCACCACGGCATTCTGCTCGGTGCGATTGACCCGGCAGCCGGCATCCTGCAGCAGCTGGGTCAGGGAGTCGGCGCTAACGGTTTCGATCAGGGTGACTTCGGTCATGTGCTTACTTCCTTGCGTTGAGAAAACATCACTGGGTCACGCCCTTGGGGGCGTCGAACTGGCTTTCGTAGAGCTTGTCGCCGTAAGCCTGGGCCAGCTCCTCGAACTTGACCCGGGCGCCACCGGCAAAAGGCTGGCGCATCTTCATGACATCGGCGATATCGACCTTCTCGTAGGCGGCCAGCATCTCCTTGGCCACCCCGTACATCTGTTGATTGCGGGCCTGGCATTGCTGCACCTGGCCGTCACGTTCGCCCAGCTGCGCCTGCAGGGTGGCGCGCTCGCTTTCCTTGGTGCGCGCCATCGCCAGCAGCTCGTCGTAGGCCTGCTTGTACTTGTGCAGTTGTTCATTGCTGCTGGCCACCAGCGCCTGGGCCTGGCTGTGCACGGCCTGTTGCTGGCCGGCCAGTTGCTCGCTCTGGCCACGGGCCTTGGCCAGTTGCGCGGTCAATTCGCGCACCTGGCCAAGGGCCGCGTCGCGCTGCTGCTCGGCCGCCTGGCGGGCGGCGCTGGCCTGGGCCTGCTCGCTCTGCAGGGCCTGCAGCTGTTGCGTGGTGCTGCGCAGCTGGGTGCGCAGGCGTTCCTCGAGGGTCTCGGCCGACGCCGAGGCCGCCAGGCTTGCGCCCAGGGCCAGCATCAACCAGGTGCAGCGGTGGCGATAAGCTCCCTTGTTCATGCCCGTGCTCCTTCCCTAGAATCGCGTGTTGACTTCAAGTTGTAGCACATCGATGTCAAACGGCGCGCCGTAGACCGCCTCGCTGCTCAACCAACGGGCTGTAGCGTAGACGTTGTCGGCCAGGCCGTAGTTGCCACCGAGGAAATAACCCTTGGCGTTGGTGCCGCCGAGGTGGAAGCTCGAGTCGTTGAAGCCGTCCGGCAGCGCGTCGGGTTCGATGCGCTTGTAACCGGCAAACAGGTTCCAGTCGCCGGCCTTGCGCATGTCCAGGGCGTTGCCCAGGGTGAACTGGAACATCCAGGCATCGCCGCCGCTCTTGATATTGCCGTTCTCGTCGAGGTTGTTGGCCAGTTGTCCCGCCGAGCGCTTGCGCATGTCGCCCTCGTCGTAGGCCAGGTTGTGGATGTAGTTGGCCTGGCTGCGCAGCTTGAAGTCATGAGGCAGGTCGGCGTCCCATACCAGGTTCAGGTCGAGCAGCTCGAATTCCGAGGCAATGCCGACGAACTGCGGCTGCGGCGTGGCCGCCGGGTTGGCCGGGTTCGGCGTGATGTCGCGCAGCAGGAACACGGTGTTGCCCTTCTGCATGAAGGTCGGCCGGCTTTCATCGCTGTCGCAGGCCGGCTGGCCGTCCCACGGGGCGCAGGGGCTGGAGCGCTCGCCGGCGATGTCATCGAAGCGGTAGTAGGCCATCGCGCCCTTGAGCCGGTTGTGGTCGTTGAGCGCCCATTTCGCGCCCAGCTGCGCGCCGTACAGCCACTTGTTGTCGCTGTCTTCCTTGTCCAGGCCGTTGCTGGTGGCGTTGTCGTCGCTGTACTGCACGGGGAATGCGCCGACGGTGCCGAACAGGCTGAGGTCGCGGCCCAGCGGCTGGTCGAACAGCGCCGCCACGCCATCGAAGTTGAGGTCGTGGGAATACAGGATGTCGGTGGACATGAACGGGTTGGCGATACGCCCGCCGGTCAGCGTCAGGCGTTCGCTCGGCGTCCAGGTGACGTAGCCCTGGTCGAGCCAGATGTCCTTCTTGCCGAAGCCGCCACCGAGGTTCTGGGTGGTCGAGACCGGATTGTTGTTGGACCCGGTGGCGACGCGGATGCCGGCCACCCAGTTGTCCGCCAGCTGCGCCTTGAGGCCGAAGCGCGCCCGCAGGCGCAGGAGACTGTCGCGGTCCTCGCGGGTGTTGAGCAGCGGCGGCAGGCTCGAGCTGCTGTTGGGGTTGACGTCGTAAGGCCCCTTTTCGTTGAGCCTGGCGAAATCGACGATCTCGTTGCTGTTGCCGTCGGCGTACGAGCGCGACTCGTAGCGCAGGCGCAGGTCACCGTCGAAGCTGATGCGCGAGGCCCAGTCGGGGAAGGTGTTGGGCGCGGCCCAGTTTTCCTGCTTGGCGGTGTTCATCACCTCGGCCTTGATCTCGTCGCGGATCTGCTGGCGGACGATGGCCGGCACATATTGCACGCGCACCTCGCCGTTGGCGGACGGGGCCTGGGCAACAATCGGCGCGGCGCTGCCGGCGACCCTGGCCTGCTGGGCCTCGCGCTCGGCCTGGGCGATCAGCGCATCGGCCTTGTCCTGCTTGAGCACGCCCTGCTCCACCAGCAGGCGAATCAGGTTGACGGTCGCATTCTCCGACGGCGCGGCGTGGACGACGGTCGGACCGACCGCGGTGGCGGCGGCCAGCAGGCCGAGCGCCAGGGTCAATCGGTTGACTGGGCACTTCATGGGTTTGCAACTCCTGTGGGTCAGTCGTGCTTCGTTGTTCATGGCCGGCGCCCCTGCAGGGCAATCTTCACCGGCAAGGTCAGGCTGGCGGGCGGACGCTGGTCGAGGGCACGGGCGCCGCGCAGGGCGGCGAGCACCTGGGCGTCCACCTCTGGCTCGCCGCTGCCACGCAGCAGCTCGACACGGGTGATCTCGCCGGCGGCGCTGAGCCAGATCTCGGCTTGCAGGTTGAACACCAGGTTGCGCAGCTCGGGGTTGTCGCGCAGCAGGCGCTGGAAGGCGTAGGCCAGGTACTGGCTGTAGGTGCCACTGCCCAGCCCCCCGCCGCCGCCAGCCATGCCGCCGCCCTTGCCGGCGCCGACGTTGAAACTGTCGCCGCCCGCTTGCGCGTCGCCGTCCATCTGCATCGGCTCGGCCAGGTCCTGGGCCGGGTCGGGCGCCTCCTCGGCGGGCTTGACCTCCTCGGCCTCGGGCACCGGCTGAGGCTCGACGATCTTCTCCTCGACCGGCGGCTCGGGCTCCTTGGGCGGCTCGGGCGGGGGTGGCGGCGGAGGCGGTGGCAGCGGGATGATCGCCGGCACCTTGGGCGCCTCGCGGCGCACCCCGGCCATGTCATTGGCCCACTGCCACAGCAGCCAGGCCAGGCCTGCGCCGGCAACGGCGAGCACGGCCCAGGTCAGCAGGCGGCGGGGGTTGGCTGTACGTTCCATGCCTGCGCTCATCCCTGGTTCGGCTTGCCGGTGACCAGCCCGACCTGGGCCAGTTCAAGACGGCGCAGCAGGTCGAGCACCTCGACCACCTTCTGGTACTGCACGCCCGCGTCGCCGCGCACGATCAGCGGGAAGTCCGGGTTGCGCGCCTTCTCGCTGCGCAGGCGGTCCTCCAGCTCCTGCAGCGTCACCGGGTAGGCGTCGAGGAACACCTGGCCGGCGTCGTTGATCGAGATCGCCTTGGTCTTGGGCTGGGCCAGCGACACCGTGGCGCTGGCCTTGGGCAACTGCACCTGGATCCCGGAGACCTGCGCGGTGGCGGTGAGGATGAACATCACCAGCACCACCATCAGCACGTCCACCAGCGGGGTGATGTTGATGCTGTCGACCGCGGCGTCGGCGTCGTCGTCATGGGCGTTGTTCACGGATGCCATGGCTGCGCCCTCACGCCGGAACCGACGGGTTGACGCTGCGCCCGGCCGGACGCTGCGCCGCTTCACCGGCCTGGCCCTCGCCGTGCAGCTCGGCCAGGCGGGTGATGAACTCGTCGACGAACACCCGCATGTCGGCGCTGACCTCGCGGTTGCGCGTGGTCAGGCGGTTGTAGCCGAACAGCGCGGGGATGGCGACGAACAGGCCCATGGCGGTGGCCAGCAGCGCCGCGGCCATGCCCGGGGCGATGGCGTTGATGTTGACGTCGCCGGCCATGGCGGTGCCGAGGAACACCACCATGATCCCCAGCACCGTGCCCAACAGGCCGATGTAGGGGCCGCCGGCAATGGCGTTGGACAGGGTCGACAGCTTCGACGACAACGCCTGGTTCTCGCGGGTGCGCACGCCGTCCATGGAGCAGCGGATGGCCTCGATGGTGGCAGCGGACACTGAGCTGGTGTCGGCGCCCTGGGCGCGGCGGGTGCGCAGTTCCTGCACGGCCACCAGGTACAGATGCCATAGCGAGGAGTCGGTCAGCCGCTTATGCAGGTCCTGATCGTCGGCGAACTGCTCCAGACGCGTGCCGACCGTGGCGAAGTGCTCGCGAAAGCGAGTGTTGGCGGCGGTGACGCGGTTGAGGGCGCGCTGCTTGCGCAGCATGATCACCCACGACTGCACCATCATCAGCACCAGGATGGCGATGATCACCCAGGCGTCCACCGGCACCGCCTTGAGCAGGAAGCCCAGGCCGCCGAATCCGAAGCCCGACTGTTCCTCGTCGACGCCATACGCCACCAGGCGCGACTCGGCGCCCTGGGCCAGCACGTCGGCCTGCAGGCTGGCCTGGCTACGGGCCACGCGCGACAGGCGCAGTTCGTCCAGGGCACCGACGAACGACGCGAAGTGACTGGCCACCTCGCCTTCGGCCGCCGGCAGGTCGCCGCCGACGCCGATGGCACCGCTGAAGGCCGCCAGGCTGACGGCCAGGCGCGCCACCGGCTGGCCTTCGAGCAACAGGCTCAGGTTGCCGCCCTCGCCCACCAGGGCCAGGTGTTGCCACTGGCCGGCGCTCACCGCCTGATTGGCGCTGGCGCGCTGGCCGTCGACCTCGACGAACGGCACGCCCTGGGCCAGGCCCAGCAGCAGGCTGTGGCCGGCCTCGCGACGGGCCAGCAGCAACTGCTCGCCCACCGCCTGGTCCTGGCGCAGCCAGGTGCTGAAGGTGAACGCCGCGCCTACCGGCAACTGCAGCGAGGCGCTGGCCGGCAGTTGCAGGCCCTGGCCGCCGAGCTGGATGGCCCGGCCGATCACGCCATCGACGCTCACCGTCGGGCCTTGCAACTGATTGCCATAGGGACTGGCATCACGCGCGGTGGCACCGTCGAAGTGGTAGAGCACGGTGTAGTCGGCGTCGAAGCTGGGCTGGCCGACAGGCGCCTGGGCTTTCGGATTGCCGTAGTACATCCACAGGTCCTGGCGCTGGCCCGCCTCTATGCGAGGCACGTCCACCCAGATCAGCGCCATGCCCATCAGCGGATCGAACTGCTCGACGTGGTGGTTGAGGACGGTCTTGTCATCGGCGCCGACGAAGCGGATGTCGGCGCCGGTCTCGCTGACGCCGTCGAAGCTGAAGTTGCCGGTATGCAGGCGTACCAGCAGCGCGGTGCGGCCCAGCGCCTGGGTCAGGCCGGCGCCCTGGGGGGTGGTGTCCACGGCAATCTGCTTGCGGTACATCCAGTCGTCCTGCCACCAGGCACTGGCGCTGCCCGGCAGGGCGAAGCCCAGGCACAGCAGCAAGGTCAATATCAGGCGTTGCATGAGAGGTCTCCAGGTCGATGCCGGTCAGTGAGTTCAGAAAGTCGCCTGCACGCTGAAGTGCACACGGGAAGCGTTCTTGTCGGTGTTGGGGCCATCCTTGAGCGGCACGGCCCAGTCGACGCTGCCGGACAGCCAGTCATTGAGCGTGGCGCGGGTGCCGACGCCGACACTGGCCAGGCTGTAGCGGTCGTCCTGCTCGGGCAGCGCGTCCTGCAGGCGCAGTTGGGCGCCTTCGGCGAACAGGTAGAAGCGCCAGTCGCTGATGTAGCTGCCGACGTAGCGGCCGATGGACGGGGTGCGCAGCTCCTGGGAGAACAGCAGGCCGTCGTCCCCGGTGCGCTCGGCGGCCAGGTAACCGCGCACCGAGGTGGCACCGCCGGCGGCGAACTGCTCGTTCGACACCAGCGGCCCCGAGGCCAGCTGGAAGGCCAGCTTCGAGGCGCTCTGCCAGGAGCCCGCGAAGTCGAAGGTGTAGCTGCCGTCGCCCTTGAGCGCGGCGAAGCTGGAATCGGCGCGGTAGCGCTTGTAGTCGAACTCGGCGTCATCGCTGCCGTAGCCCAGCAGGCTACGGGTGCCGGCCACCAGGCTCAGGCCCAGGCTCAGCTGGTCCTGTTCGGTGAAGCGGTAGCCGGTGTAGCCCAGGGTGATCGGGGCGTACTTGAGCGGAACCTTGTCGCTGCTGCCGCCCAGGCCGACCTGCTCGTCGAAGTCCTTGAAGTCCACGCCGATCGACAGGGCGTTGGCCCAGGCACCGACGCCCGGCAGGTTGTAGATTGCCGAAACGCCATAGGAATGGCCCTTGCCCAGGACGTTGGTGCCGCCCACCGTGGCGACGTTGCTGTCGGAATGGTAGCCGGAGAACTGCACGGTCCAGCGCTCGTTCAGGGGCGCGGCGTAGGAACCGGACCAGACCTCGGCGTTGTCGCGGTCCTGGGGCGCGGTGAACCAGGTCAGCGAGACGCTGTGGCCGGCCTGCCAGAGATTGTTGTAGCCCAGGCTGACGACGCTGCGCAGCTTCTCGGTGTCGGCGCTGTGGTCGTTGTTCAGGCCCAGGCTCAGGTTCCAGGGCTGCTTGTCCTCGACCTGCAGGTCGACGTCCATGGTGCCCGGCCGCTGGCCTTCACGCACCAGCGGCATGACCTGCCGGCCCGGCGTGCGGTTGAGCGTGGCCAGTTCGTCCTGGACCTGGGCAAAGTCGGGCACCTTGCCTTCCTCCAGCGCCGGGACCTGCTCACGAATCTCCAGCGGCGAGTAATGCTTGGCGCCCACCACCCGCACGCGGCCGACCTTGGTCTCGCTCACCTGCAGGTAGACCACGCCGCCCTCGACCTTCTGCTCGGGCAGCTCGACGAACACCGACTGGTAGCCTCGGGCCTGGTAGCTTTTCTGCAGGGCCTCGCGGGCGCCTTCGAGGTCGGCCAGGGTCTTGTCCGGCCCCAGGTAGGGATAGACCGCCTCTTCGATGGCCTGGGCGTCGAGCACCGTATTGCCGCGCACCACGTATTCATTGATCTCGACCCGGCGCTGCGCCTCGTCCGCGACCACCTCGAGCGCCAGCAGGCACGACAGCAGCCCTGCGCCGATGGCGCATCGCTTGAAGAAAAAATGCTCCACACCGCCCCCTTGAGCGCCAGGAATTCGTTGGGTTTCTAGTGGTTTGCGTCAGGCGCGGCCTGACCTTGGTGACGTGCCAGCCAGCTGTGCAGCAGGGCCAGGTTGAGGCTGAACTCGGGCATCGCCTGCAGGCTTGCGCCGAGCACCTCGTCGACCATGCGCTGCAGCAGCGACACGGCCATGGCGCTGCCCAGCAGCACACCGAGGTCATGGCTGAACAGGCTGAAGTTCCACACCCGCGACTTCAGTTCCAGGCCGGCGAACCAGCGGAACAGCAGGTTGTAGTTGAGTTGCTCGTAGAGCTGTTTCTCACTGGGTACCGAATACAGCAGCTGCAGCAGCAGCACGTGCATCAGCGTGTGCGGGGCGATGATCATGCCCTGCTGTTCGGCCAGCAGCGCCAGCGCAGGGCGGTGCTCGTCCAGCAAGGCCTCGATGCGCGGCTTCAGCTGCGCCAGCGAATGCCCGGGCGGCACGCAACTGGCCACCTCGCGCAGGGCGCCCTGCCAGTCTTCCTGGGAGACGATCCAGACCCAGGGCGCGCCGTAGCGGTAGACCGAGACCGGCTGCTTGCGCGCGGCCTCGACGATCTTCGCCAGGCGCTGGTCGAGCTCCTGCATTCCCACCTTCGTGTAGCGTTCCATAGTCCCCATCGCCCCGCTCCCAGGCCGTTCCCCAAGGCTCGACCGGCCTGATGGCCAGATGCCTTGTCGGTATCCATGGCTTTGACGGGGGTGGCGCTTTGCTACCGAAGTTTTGTCATGAAAGGTTCATCAGCGGTCCAGGCTTGCGGGCGAACAGGTCGCAAGGTCTTCGGACCCCGTTCGCTGCTTTACACTAATTTTGCAAACCGCCATTGGTCCCCGCCCCCCCGGATGGATTAAAGTATCCACCCCCGCCCGGCCACCGCTCACAGCGCGCCAGGGCCCATCCCCAGGAACCGCCAACGATGGAACACCGTGAAGCGCTGATCGCGCTGCGCACCTTTCTCTCCTCCCAGATCCTCGGCCAGGAAAAACTGGTGGAGCGCCTGCTGATCGTGCTCCTGGCCGACGGCCACATGCTGGTCGAGGGCGCCCCGGGGCTGGCCAAGACCAAGGCCATCAAGGAGCTCGCCGAAGGCATCGAGGCGCAATTCCATCGCATCCAGTTCACCCCCGACCTGCTCCCGGCCGACATCACCGGTACCGAGATCTACCGCCCGGAAACCGGCAGCTTCGTGTTCCAGCAAGGGCCGATCTTCCACAACCTGGTGCTGGCCGACGAAATCAACCGCGCCCCGGCCAAGGTGCAGTCGGCGCTGCTCGAAGCCATGGCCGAGCGCCAGGTCAGCGTCGGGCGCAGCACCTACGAGCTGTCGCCGCTGTTCCTGGTGATGGCCACGCAGAACCCGATCGAGCAGGAAGGCACCTACCCGCTGCCCGAGGCCCAGCTCGACCGGTTCCTGATGCACGTGAAGATCGGTTTCCCGGATGCCACCGTCGAGCGGCGCATTCTCCTGCAGGCCCGCGGCGAAGCCCTGGGCGGCGAAGTGAAGCCCGAGCGCCGGGTCAGCCAGCAGGCGATCTTTGCCGCGCGCAAGGAAATCCTCGGCCTGTACATGGCCGATGCGGTGGAGGAGTACCTGGTGCAGCTGGTCATGGCCACCCGCACCCCGGCCAAGTTCGACGGCGAGCTGGCCGACTGGATCGCCTACGGCGCCAGCCCCCGCGGCTCGATCGCCCTGGACCGCTGCGCGCGCGCCCACGCCTGGCTGGCCGGACGCGACTTCGTCAGCCCCGAGGATATCCAGGCGGTGCTGTTCGACGTGCTGCGCCACCGCATCATCCTCTCGTTCGAGGCCGAGGCGGCCGGGGTCGACCAGGACCGCGTGGTCCAGCGCATCCTCGACGTCGTCGCCGTCGCCTGACCCATGCCCACCACACAGCTGGCAGAACCCGGCATCCGCATCGGCCTGGCCGACCTGATCGACATGCGCCACCGCGTGCGCGAGATCCAGCTGTTCTCCCGGCCCGGCCAGCGCAGCCCGCTGGTGGGCCTGCACCACTCCAAGCTGCGTGGCCGCGGTGTGGACTTCGACCAGGTGCGGGTGTACCAGGCCGGCGACGATGTGCGCAACATCGACTGGCGCGTCACCGCGCGCACCCAGGAACCGCACACCAAACTCTTTCATGAAGAGCGCGAGCGGCCGATCTTCATCATGGTCGAGCAGAGCCAGCGGCTGTTCTTCGGCTCCGGGCTGATGTTCAAGTCGGTGCTGGCGGCCCAGGCCGCGGCCCTGTTCGGCTGGGCGGCGCTGGGCCATAACGACCGCATCGGCGGGCTGGTGTTCGGTGACAGCGAGCCCCACGAGATCAAGCCACGGCGCAGCAAGCAGAGCCTGCTGCAACTGCTCAACCGCCTGGCCAAGGTCAACCAGGCCCTGCACACCGAGGCCGTGCCGCAGCCCGACAGCCTGGGCCTGGCCCTGCGCCGGGCGCGCGAAGTGCTGCGCCCGGGCAGTCTGGCCATCGTCATCTGCGACGAACGCGCCCTCAGTGCCGGCGTCGAGCAGCACCTGGCCATGCTCTCACGGCATTGCGACGTGCTGCTGATGCCGGTCAGCGACCCGCTCGACCATGCCCTGCCCGCCGCCGGCCTGCTGCGTTTCGCCCAGCGCGGCGCGCAACTGGAACTCGACACGCTGGATGCCAACCTGCGCCAGGCCTACCGCCAGCAGGCCGAAGCGCGCATCGAACGCTGGGAACTGCTGGCACAGAAGCTGCGGGTGGTGCTGATGCCGCTGAGCACCCAGAGTGAGATGATCGAGCAATTGCGCGAATACCTGAACGCGCAGCGTCCCGGGAGCGCCAAATGAACCCGTTGGATCAGCTGCAACCGCTGATCGCACCGCCCGCCATCGGCCTGTGGCCGCCGGCCCCAGGCTGGTGGCTGTTGCTGGCCTTGCTGCCATTGCTCGGCTGGGGCCTGTGGCGTCTGCGCCACTGGCGCCCGGGCAAGCGCAAGGTGGTGCGCGCCGAACTGCCGCTGGACCCGATCCGAGTCGAGGCGCTGGCGGAGCTGGCACGCCTGCCGCGCCCCTACGACGGCGCGCCGGCCGGCGCCTGGCTGCAGCAGATCAACGCCCTGCTCAAGCGCCTGTGCCGCAACGACTATCCCGGTGCCAACAGCCACACCCTCAATGGCCGGCAGTGGCTGGCGTTTCTCGACAACCGCTGCCCGGCCGCCGGCCTGACCCGCTGGATGGTGCTGGTCGAAGGCACCTACAAGCCCGAGTGCAAGCTCGACGACAAGGCCATCGCCGGGCTCGCCCAGGCGGTCGAAACCTGGATCCGCAAGCATGTTTGAACTGGCCTGGCCGTGGATCTTCCTGCTGTTGCCGCTGCCCTGGCTGGCGCGCCTGGCGCTGCCTGCCGCCGACAGCGGTGAGCCGGTGCTCAAGGTAGGCTTCCTTGATGAACTCGAAGGCCTGGCCGGGCGCCGCGCGCGGCTGAACCTGCCAACCTGGCGCCAGCAGGCGCCGTTCATCCTGATCTGGCTGCTGCTGTTGCTGGCCGCCGCCCGCCCGCAGTGGCTGGGCGATCCGCTGCCGGTGTCGGCCAGTGGCCGCGACCTGCTGGTGGCGGTGGACGTGTCGGGGTCCATGGACTTCCCTGACATGCAGTGGAAGGACGATGAAATCAGCCGCCTGGACCTGGTCAAGGCGCTGATGGGCGACTTCCTCCAGGACCGCCAGGGCGACCGCGTCGGCCTGATCCTGTTCGGCAGCCAGGCCTACCTGCAGGCCCCGCTGACCTTCGACCGGCGTACCGTGCGCACCTTCCTCGACGAGGCACAGATCGGCATCGCCGGCAAGAACACCGCCATCGGCGACGCCATCGGTCTGGCGGTCAAGCGCCTGCGCCAGCGGCCGGCGCAGAGCCGAGTGCTGATCCTGATCACCGACGGCGCCAACAACGGCGGGCAGATCCACCCGCTGACCGCCGCCCGCCTGGCCGCCCAGGAAGGCGTGCGTATCTACACCATCGGCATCGGCGCCAATCCCGAGGCCAGCGGCACCCCGGGCCTGCTCGGGCTGAACCCGAGCCTGGACCTGGACGAAGCCTCGCTCAAGGAGATCGCCGAGATCACCCACGGCAGCTACTTCCGCGCCCACGACGGCGCCGAGCTGGGCGCCATCGGCGACACCCTCGACCAACTGGAACCGGTGGCTCAGCAGCCGACCCAGGCACGCACCGCCCATGCCCTGTACGCCTGGCCGCTGGCCCTGGCGCTGCTGCTCAGCGTGCTGCTGGTGGTGGCCGTGCAGTGGCCGGACAACCTGTTGCAACGCCTGCTGCGCAAGCCACGCTTCCTGCAGCCCCACCCGGAATGGCGCCAGCGCCTCAAGCGCCTGCGCCTGAGGAGGCGGCGATGATCGAACTCTGGCCACAATGGCTGCGCCCACTCTGGCTGCTGGTGCTGCCCCTGCTCGGCTGGCTGCTGTTCAAGCTCTGGCACCGGCGCAAGCGCGCCGGGCGCTGGCAGCTGATCCTGCCGCAGCCATTCCATGCGGTCCTGCTCGGCGGCGGCAGCGGCAGCACCAGCAAGCTGCCGTGGATCGCCCTGGGCCTGGCCTGGCTGCTGATCGTCCTGGCCCTGCTCGGGCCCAGCTGGCAGCGCCTGGAGGAAACCCGCCAACGCCCGGCCGACCCGCTGGTGATCCTGCTCGAACTGACGCCGCAGATGCTCGCCGAGGACAGCACGCCGAACCGCCTGGAACAGGCCCGGCGCAAGATCCTCGACCTGCTCGAGCACCGCCGCGACAGCCAGACCGCGCTGATCGTCTACGCAGGCTCCGCCCACACCCTGGTGCCGCTGTCCGATGACCTGGGTACCACGCGCAACCTGCTCGAGGCCGTCGACCCGTCGATCATGCCGCAACCCGGCCAGCGCGCCGACCTCGCCGTGCACAAGGGCCTGGCCCTGCTCGCCCAGAGCGGCCTCGGCCAGGGCCGCCTGCTGCTGATCGGCTCGTCATTGAGCGAGCCGGAGCGCGAAGGCATCCGCCAGGCCCTCGGACGCCAGGGCCCGAGCCTGCTGATGCTGGGCGTCGGCAGCGGCGAAGGCGCGCCGGTGCGCCAGGCCAATGGCGAGTACCTGAAGGACGACCAGGGCGGCATCCTCCTGCCGCGCCTGGACAGCGCCTCGCTGAAGAGCTTCATTGGCTCGACCGGTGGACGCTACCGCCACGCCCGCATCGACGACCTCGACCTGCGCGGCCTGGGTCTGTTCGACAACCCGCGGCTGCTGCACAACGATGGCCAGACCCTGCAACTGGACAGCTGGGCCGACCAGGGCTACTGGCTGTTGCTGCCCCTGCTGCTGCTCGCCGCCTGCGCCGGCCGGCGTGGCTGGCTGTTCTGCCTGCCGCTGCTGCTGGCCTTGCCGCAACCGAGCCAGGCCTTCGAGTTCAACGACCTGTGGTTGCGTCCCGACCAGCAGGGCCAGCGCCTGCTGGAGCGGCAACGCCCGGCCGAGGCGGCACGGCACTTCGAGGACAGCCAGTGGCGCGGCATGGCCCTGTACCAGGCCGGCGATTTCGAAGGCGCCGCCGCCGCCTTCGCCCAGGCCGGCACGGCGGCCGCCCACTACAATCGGGGTAACGCCCTGGCCCGCGCCGGCGAACTGGAAGCAGCGCTGGACGCCTATGAGCAGGCCCTGGAGCGCCAGCCCGACCTGAAGGCGGCACTGGACAACCAGGCCCTGGTCCAGCAACTGCTGCAACAGCGCCAGGCCAGCGCCGAGACACAACCGAACAACGCCGATGCCCAAGGCACCCCCGGCAACGAGACCGAAGGCAACAGCAGCTCGACCAGCAGCCAGGCCCAGGGCACACCTGGCAGCGACGAACAGGCCCAAGGCCAGCAGAACGGCGACAGCCAGGGCAACACCCAGGCCCCGCCCGGCGCTGCCGGCGGCGATGACGACAGCCTCACCCAGCCGCCCCAGCGGCCGCTCTCCACCAGCCTCGACGCCGAACAGCGCCAGGCCCTGGAGCAATGGCTGCGGGAGATCCCCGACAATCCGGCGGAACTGCTGCGGCGCAAATTCTGGTACGAACAGCAATTGCATCAGGAAACCCCACGATGAGTCGCCTCGGCGTCTTTCTCCTCGGCCTGCTATGGAGCCTCGCGGCACAGGCCGAACCGATCCTGCAGGCCAGCGTCGACCGCACGCGCCTGGAAGCCGGCGAAACCCTGGAACTCACCCTCGAGAGCCAGGACGTCACCCAGTTCGGCAAGCCCGACCTGCGCGCCCTCGAGCCCGACTTCGAGGTGCGCGGCACGCGCCAGCTCAACAGCCTGCACACCCTGGACGGCGAGACCCGCGCCAGCACCCGCTGGATCATCACCCTGCTGCCCCGGCGCAGCGGCAGCCTGCGCATCCCCGAGCTGCAACTGGGCCAGTCGCGCAGCCAGGCCATCGAACTGCAGGTACAGCAAGCCGACAGCCAGCGCCCGGACGCGGCGGCGCAGGTGTTCGTCGAGGCCACCCTGGACAGCAGCGAGGTCTATGTCCAGGCCCAGGCCGTGCTGACCCTGCGCATCTACCATTCGGTGGCGCTGTACGACGACAGCAGCCTCAGCCCGCTGCAGCTGGAAAACGCCAAGGTCGACCCGCTGGGCGAGTCGCGCACCTTTGAGAAGGACATCAACGGCGTGCGCCACGGGGTGATCGAGACCCGTTATGCGATCTATCCGCAACAGAGCGGCAGCCTTGAAGTGCCGCCGCTGCGCTTCACCGCCACCGCCGCCGACAATGGCGAACAGCCGGCCGGCACGCCGCGGGTCGGCCGCCAGGTGCAGGTCAGCTCGCTGCCGCTGCGCCTGACGGTCAAGCCGATCCCGGCCAGCTACCCGGCCGACCGCCCCTGGCTGCCGGCCCGCAGCCTGACCCTGGAAGAGCACTGGAACCCCGACCCGGAGCGTCAGCCAACACAAATAGGCGACTCGCTGACGCGCAACATCACCGTGCGCGCCGAGGGCCTGTCGAGCACCCAGTTGCCACCGCTGCCGGCCACCGAGGTCACCGGCCTGCGCCGCTACCCCGACCAGCCGTTGCTACGCAACGAGATCGGCGAGCGCGGCATGGTCGCCAACCGCGAGGAACGCGAGGCGCTGGTGCCGACCCACGCTGGCGACCTGGCCTTGCCGGCGCTGGAGGTGACCTGGTGGAACACCCGCGAAGACCACCTGGAGCACAGCAGCCTGCCGGCCCGCACCCTGAACGTGCAGGACAACCCGGCGCTGAGCGCCGACACGCCCGTCGGCGACGGCAACCTGAGCCCCGGCCCGCTCTGGCCCTGGCAGCTGGCCACGCTGGTCCTGGCCCTGACCACCCTGCTCGGCTTCACCCTGTGGTGGCGGGCCCGCTCGCAACCGGCGGTGCTGCGCGCGGCACAGACCGGCCCGAGCCCGCGCACGCTGCTCGACGACCTCAAGCGCGCCTGCCAGGCCAACGACCCGCAGGCCACCCGCCAGGCGCTGGACGCCTGGGCTCGGCAACAGCCGGAAACCCTGGCCGAGATGGCGGCGCGCTTCGTGCCGTTGTCCGATGCGCTGGATGGGTTGAATGGCGCGCTGTACAGCGAGAGTGGCCAGTACTGGCACGGCGACGAGCTGTGGCGAGCGATCGGCTCGATTCCGCCGGCCGAGCAGGTGCTGGCGCCGTCGGGCGAAGCAGGTAGCCTGCCACCGCTCTATCCCAAGTAGCCTCATCGCGGGGCCAGCCCGCTCCCACGGCCCCGCGATGAGTTACCATAGCGCCCTAATCCAAACGCCCCCTGCCGCCCACCCAACGGATCTTCCATGCGTCTGTTTCACACCTCCGACTGGCACCTGGGCCAGAGCCTGCATGGCCAGGAACGCGATTTCGAACACGCCTGCTTCATCGACTGGCTGCTCGGCCAGCTGCGCCTGCGCCAACCCGACGCGCTGCTGATCGCCGGCGACATCTTCGACACGGTCAACCCGCCGGTCAAAGCCCAGGAGCGTCTCTACGACTTCATTGTCCAGGCCCACGAGCAACAGCCCAAGCTGGATATCGTGATGATCGCCGGCAACCACGACTCAGGCTCGCGCATCGAGCTGCCGGCGCCACTGATGCGCCGCCTGCGCACCCACGCCCTGGGCCGGGTGCACTGGCTCGACGAGGGCCAGCTGGACACCGAGCGGCTGCTGATCCCGTTGACCAACGCCCGTGGCAAGGTCGGCGCCTGGTGCCTGGCCCTGCCCTTCCTGCGCCCCGCCGAAGTCACCGGCCCCGCGCTGGGCGACGACTACCTGCAGGGCATCAACCAGGTCCATGAGCAACTGATCACCGCAGCGCGCAAGAAGCGCAAGAAAGACCAGGCGCTGGTCGCCATCAGCCACGCGCACATGGCCGGCGGCAGCATCTCGGAGGACTCCGAGCGCAGCCTGATCATCGGCAACGCCGAAGCCCTGCCGGCCAAGTTGTTCGACAAGGCCATCAGCTACGTCGCCCTTGGCCACCTGCACAAGCCGCAGAAGGTCAACCGCGAGAACCGCATCCGCTACAGCGGCGCGCCGATCCCGTTGTCGTTCGCCGAGATCAACTACCCGCACCAGGTCCTGGAAGTGGAGCTGGACGGCGCCGAGCTGGTCAGCGTCGAGCCGCGCCCGGTGCCCCGCGCGGTGGCCCTGCAACGGGTCGGCCCGGCGCCGCTGGGCGAATTGCTCGAACAGCTCGGGCAACTGCCGGTGATCGACCTGCTCGAAGACCCCAACCGCCAGCCCTGGCTGGAGGTGCGGGTACGTCTGGACGAGCCGCAGCCCGACCTGCGCCAGCAGATCGAAGGCGCCCTGCAGGGCAAGGCCGTGCGCCTGGTGCGCATCAGCGCCGAATACGCCGGCAGTGGCCGTGCCGAGGACGACGAGCAAGCCTTCGTCGAGCTGGCCCAGATGACCCCGCAGGACCTGTTCGGCCGTGCCTGGGAGCAGGCCTACGGCAACCCCGCCGACGACCAGGCCCTGGCCGATTTCGCCGAATTGCTGCAGGACGTCCTGCAAGAGGAGCAGCAGGCATGAAGATCCTCGCCATCCGCCTGAAGAACCTGGCCTCGCTGGCCGGCCCGATCGATATCGACTTCACCGCCGAGCCCCTGGCCAGCGCCGGCCTGTTCGCCATCACCGGGCCCACCGGCGCCGGCAAGAGCACCCTGCTCGACGCCCTGTGCCTGGCCCTGTTCGGCAGCGTGCCGCGGCTGAACGACATCGCCCGGGAAGCCAAGGTGCCGGACGCCGACGGCGAGATCCCCACCTCGGATCCGCGTAACCTGCTGCGTCGCGGCACCGGCAGCGGCTTCGCCGAGGTCGATTTCGTCGGCATCGACGGCGGCCGCTACCGCGCCCGCTGGGAAGCCAACCGCGCCCGCGAAAAGGCCACCGGCAAACTGCAGAACAGCCGCCAGAGCCTTTACGACCTGGACAGCGAGCAACTGCTGGGCAGCGGCAAGAACGAGTACAAGCAACTGGTCGAGGCCCGCCTGGGCCTGAACTTCGAGCAGTTCACCCGCGCGGTGATGCTAGCCCAGAGCGAGTTCGGTGCTTTCCTCAAGGCCGACGACCGTGAGCGCAGCGAACTGCTGGAAAAACTCACCAACACCGCGATCTACACCCGCCTGGGCCAACGCGCCTTCAGCAAGGCGCGGGAAACCGGCGAGGTTCACAACGACCTGAAGAAGCAGGCCGAGCACCTGCTGCCGATGGCGGCCGAAGCCCGCGCCGCCCTCGACCAGGCCCTGGAACAGGCCCAGCAACAGTTCAAGGCCGAGCAGACGCGCCAGCGCCAGCTGGAACAGCAACGCACCTGGTTTGCCGAACAACAGCGCCTGCAGGCCCAACACAGCGAAGCCGGCACGGCCCTGCAAAACGCCGAACACGAATGGCAGCAACTGGCCGAGCAGCGCGTCGACCTGCAACGCCTGGAGCGCCTGGCGCCCCAGCGCCACCAGTTCCACCGCCAGCAGCACCTGGCCGGGCAACTGGCCCCGGTGCTGGCCGATATCGACCAGCAACTGCGCCAGCAAACCGAGCTGCAGCAACACACCAACGCGCTACAGCAGGCCCTGGAAACGGCCCGCCAGCACCTGGTCCAGCACCAGGCCCTGCACGGCGAAAACGCCCCGCGCCTGCGCCAGGCCTTCGCCGCCCAGGGCGACCTGGCGCGCCTGGACAAGGAGCTTGCCGAACAACGGGAAGCCTGCACCCAGGCCGAACAGGAAGTCGGTGCAGCCCAGCAGCAACTGCAGCAGCTGGAGGACAACCAGCAGCGCAGCCTGGAGCAACTGGCCAGGATCGACGGCGCCCTGGCCGAGAGCCAACCGCTCGGCAGCCTGGCCGACGCCTGGCAGGCCTACCTGCCACAGCTCAAGCAGGTGATGCTGATCGGCGGCCGCCTGGCCAAGGGCCGCGAAGAGCTGCCCGGCCTGCAGGCCCAGGCCAGTCAGGCCAACGCCCAGCTGCAAGCCCAGCGCGAGCATTTCGAGTTGATGTTCCGCGAGGCCGGGGCCGAGCCCCAGACGCTGGCCGAGCAGATCGACCTGCTCGGCGCCATGCTCCAGGACAACCGCAAGCAGCAACGCGCGGTCGAAGAACTGTCGCGTCTGCATGGCCGCGAAATGGAACTGCGCAACGGCCTCGATGCACTGCGCGAGCGCCAGCAACAGGCCATGCAGCAGCGCCAGCAACTGATCGGCGAAGGCACGGCGGCCAAGGCCGAACTGGAAAACGCAGAGCAGGCGCTGACCCTCACCCGCCAACTGCTCGAGCGCCAGCGCCTGGCACGCAACACCAGCGTCGAGGAACTGCGCGCCCAGCTGCGCGATGGCGAACCCTGCCCGGTGTGCGGCAGCGCCGAGCACCCGTTCCATCAACCCGAGGCGTTGCTGCACAGCCTCGGGCGCCACGACCAGGCCGAGGAAGCGGCGGCGCAGCAGCAGGTCGAACAGCTCAATACCAGGTTGGTGGAGCTGCGCACCCAGCTGGGCGTGGTCAACGCCCAGCTAAAGGACTACCAGCAGCAACAGCAGCAGTTGGGCGAGCAGTTGCAGCCCGTGCTCGAGCAGGTCCAGGCCCATGCCCTGTGGCCAGCGCTGGCGCCGCAGGACGATAGCGCCCGTGGCAAGTGGCTCGACGGCCAGCTGCGTCGACTCGGCGACGAGATCGACCGCGACGAGAAACGTCAGGGCGCCCTGCTCGCCCTGCAAAAAGATGCCGCCCGCCTCACCCAGCAATTGCAGGCCGCCGGCGAAGCCCAGCAACAGGCCCAGCGCCACCTCGACCAACAGCACCAGGCCCTGGCCGCCGACGAGCAGCAACTCGCGCAGGCCCTCGAAAGCCTCGAAAGCGTGCTGCCCCCGGACATTCTCCAGGCCCTGCGCGACGACCCGGCCAATGCGTTCCTCGGCCTCGACCAGCAGATAGCCCAACGCCGTCAGCAACTCGACCTGCGCAAGGACGAGCTGGAAGAACAACAGGCTCGCCAGGTCCAGCTGGACAAACAACGCGATCAGCAACAGGCACGCCTGCACAGCCAGCAGCAGCTGCAACAGAAGCTCGCCGTGCTGGACGAACAACGCCGCCAGGCCCAGGCCACCCTGGGCGAACTGCTCGGCGAACAGCCCAGCGCCGAAGCCTGGCAGCAGCACATGGACACCCAGCTGGAACAGGCCCGCGCCGCCGAGGCTGAAAGCGCCCGGCAATTGCAGGCGCTGCACACCCAAGGTGTGCAACTGGCCGGCGAGCTCAAGGCCAACCAGCAACGCCAGCAGGCACTGGAGCAGGAGCACCAGCAGTTGCAAGGCGAAATCGCCCAGTGGCGCAGCGAACACCCGGAGCTGGACGACGCCGGCCTCGACCGCCTGCTGGCGATTGACGACAGCCAGGTGAGCGAACTGCGCCAACGCCTGCAGGCCGCGGAAAAAGCCGTCGAGCAAGGCCGCGTGTTGCTAGGAGAACGTGAGCAGCGACTGCAGCAACACACTGCCCAGGCCCATGGCGAGCTGCCCGTCGAAGCGCTGGAAACCGCCCTCGCCGAGCTGGCCGCACAGCTGGCCGCCCAGGAGCAGCAATGCGCCGAGCTGCGCGCCCAACAGGCCGAGGACCAGCGCCGGCAACAGGCCAGCCAGGCCCTGGCCGAACAGATCGACCAGGCCTACCAGCAATGGCAACGTTGGGCACGCCTGAATGCGTTGATCGGCTCGGCCTCGGGCGATGTGTTCCGCAAGATCGCCCAGGGCTACAACCTCGACCTGCTGCTGCACCACGCCAACAGTCAGTTGCGCCAGCTGGCCCGGCGTTATCGCCTCAAGCGCGGCGGCAGTGCCCTGGGCCTGCTGGTGCTGGACACCGAGATGGGCGACGAGCTGCGTTCGGTGCATTCGCTGTCGGGTGGCGAGACCTTCCTGGTGTCGCTGGCCCTGGCCCTGGGCCTGGCATCCATGGCGTCGAGCACCCTGCGTATCGAATCGCTGTTCATCGACGAAGGCTTCGGCAGCCTCGACCCCGAGTCGCTGCAACTGGCCATGGACGCCCTCGACGGCCTGCAGGCCCAGGGGCGCAAGGTGGCGGTGATCTCCCACGTGCAGGAGATGCACGAGCGCATTCCGGTGCAGATCCAGGTGCGCCGCCAGGGCAATGGCCTGAGCGACGTGGAGGTGTGCGGGTGATCCTCTACTCGTTCCGCCGCTGTCCCTGGGCCATGCGCGCGCGCCTGGCCCTGCGCTACGCTGGCTGCGACGTGCAGGTCCACGAGGTGAAGATGAAGGAAAAGCCGGCCGAGCTGCTGGCACTGTCGCCCAAGGGCACGGTGCCGGTGCTCGATACCGGGGATGCGGTGCTGGAGGAAAGCCTGGACATCATGCGCTGGGCGCTGGCCCGACATGACCCCGAGGACTGGCGCCTGCAGGCCGATCCCGCAGCGGCGCAGCAGGCCGAAACGCTGATCGCGCGCAACGACGGCACCTTCAAGGCGCAGGTGAACCGGTACAAGTACGCCGAGCGCTACCCCGAGCACACCCGGGCGCACTACCGCGCCCAGGCCGAGCCCTGGCTGGCCGAGCTGGAACGCCTGCTCGAAGACAGGCCCTACCTGCTGGCCGCTCATCCAAGCCTGGCCGACGCCGCCTTGCTGCCCCTGATGCGCCAGTTTGCCGGGGTCGAACCCGAATGGTTCGCCGAGGCGGCTTATCCGCGGTTGCGGAGCTGGTTGCAGGGCTGGCTGGCATCGCCGCTGTTCAAGGCCGTGATGGCCAAGTGAGACAGCGTGTCGCTCAAAGCGCCAGGATCGGCGCGGACATCAACAACAGCACTACCGCCGTGATACGCCACATCATGCTCTGCCCCTTTGGCGAGTCAAAAAATTAGCGTCAAATTAAATCACATGGCATTGTGCTATTACCAATGGCTTTACACACTCAATTGACGTGCTTGCTCAGGGCGGCATGGAAATGCGCGCTCTGCTGCAGGTACTTCTGGGTGTAGCTGTGGGTGTTGGACGCCTTGGCGCTTTGCTCCAGCTGGGCGTGGGCCGGCAGTACGACGGAGGCGGAGATGGCGGATGCGGCGATGACCGGGAAGAGATTGAAGTTCATGTGGGCTGACCTCGACTTCGGTGGTTGACGTTGGCCCGTCGGGGCCTTGGGTCAAAACTTACGCCGATGCGTCTGCCTGGAAAAATTCATTGCAGCAGTAGCGAATATCACCCCCATCGATAATTGGACACGCGTCCCCTGTAGGAGCGGCCTTGTGCCGCGAAAGGGCTGCACAGCAGCCCCGGCGATTGATGCATTAACGCTGAAATCCTGGGGCCGCTCTGCGGCCCTTTCGCGGCACAAGGCCGCTCCTACAGGGCAAACGCAGGATCATTCCAAAAACTTGAGATCCGAAGGCGCCTGCTGGGGCAACTTCTGCACCGTCTCCCCCAGCTTGCCGCTACGCGGATCGCGGCGCATGACCACGATCTGGTTGCTCTTCTGGTTCGCCACCAGCAGGTAGTTGCCATCCGGATCGAGGGCAAACTCCCGGGGATGGTCGCCCTCCACCGAACGGCGCTGCAGCAGGGTGAGCCGGCCATCGTCCTTGCCCACGGCATACACCACGATCTCGTTGGCGGTACCACGGTTGCTGACATAGAGGAAACGCCCATCGGCCGACAGGTGCAGGCCGCCAGCTGCCTTAGCCGCAGCGTCCGTGCTTTCGGTCAGCGGCAGGCGCTGGCGCTCGGTCAGCGCACCGTCCTGCACATCGAACACCACCACCTCGGCGCTCATCTCCAGGGTCAGGTAGGCATGCCGGCCCTTGGCGTCGAACAGCAGGTGACGCGGGCCGCTGCCCGGTGGCAGGTCTACTGCGGGCGGGATCGCCGGGCTCAGCGGATGCTCGGGGCTGGCGCCGTCGTAGCGGTAGATGAATACCTTGTCGGCGCCCAGGTCGCTGGCGTACAGGTGGCGGCCATCGGGCGACAACACCAGCGAATGCACATGGGCACCGGCCTGGCGCTCGGGATTGACCTTGCTCGGCGCATGCCGGGCCTGCTGCACCACCGGCTTGAGCTTGCCGTCCCGGGCCACCGGGATCACCACCAGGCTGCCTCCGGGGTCGGGGGCAACGGCGTAGTTGGCAACGAACAGGTAGCGCTGGTCGTGGCTAAGGCTGGCGTGGGTCGGCTCGTCGCCCTGGCTGGGCACCTGGTTCAGCAGCTTGATCTCACCCTGCTTGCCCAGCGAGAAACTGCTGACCTGGCCCTTGGGCGTTTCATTGACCGCGAACAACTGGCGCTGGTCGGCAGACAGCACCAGCCACGAGGGGCTGGTGCTCTTGACCACCTGCCGGGGCGTGGCGTCGATCTGCCCCGAGCGGGAATCGAAGTCGTAGCGGTAGATCCCTTCGCTGCCGTTATCGGTGTAGCTGCCCACCAGCAACGTGGCGGCCTGGGCG
Source organism: Pseudomonas sp. BW16M2 (assembly GCF_014268865.1). Lineage (NCBI taxonomy): Bacteria > Pseudomonadati > Pseudomonadota > Gammaproteobacteria > Pseudomonadales > Pseudomonadaceae > Pseudomonas > Pseudomonas sp. BW16M2. The sequence goes on along the minus strand of NZ_JABWRI010000023.1, from coordinate 39,144 downwards.
TTGACTGACAAAGCCATGAGGCTAGCGGTCAGCAGGCGTGTCCATTTCCTGTTCATCGTCTTCTTCATCCGGGGCACGAAAAGCACTCATACAGACTAGACGATGCTCGCCTTCGTCACTGGCCAGGCTCCAGTCGTCGCCCGTGCCGGTGGCGGCGGCGATCTGGTCGGGGGTGAAGGACCAGCGACGCAGCTGGCGGCCGTCCATGCATTCGATGGTGAGGCCGGATGCGTCGAAGGTGAAGTCGAAGGCGTGCAGGCCGTCGATCAGGAGCATGTCGCAGGATGCGAGGGCGGTGGCGAGGGTGGTCATGGAGGCACCGATTGAGAAAAATGGCCGCCATTATACGCATCGCGGGGCAAGCCCGCTCCCACGCCAGGTAGGTCGTGGGAGCGGGCTTGCCCCGCGATCAGACCTCGATCAGTGAGCGAAGATCGAACCACCCTCCTTGCCCGCCAGCTTCTCCGGTTTGATCAGGAACCGCGCCAGCGCCGGCAGCAGCCACAGGGCGCCGAACATGTTCCACAGCAGCATGAAGGTCAGCATCAGGCCCATGTCGGCCTGGAACTTGATGGCCGAGAAGATCCAGGTGCACACGCCGATGGCCAGGCACAGGCCGGTGAACAGCACCGCCTTGCCGGTGGAGCGCAGGGTCTCGTAGTAGGCCTCCTGCAACGGCAGGCCGGCACGCAGGAAGCTCTCCAGGCGGCTGTAGATGTAGATGCCGTAGTCCACGCCAATGCCCACGCCCAGCGCCACCACCGGCAGCGTGGCGACCTTCACGCCGATGCCCATGAACGCCATCAGCGCGTTGCCCAGCACCGAGGTCAGCACCAGCGGCAGGACGATGCACAGCGTCGCGGCGAACGAGCGGAAGGTGATCATGCACATCACCGCCACGCAGATGTAGACCAGGATGAGGATGGTCAGCTCGGCCGACTTGATCACCTCGTTGGTGGCCGCCTCGATGCCGGCGTTACCCGCCGCCAGGAGGAACTGCAGGCCTTCCTTGTTGTGGCTGTCGGCAAAGGCCTTGGCCGCGGCGGTGACCCGCTCCAGGGTCTCGGCCTTGTGGTCGTTGAGGAACACCAGCACCGGCGCCAGCGAGCAGTCGGCGTTGTACAGGCCGTCGGCGCGGGCGATCGAGTTGTTGAGGATGTCCGGGTTGCGCGACAGGGTCTCCCATTTCAGGCTGCCTTCGTTCATGCCCTTGATGACCTGTTTCGACACGGTCACCAGGGAGATGGTCGACTGCACCCCCGGGGTGTTGTCCATGGTCCACATCAACTCGTCGATCGGCGCCATGGTCGAGTGGATCGAGCAGCTCTCGGCCGGGGTCTTGACCATGATCACCAGCACGTCGGAACTGGTCGAATAGTTGCTGATGATGAAGCTGTTGTCCTGGTTGTAGCGCGAGTCCGGGCGCAGCTCCGGCGCGCCCTGGTCGAGGTCGCCGATCTTCAGGTTCTGGCTGTACCAGAGGCCGCCGGCGAAGGCCAGCAGCGCCAGCACCACCGACACCGGCGCCACCTTGGCGCTGGCGAAGTTGGACAGCAGGCGCCAGAACGGGTGTTCACGGGTGGCGTCCTTCTTGCTGCGGGCGATGGCCTTCTGGCTGATGCCGACGTAGCTGATCGCCACCGGCAGCAGGATCAGGTTGGTGAAGACGATCACCGCCACGCCGATCGAGGCGCCGATGGCCAGCTCGCGGATCACCCCGATGTCGATGATCAGCAGGGTGATGAAGCCCACGGCATCGGCGAGGATGGCGATCATCCCCGGCAGGAACAGCTGGCGGAAGGTGCGCCGCGCCGCGGTCAGGGCGTTGTCGGCGTCACTGGATTGCAGGGCGATGCCGTTGATCTTCTGCACCCCGTGGGAGATGCCGATGGCGAAGATCAGGAACGGCACCAGCATCGAGTACGGGTCCAGGCCGAAGCCCACCGCGTGCATCAGGCCCAGCTGCCAGACCACCGCCACCAGGGTGGTGATGAGCACGGCGATGGTGCTGCGGATACACCAGGTGAACCAGTACAGCAGCGCCCAGGTGATCACCAGCGCCACGCCGAAGAACATCGCCACCATCACCAGGCCGTCGATCAGGTCGCCGACCTTCTTGGCGAAGCCGACGATATGGATCTTGACGTCGGGGTTCTGCGCCTGGAACTTGTCGCGGATCTTCTCTTCCAGCTGGTGCGAGAACTGCTGGTAGTCGAGCTTGACCTGGCGCCCCGGGTCCTGCGGGTCGGGGTAGCTTTCCAGCAACGGGATGTCGATGATGCTGGACTTGAAGTTGTTGGCCACCAGGCGCCCGACCTGGCCGGACTTGAGCACGTTGTCGCGCAAGGTGTCGAGGCTGTCCTGGGAGCCGTTGTAGGTGTTGGGGATCACCTCGCCGCCAGAGAAGCCTTCTTCGGTGACCTCGCTCCAGCGCACGCTGGGGCTCCACAGCGACTTCAGCCCCGCGCGGTCGACGCCGGGGATGTAGAACACCTCGTCATGGATCTGACGCAGGGTCTCCATGTAGTCCTTGTCGAAGATGTCACCCTTGGTCGACTCCACCGACACACGCACGGTGTTGCCGAGGTTGGCCAGGTCGTTGCGGTGCTCGAGCATCTGTTCGATGAACGGATGCTGCAGCGGAATCATCTTCTCGAAGCTGGTGGAGGGGCGGATCTGCGTGGCCTGCCAGAACAGGAAGATGCTCACCAGCACGCAGATGGCGATGACGATGGGGCGGTTGTTGAAGATCAGGCGTTCCAGCAGGGTGGCCTTGTCCTTGTGCTGCATGTCGAAGCTCTCCCGGCTGGTCATGGACGCGCCTCCTGGGTGCCGTCGGCCGAGGCCCGGTGCACGCCCCCTTGCCCGACCAGCAGCAGGCCGCCACCGCCCAGGCCGCTGACGCCCGACAGGGCGATGCGGTCGGCGCGGTTGCGCACGCTGAAGCTCTGCCCATCGTCATGGCTGCGCAGCACGCTGCCGCCGTTGCCGACCAGCACCAGGCTGCCGTCTTCGAGAAGCGTAGCGCTTGCCAGGCCGAATTCGAGCGGGCCGCGTTCGGCCTTGAGTTCGATCGGCTGCCAGCTGTCGCCGAAATCGGTGGAGCGGAACAGGTTGCCGCGCAGGCCGTAGGCCAGCAGGGTGTTGGGCTGGGCGGTGCCGATCACGCCGAACAGCGAGCCCTCGTAGGGGCCCTGGACCTTGGCCCAGCTCTGGCCGGCGTCGCTGGAGCGGAACATGCCGCCCTGCTCGCCGACGATGAACAGGCCGGCGTCTTTCACCAAGGTGATGGCGTTGAGGTGCAACTGCTCGGGGTTGTCCAGGCGCTCGGCGACGTCCTGCCAGTGCTGGCCGCCATCGAGGGTCTCCAGCAGGGCACCGTAGGCGCCCACGGCGAAGCCGTGCTGCGGGTCGAGGAAGCGCACATCGAGCAAGGGGGCCTCGCGGGACAGGTCTTCGAACTGCTTGCTCCAGGTCGCGCCGCCGTCGCTGCTGGCGAGGATCTGCGCGTCGTGGCCGACGGCCCAGCCGCGCTTGTCGTCGAGGAAGAACACGGCGGTGAGCAGTTGCCGGGTGGGGACCCGGGCCTGGGTCCAGGTCTTGCCCTGGTCGTCGGAGAACAGAATGTGGCCGCGATCGCCGACCACCACCAGGCGTTGCCCGGCATGGGTGGCGCCGATCAACAGGCTCTGGCTGGCCTTGGCCGACTCCACCGAGTATTCCTCGGCGGCCACCGCCGCCAGGACTTGCCCGGCCCCGATACTCAGCGTCAGCGCCAGCATCGCGCTGGCCGCCAGGCTGTAGCGTGCCCTTGCCCGCTCTCTCATGACTGCCCCCTGTTGTGTTCTTGTGCTGGGTCAATCTATTGCCAGGTGCTGTGAAAACCCTGTTCCAGAGCCCTGGAATAGCTTCGGGCCATCGTATCGGGGTTGTTCGGCGGAACACAACGAGCGGGACGTTATGTTTTGTTAACCAGAAGAACAATCGGGGCCGCTGCGCGGCCCATTCCCTGAAGGGCCTGTCCCGTGACAACACCTCCAAGGGACGGGCTATCCCCTCAGGTGGGCGTGGTCACTCAGGAAACAATATTCTTCAATGACAGGTGCCGCGCATACCAGGGCCGTTGCGGCACCTTGCGCAGCAGGTTCTCGATCTTGTCGTCGGCACCGAAGGTGATGCGCAAGGCAAGCTTCATGGTCTCCACGTCCATCTCCACCGACTTGCCCAGACGCATCCCCGGTTGCGTGCTGCAGCCATGGGTGTCCGGCCCTAGCCAGGGGTCATCGACTTCTACCCAGCGGCCTGGAGCGAACCACGGCACACCGTTGACCTCCAGGCGCCGCACCTGGCCGGGATGGTGACGCTCATGAGCACGGAACCAGTCGTCGATGCGGTCGTCGATCCAGCCATGGAAGCCCCAGAACACCGGGTGCACATGGGAGGAGAACGGATCGCCGAGGAAGTCGTTCTCAGGCTCGAACCAGCGCGCGGCGAAATCCGCCTGGTCGCGGGCGAATGGCACTGGCGCGCCATTGTTCGGATCACGCGGCACCGAAGCCCAGCACATGTGCAGCCAATCGTGCAGGTTCATCTCCAGTTCCGAGCCGAAGGCGCCCAGGGTCAGTTTCGACAGGTACACCGGGTCCTGGTATTGCGACTCCCACACCTGGAAGTTGCTGCAATAGGTCTCACCTGCCTTGATCGCCCCGACCCACTGCCCATAGGCTTCATCGCCCGGGGCCTGCCAGCCTGGCGGCACGCAGTAGCCGTCGTGGTTGTCGAAGTAGCGGGCGAAACCTGCTCGATCGAACTCGACGCTCGGCTGCGGCAGCGGGAAGCGCTGCCAGGAAGGAAGGTCCTGCAAGGTGCGCGCATACATCAGCATGTGCCGGTGCATGAACAGAAAATCGATACCGGAGCCATTGCGGTGCTTGCGCGGGCCACGGGCATCGCGCTCACGGTCCCGTGGCCCCGGCTGCCAGCCCAGGCCACGCAGGGCATCCTGCTTTTTCTCCGGCAGCTTGTGCCACTTGTCGCGGGTGGCGTGCCAGAGCTGGTGGAACAGGCGATGTTCAGCGCCGACCACCCACTCGCGCATTTCGGGAGTATAAGGCAGACGCTCACGGGCCTCGGGGAACAGACGCTTGACCGCGACAAAACGGCTGTCGGGCACCGGCAGGGTCAGTGGTCGATCCAGGCGCTGCACGCGGCCGCTCAGCGTGCCGCTGCCGGCATTGGCGAACTCGGCCCAGACCTCGTCGAGACTCGCCACGCACTCATAGCTTGGCCCGCCGTGCTGGCTGAGCAGGCGCCAACGCACCTCGGTGCTGCTGGCACCGACCAGATCACCGAGCACACGATAGGCCGGCTCGGCAGCACCGCGCAGACCCTCACCGGTATCGACGAATCCGCGCAGGCCACGACCTTTGGTGGCGACATCGAGGAACATCTCGACGCCCTCTTGAGGCAGCCCGTCCAGTCCTCGTTCGGCACCGTCGAAGCGGATCTCCCACACGCCGCGCAGCTGGTCCGCCAGGACCTGCCCGGCATAATCGGCCAGCTCCACGCTGGCTTCGCCGGGCGTGACGATATCGTCTTCAGGGTCGTGGGTCAGTTGCTTGTGCGCGTAATAGGCCGCCGTGCCTGTGGCGCCCGCCACAGCCAGGCCAGCGATGAATCCTCGTCGGGAAATTGTCATTGCGCCTCAATCCGTCTTCGCGTGCCGCGACTTCTATCCAAGCTAGGACGTAGGTGGGCCGAGGAAATTTAGCCTTCTAATTAACCAACCGGCATGCTCGTCTGTTGGGTATCTCCCGCTGACAGAGGCATACCCATGACCTCCCTGCTCGATCGCCTGATCCAACCGATCAAGGCCACGCCCTACCGGGTCTTCGACCTCGACCTCAAAGCCATCGAACCCCTGAGCCCGTCGCTTAGCCGCTTCGTCTTCACCGGCGAGGACGTGGCGCAGATGACCACCCTGGCCCCCGACCAGCGCGTCAAGCTGCTGTTCCCGACGCCCGCCGGAGCGCCGCCGAGCCTGCCCAAGCACGAGCAGTGGCAACAGGCGCGGCGCGAGCTGGCAGCTCAGGACATGCCACCGATGCGCACCTACACCATTCGCGCCCTGCGCCGCGATGCCCTCGAAGTGGATGTGGACTTCGTCCTGCACGGCGTCAATGGCCCGGCCTCGGCCTGGGCCACCCATGCCCGCCCGGGTGACCGCCTGCAGATGGTCGCGCCCAACCTGGCCTATGCGGACGACCCCGGCGGCTACGAGTGGAAGCCACCGCACAGCGCCCGGCGCATCCTGCTGGTCGGTGACGAAACCGCCTTGCCAGCCATCGCCGGCATCCTCGAACAGTTGGCCGCGAGCGCGCCGGAACTGCTGGTGGAGGCCTATATCGAAGTGCCGCTGGAAGCCGACTGCCTCGACCTGCGCCACAGTCCGGCCACCCGCCTGCATTGGCTGCCGCGCGATCTGCTGCGTAGCGAACATGGCCAGGGCATGCTGCACGCCGTGCGCGAACTGGCCAGCCTGCCGGCGGTGCGCGGCGCGTCGACGGTCGAGCTGGAGGACGTGGATATCGACGAGCGCATCCTGTGGGAACAGGCCAGCGGCGAGCACGGCGACTTCCATGCCTGGATCGCCGGGGAATCGGGGACTGTGATGGATATCCGCCGGCACCTGATCAAGGAGCGCGGATTGCCGAGGGAAAGCCTGACGCTGATGGGTTATTGGCGCGCCGGGCGTACCTTCGACTGATACCTGCGCCCTGTAGAAGATCACTTACGGAACAGAAGAGTAAGCATCACCAACGTGGGAGCGGGCTTGCCCCGCGATGCGGTTTATGGCACCGGCTTTGCCGGTGATCGCAGGGCAAGCCCGCTCCCACGCTGTTCCAGTCAAGTCAGCAAGTTACGTATTGCTCCATGAGAAGGCCTTAGCCAGCCAGTACCGCCGCCGCAACCGCCTCGGCAAACCTTGCCGCCACCTCATCGACCTGCTCGGCACTGATGATCAGCGGCGGCAGGAAGCGCACCACCGCACCGTGGCGACCGCCCAATTCGAGGATCAGGCCACGGCGCAGGCATTCGCGCTGCACCTTCGGCGCCAGCTTGCGGCAGGCCGGCGGATGGCCCTGGATGTCGCGCTTGCCCGTCGGATCCACCAGCTCCACGCCCAGCATCAGGCCACGGCCACGGATGTCGCCAAGCTGCGGATAGTCCTGCTGCAACCGTTGCAGATGCCCGCGCAGACGCTGACCCATGGCCTCGGCGTGCTCGCACAGGCGGTGCTCCACCAGGTACTTCATCACCGCGGAGCCCGCGGCCATGGCCATCTGGTTGCCACGGAAGGTGCCGGCGTGGGCGCCCGGCGACCACTGGTCGAGCCAGTCGCGATAGACCATCACCGCCAGCGGCAGGCTGCCACCAATGGCCTTGGACAGGGTGACCACGTCGGGCACGATGCCGGCGTGCTCGAAGGCGAACATCTTGCCGGTACGGGCGAAGCCGCTCTGGATCTCGTCGACGATCAGCGCCACCCCGGCCTGCTCGGTAATCCGCCGCAGCCCGCGCAGCCACTCGATGTCGGCAGGAATCACACCACCCTCGCCCTGCACCACCTCGACGATCACCGCCGCCGGCAGCGCCACGCCGGCCTCCGGATCGCACAGCAGGTTTTCCAGGTAGTGCAGGTTGGCGCGCACGCCCGCCTCGCCACCGAGGCCGAACGGGCAGCGGTAGTCATAGGGATACGGCAGGAACTGCACGCCATTGTTCAGCAGCGCGCCAAGCGGTTTTTTCGGCCCCAGGCTGCCCATCAGGCTCAGCGCGCCCTGGGTCATGCCATGGTAGGCCCCCTGGAACGCCAGCACGGTGCTGCGCCCGGTGACCGTGCGCACCAGTTTGAGCGCCGCCTCGACCGCGTCGGTGCCGGTCGGGCCGCAGAACTGGATCTTCGCCTCCCCGCGCAAACCTTCTGGCAGCAGAGCGAACAGGTCCTGGACGAACTGGTCCTTGACCGGCGTGGTCAGGTCCAGGGTGTGCAGCGGCAACTCATCGGCCAGCACGCGCTGGATCGCGTCGATCACCACCGGATGGTTGTGCCCCAGGGCCAGGGTGCCGGCGCCGGCCAGGCAGTCGATGAACTGGCGGCCCTCGACGTCCTCGACGTACAGGCCACGGGCGCGCTTGAGCGCCAGGGGGATGCGCCGCGGGTAGCTGCGGGCGTTGGACTCCTGCTGCTGCTGGCGCAACAGCAGGGGCGAATCCTCGAATTCGTACAGGGGGCGCGGCGTGGTGGCCGGCAGCACCTGGGCAAGGCTGGAAGCGGTCGACATCGGAAAATCCCTCGCAAGCAAGCGAATGTGCCCGCCACGCGCCCTGTAACCGGATGTGTGTCGGGTTCTTATCGTTTGAAAAACGCTTCAGCGAGGTGCGGATTTAGCGGTTGTCGTGGGATTTGTTGTGAATGTACGACCTGCATCGCGGGGCAAGCCCGCTCCCACAGACTCATGCGCCAAGCTGCGTGGGAGCGGGCTTGCCCCGCGATGGGTACAACGCCGAACTCAACTCCCCGAACGCGCCGGTACCTGCAGGCTCACCCGCAAACCATCGGCCCGGCTGTCGAATCGCAGGCTGCCAGCGCAGCGCTGGACGATGGCCTGGACGATCGCCAGCCCCAGGCCACAGCCACCGCTTTGGCCGTTACGCCAGAAACGTTCGGTCAGGTGCTCGAGATCTTCCTGGGCAATCCCCGGTCCATGATCGCGCACCAGGAAGTCCACCTGCCCGTCCTGCGCCTGTACCTCAAGCTCCACGGCGGCATCGCCGCCATGGCGCAGGGCGTTGTCCAGCAGGTTGCGCAGCGCCGCCACCGCCAGCGGTGCCGGCATGCTCAGGTAGACCTTGGCCGCCGCCTCGGGCAGGCGCAGGTGGATACGCCGGTTGTCGCCACCGCCGGCGTCCTCGATGGCCTGCCGGGCAACCTGCTCGGCACTGCACTGCACGCCATCGTCGAAGGACAGGCTGCCCTCGACCCGCGCCAGCATCAGCAACTGCTCCAGCGTGCGGTGCATGCGATCAGTACCCTGCTCGGCGTGCTCCAGCGCTTGTTCACGCACGGCGCCGTCGGTCATCCGCGCCACCTGCAGGTGGGTCTTGATGGCGGTCAGCGGGCTGCGCAGTTCGTGTGCGGCATCGTCGGTCAGGCGACGTTCGCGCTCGATGGTCTGGGCGATGCGCAGGAACAGCTGGTTCTGGGTGTCGAGCAACGGTTGCAGCTCGCTGGGCAGGCCGGCCACCTGCAACGGCTCGACGCTGTCGGCGCGACGCCTGCGCAAGGCGTCACGCATGCGATTGAGCGGCTCCAGCCCCTTGCCCAGGCCGATCCACAACAGCCCGAGGCTGCCCAGCAAGGCCATCAACACTGGCGCCGAGGCTGCCAGCAAAATCGACTGGTTCAGCGCCTCGCGTTCCTGATGGCGGTCGGCGGTGGTGATGCGCACATCGCCATGGTTGTAGGTGAAGGTACGCCAGGAGGCGCCATCGATGGTCTGGTCACGGAAGCCGCTGCGCTCGTCGTCCATGGTGCCATCGTGCTTGTGGTTAGTGGCGAGGATCTCGCCGCGCAGGGAGCTGACCTGGCAGGCCATGCCGTCCGGCACGCTGAACTGGTCGGCGGAAAAGTGCGCGTCCTGGCCCTTGGCGGTCAGTGGTTGCGGCAACTGGTCGATCAGCCCCGCGACCATGCGTGCCGAGGCCACCAGGCGCTGATCGAGGGAAAACATCATCTGCTGGCGCAGGTCGCGCAGCATCCATGCCGCCGCCAGCACCCAGATGACGATGAACACACTGCCGAGAATCAGTGAAAGGCGAACCCGCAGGCTCATGACGCGCCCTCCTCCGGCGCCTGGGCCGGCCCCAGGCGGTAGCCGAGCCCGCGCACGGTCTCGACGATGCTGTTGCCCAGTTTGCGCCGCAGGTGATGGATATGCACGTTCAGCGCGTTGCTTTCGACCTCGTCGCTGAAACCGTAGACGCAGTCCTTGAGCTGTTCGCTGGACAGCACGCGCCCCGGGTTCTGCAGCAAGGCCTGAAGCAATGCCTGCTCACGGCGCGACAGGTCCACCGCCTGGCCGGCCAGGGTGGCCGCGCAACTGCTGGGGTCGTAGCGCAGCGGGCCGTGCTCGATGACATTCACCGCCCGCCCGGCCACACGACGCAGCAGGGTGTGCAGGCGCGCGGCCAGTTCGCGCAGGTCGAAGGGCTTGAGCAGGTAGTCGTCGGCGCCCGCCTGCAGGCCGTCGACCCGGTCGGTGACCGCGTCGCGGGCGGTGAGCACCAGCACCGGCAGGGTCTCGCCCTGCTGGCGCAGGCGGCGCAGCAGCTTGAGGCCGTCCTCGTCGGGCAGGCCCAGGTCGAGGATCATCACGTCGAACTTCGCGGTCCCGAGCATCTGCCGGGCCTGCGAGGCGCTGGCCACCCGGTCCACGGTCAGGCCCTGGGCCGAGAGGCCGGCGCAGATGCCGCTGGCGATCAGGTCGTCGTCCTCGCAGAGCAGAACGTGCATGAGGGGGTCTCTCCTGGGTGGGGAAGCTGGCATTGCACAGGGTGGCGATTAAGGGGGGATTATGAACGGGTTTGGAGGATTTCGTCGGGCTGATAGCATCGGGACAGACAAGGCTGCCGCCGGTCCTAGGACCAACTTAACCTTCAGTTAATGAGCCAAGGCCAGCATGGCCCTCTTCAAAGCTCTGCCAAGGCGTCGACATGCGTGTTCTCCTGCTCTTTCTGACATTCCTGCTCGCCGGCCCCCTCCAGGCCAACCCCTTTGCGGTAAAGCCGGACTTCCTGCCGGTCAACGAGGCCTTCGTCCTGACTCACGACCGCCTGGAAAACGGCCAGATGCGCCTGCATTTCCAAATCAAGGACGGTTACTACCTTTACCAGAAACGCCTGAAATTCGACGGTCTGCCCGCCGAACAGCACCCGTCCCTGCCCCAGGCCGAAAACCATCACGACGAGTTCTTCGGCGACAGTGCGGTGTACCGCACCGAACTGGAACTGCTTCTGCCGGCTAACGCCAGCGGTGAACTGCGCCTGGGCTGGCAAGGTTGCGCCGACGCCGGCCTGTGCTACCCGCCGCAGACCACGCCGATCGCCCTGGGCGGCAGCGCCGCGCCACCCGCCGCTGTCGACCAGGCCAGCGACCAAGCCCTGGCCGGCACCCTGCAACAGGACAGCCTGGCCTGGAGCCTGCTGGCGTTCTTCGGCCTGGGCCTGCTGCTGGCCTTCACCCCATGCTCGCTGCCGATGCTGCCGATCCTCGCCGGACTGGTCCTGGGCAATGGCGCCAGTGCCCGGCGCGGCTGGTGGCTGGCCGGCGTCTATGTACTGAGCATGGCACTGGTCTACGCCGCCCTCGGCGTGATCGCCGCGCTGCTGGGCGCCAGCCTGCAGGCCTGGCTGCAACAGCCCTGGCTGCTGGGCAGCCTGGCCGGCCTGTTCGTGCTACTGGCCCTGCCGATGTTCGGCGCCTTCGAACTGCAATTGCCGGCCGCCCTGCGTGACCGCCTCGACCGCGCCGGGCAAGGCACCCGTGGCGGCAACCTGTACGGCGCGGCGTTGCTGGGCGCCCTGTCGGGCCTGCTGTTGGGCCCATGCATGACAGCGCCACTGGCCGGTGCGCTGCTGTTCATCGCCCAGAGCGGCGACGTGCTGCAAGGCGCGCTGGTGCTGTTCACCCTCGGGTTGGGCATGGGCGTCCCCTTGCTGTTGCTGGTCACCCTGGGCAACCGCTACCTGCCACGCCCGGGCGCCTGGATGAACCTGGTCAAGGGCTTGTTCGGCTTCGTGTTCCTGGCCATGGCCCTGTACACGGTGCGTAGCCTGCTGGCGGAAACCCTGGTGCTGGCCCTGGCCGGCGCCTGGCTGATCGCCCTGGGCTGGGCCGCCTGGCCGGCCCTGCAGCGCCTGCCCGCCTTGCGCGCCATTCCCCTGCTCGGCGCCTTGTGGGGTGGCCTGCTGCTGGTGGGCGCCGCAGCCGGGGGCAACGACCTGTGGCAACCCCTGCAGCCCTTCGCCGGCAAGGGCACCGCGCAAGCTCCGGCCAACGCCCACGACGCCTTCGTCACCGTGAACGCGCCGGCCGACCTGCAGCGTGAACTCGACGCCGCCAAGGCCCGTGGCCAGTGGGTGCTGGTGGACTACTATGCCGACTGGTGCGTGTCGTGCAAGGTCATGGAAAAGCAGGTGTTCGGCCGTGGCGATGTCCAGGCCAGCCTGGCCGGCGTGCACCTGCTGCGCCTGGATGTGACCGCCGACTCCCCGGCCAGCCGCGAACTGCTGCAGCGTTACCAGGTGCCAGGCCCGCCCAGCCTGATCTGGATCGGCCCGGAAGGCGACGAGCGCCGCGCCCGCCGCATCACCGGCGAGATCGACGCCGCCGGTTTCCTGCAACACTGGGCCCAGACCAGGAGCCAAGGCTGATGCTGACCGTCACCCTCGGGCCACTGACCATGGCCCTGAACCACCTGCTGCTGCTCGCGGCGCTGGGCATCGCCAGCCTGGTCGGCTGGCGGGTGGCCAGGCGCGGCGGCGAAAACCCGGAGTCGGCGCTGTTCAACCTGTTCCTGCTGGGCCTGCTGTTCGCCCGGCTGGGCTTCGTCCTGGCCTACTGGCCGATGTACCGCGACGACCCGCTGCAGGTCATCGACATCCGCGACGGCGGCTTCCTGCTCTGGGGCGGCCTGCTGGGCATCGTCCTCGGCACCTTGTGGCAGGGCTGGCGGCGCCCCGGTCTGCGCCGTCCCCTGGGCTGGGCGTTGTTCAGCGGCGCGCTGTTCTGGGGCCTCGGCAGCCTGGCCAGCCACCTCTACAGCAAGGGTACCGAACTGCCGGACATGAGCCTGCGCGACAACCGTGGCCAGGCGGTGGCCCTGCACAGCTACCGCGGACGGCCGCTGGTGATCAATATCTGGGCCACCTGGTGCCCGCCCTGCCGGCGCGAAATGCCGGTGCTGCAACAGGCCGAGGACGACTACCCCCACGTGACCTTCCTGTTCGTCAACCAGGGAGAAACCCCGGAGAACGTCAGCACCTTCATGGCCACCACCGGCCTGACCCTGTCCCACGTGCTGTTCGACGGCACCGGCGAGCTGGCCCGCAAGGTCGGCTCCATGGCCCTGCCCACCACCCTGTTCTACAACGCCGAAGGGCGGCTGGTCGGCAGCCACCTGGGCGAACTGTCGCGCGCCAGCCTGCGCCACGCCCTGGAACCCTTCGAACGCGCCGATGCGCCCGCCCCACAAGGAAACTGACATGCGACTGAATGCGCTGCTGCCCCTGACCTTCACCCTGCTCGCCGCGCCCCTGCTGCACGCCGAGGAACTGCCCAAAGCGGTCCAGCAACTGCAGGCCAAGGGCGCCGTGATCAAGGGCAGCTTCGACGCCCCCAACGGCCTGCGCGGCTATGCCGCCGAGTACCACAACAACGGCATCGCCCTGTACCTGACGCCCGACGGCAAGCACGTGCTGGTGGGCAGCCTGTTCGACGAGCAGGGCAAGGACCTCAGTGCCGAGCCACTGGAAAAGCTGGTGTACGCACCGATGAGCAAGGCCGTCTGGGCGAAGATGGAAAAGACCGCCTGGATCCAGGACGGCAAGGTGGACGCACCACGCACTGTCTACCTGTTCAGCGACCCTAACTGCCCATACTGCAACATGTTCTGGCAGCAGGCCCGGCCCTGGGTCGAGTCGGGCAAGGTGCAACTGCGACACATCATGGTCGGCATCATCCGCGAGGACAGTCCGGGCAAGTCCGCCGCGCTGCTCGCCGCCAAGGACCCGGCCAAGGCCTTGCAGGAACACGAGAAGGCCGGCAAGGCCAGCACGCTCAAGGCGCTGGACAAGGTGCCGGAGGCGGTTCAGAAGAAGCTCGAGGCGAATCTGGCGCTGATGGAAGAACTGGGCCTGGCCGCAACCCCGGCGATCTTCTATCAGGATGAGCAGGGGCAGTTGCAGAGCCAGCAAGGCGCGCCACGGCCGGAGATGCTGGGGAAGATACTCGGCAAGCGTTAAACCGCAGTCTATCTGAAGGTGCAACGATAGCCTTTGGTGAAAACATCGACATGGCTGTCCTGACCAATCAGCAGATAGCGCTTCAAGCCCAGCGATCCTGATGGGTCGCAGGGCGCTTTGCGTTCGCTTAGGCACTGTACGCAAAGCCATGTCGTAGACAAGGAGATACGGTCGCCAGGCCGGAGCCGTCCTTTTCAGGCTCATTGATACGCCCGCTTCACCCTCGACCTTGATCGTGGCTCAATCCATCAAGGTCTCGGAAAACATAGTGTGTATACGCTGGCAGAAATCTGATTCATCGACACTGTCCGGCAACACCAATACATAGTAAAAAATTCGATTGAAGCGCAAATTGATATCGTACGGTTCGAAATCCGAATCACCTTCAAACTCGAATAGCGTAGCAATCCCGTTCAACGCTGCTGGCTTTGCCTCAACGCCAAAGCACCCCTCGCCCGTCGCCCCCAGGTTGTAACCTTGCTCAAGGTGGGCCTTCAGCATCCCCTCATCTTTATAGAAAAGAATAAACTCCTCTCCCCGAATGCACTCCTGCTGCGACTGAAACCCCAGACGTGCTGCTTTTTCCGTCAATGCCGCGAGCACCAGTTCCAGCGACATATCGGTATAAAAGCCATACATGACACCCGACCAATCAGCCATCCCACTGTCTCCTATAGCTTGCATCCGGAAGCGCCGTGACTGACATCAGCACGCAGTCTTCTATTAGCGTCCCGGAGCTGAATATCTTCTTGTATGTAGAGCCTTAGATAAGCATTCTGCCGATCCACTTTTTTAACTTTCCCGCTATCAACTTCAAATGAAACAAAATGGGTACTTTTCTCTTTGGTCAGCCCCATTTTACCTCTTACATTGGTGCTCTCCATTTCCTCAGGCGTTAGTGTCGTCACGTAGACACCTTTGGGCTTGCCTTGAATAGCGCCTCGCCCCCTGGCGCCGGGGTCACTTTGATTAATCACGCCTGTCCCCATGATTCCCTTATAACCTTCCTTGCTCGTGTAATGATAAACACGCACCACCTCCAAGCCTAACGGATCGATCCATGACAGTGGATTGGGCGCATATTGATAGAGGTTGATCCCGCCCCTCAAGCCTAGCGGGTCTTGCTGGGTAAACCGCCCGATATCCGGGTCATAGAATCTGAATGTGTTGTAGTGCAGCCCAGTTTCCCGATCCAGGTACTGCCCCTGAAAACGCACATTCTGCCGACTGACCTGCTCCGGCGCATGCCATTCCTCGCAGTTGTTGCCCCATACCTGGTGCTGCCCTTGCCAGGCAGTTATCCCGTGTTCGTCGGTCAGTTGCTCTACCAGGCCGACCAGATTCGTATGGAAGTGGAAAACCTGCTCATGCCCAGGCACCCCATCTACCCTGGCCAGCGGCTCATGGCCCGCCGCGTCTGCGTACAGATAGAGACTCGGTTTGCCGTCCTGAACTTCTCGCAACAGACGCAGGCCTTGCCACTGAAACTCGGTTCGACTGACCGGCGCGTCCAGGTCGTCACGGTAGACTCGTTTGTCGATGCGCCTGCCCAAGGGGTCGTAAGCAAACTCGATCCGTTCGCGAAGCGGCCCACGCCGCTGGCGGATACAGACCAGCCGATGCTCTGCATCGTATTCAAAGCGCTGGAGCAGACGATTGCCGGAGCGCTTCTCCTCGAGCCGACCAAAACGGTCGTAGCGATAGCGTCTATCTTGGAACACCTTGACCCGGTTGTGCCGTACCCGACCGTTGACCTGATATCCCTCCAGCAGGTTGCCGGCAAGGTCGTAGCCGAAGTGCTCGACCATCGGCTGTTGCTGAGGCAACTGGCGTGACGCGCCATGGATTCGCTCGGTGGGCCCGTAGTCATAACCAATGCGCCCCTGGTAGCTGCCACGCCCACCGGCACCGGCCTGGAAACGACCGACCAGATGCTCAAGCGCCACCCCCAGCCCGCTACCAGCGCGCTGGGTCTGGGTCAGTACCTCGCCGACAAGGTTGTCCGCCGCATCGTACTCATAGTCCTTCTGCAGCAAGGGCATGCGGGTGCGCTCGCCATCCTGATATTCCACAGCCTTGCGCAGCAGGCGCCGCGTATTGTCATAACGGGTTCTGGTAAGCAATGCACCCTGGCTGCGCAAGACCTCGCCGTGTAACGCATCGCGCTCGAAGTCGCTGATCACCCGCCCGTCGAGATTGATCTGGTGCAGATGTCCGCTGCCATAGCACAGGTAGTTGATCCGGCGGGAGTCAGGCAGCGTCAAGGTCTGCAGGTTACCTAGGGGATCATAGGTGTAACCGAGTTGCCCTGGACCCTGGCTTTCGCTCAGCAATCGCCCCATGGCGTCGTAGGTGAAGTCCAACTGCTGGACCTGCCCACTACGGTGAGTGAAATGGATCGCCAGCAGATTGTCAGCAGCATCGTAGCGGTAGGTTGTCTCGCCATCGTCGGTCCGCTTGCACAGCAGACGACCGACCGCATCGTGTTCATGGTGGTGAACCTGTGCAAACACTTCGGGCTCATCCGGGCTGCCCGGCAACACGGGCTCCGCTTCGCGGCATGGATGCACGGTGCGTTGGGTGATCGCATCCAGGGCATCATAAAGCAGACTGAAACCGCCACCATCGAGGTTACGCTGACCAACCAACCGGTCTAGCGCATCCCACTGGAAGCGATAGTGCTCGCCATTCTCGTTTTCCAACTGCTGCAAGCGGCCGTAGGCATCCCAGTGCAACCGCACAGTGTGCCCCAGTGCATCAGTACGCTGCAGCAGTCGACCGCTGCCGTCATATTGCCATTGGGTCATGCGCTGCGCTGGGTCGACATGGCGGGCCAACTGACCGGCAGCATCGATCTGATAGTGCTCGACCCGGCCATCGGCCAATTCGCGCTGCTGCAGATGGCCACGCACATTGAAACGATAGCGCGTGGCGCCGCCCTCGGCATTGTGCACCTCGCTCAGGTGCCCACGCAGGTCGTAACGATAGTGAGTCTGTTGCCCCGAGCAATCGCGTGAGGCAGTCAGCTGGCCACGCCCGTTCCACTTGAACGAACGTTCCTTGCCTATGGCGTCGACACTACGCACCATACGTCCCTGACGATCGTGGTGGTAACGTGTCAGTTGCCCGAGTGGATCGACCTCGGACAACAGGTTGCCCCGAGCATCATAGGTATAACGACGTTCATGCCCTGCTCCGTCGACGATACGGGTGGGCAAGGCCCAATGTTCGGTGTAACCGATGCTTTCACGACGCCCCAACGGGTCGGCAGTGGCAACCACGCGCCCGAGCGCATCGTAGCTATAGGACCACTCGCCACCTTGTGGATCGAGGGTGCGCCGCAACAGGCCATCGACATAGTCGTGCCGCCAGCGATATCCCAGCGCATCGATGTAGGTGTGGACCTCGTTCAGCGCGCCCCAGTGATAGTGCTCCTCACGCCCCAGGCCATCGATGACCTGGGTATGGCCATGCTCCAGGTCATAGATCAAGCGATAGTCCTCGCCGTCGCTGCCCCAGTGCCGAACCACGCGCCATTCATGCTCGGGCTGTAGCTCCAACAGCGCGGGCATGGCGTAAGGCGTGCCATCCAGACTGCACGGTTGGCGCGCCGGCGGTGGCGTGAAGCGGGCCCACTCGTAGTACCGCGTAGCCCCCATGGGCAGCGTATGGCTGGCCAGCAACCCTTGGTCGGTGTAGGTAAACTGCCTCAGCAATTGCCCTTCGGCATCGGCGACAACCTCCAATTGCCCTGCCGAGGTGTAGCGATACTGCACCAGGCATTCGCGCTGCTCGACGGCAAAGGCCTGACCGGCCCGCAAGTACAATCTGTGTATCTCGGCTACCCGGCGCGGTTGCCCGTCGGCAAAGCGCAGTTCGATGAAGGTCCGGGCCGAGCTGTCGCCGAGGAACTGCAATCGGCCTTGTTCGTCGTAGAACAGCTCCAGGCAATTGAGGTTGCGATCACCGACCTTGACCAGGCGCGACCGCCGACTGTCCAATGGATCGGTATGGAACACCTGGTACAACCCGCTGTTGATGTCCTCGACAATGGTGAAGCCGTTGTCCTGATGAAAAAACGCCAGGCCATCGAGAATGCTGACGAAGGCACTGCCGACCTGCAGACGCCCGAGCTCCAGCCTGGCGCCCTCATCATCGACGTAGATCCACAACTCGCCCCCCTCAGGGTGCGCGACACGCTCCAGGCGCACTTCGTAGGGCACACTCCAACCCACGCCGAACAGGCCATCGCCACGCCGGTCGTTGCTGTCATAGCGCCGCGCCCAAGTGATCGGGACCAGCGCCGCGAGTTTGAAATCCACATCCTCGGGGCCATCCTGGAATTTGCTGCCCATGGCTGGAGCCACCGGGTTGCCCACCCCGCAGCGGCGCCCCTTGAGCATGCCCCGGCGACTGATGAGCATCCCGGCAATAAGGCCAATGATCTTCGCCGCAGCGCTCTTGCCGTCGTGGATGTCGCGCACGGTGGTGGTGCCGCCACCGATGCGCACATTGGGCGAATAGGTCATGCCGATCGGCCCGTCGCAGGTGGTCTTGTCTCCGACCCGCGCTGCCGGCTGGCCATTGATGAACACCTTGTCCGAGCCCTGGGCAACGAACTGTTCGGGCATTGGCGGGTGCTTGCTGCAGACCGCCTTGTCCTCGGGCTTGGGGATCGATCCGGGCGCGGCCGGCGTGGTCACCGGCGGGTTGAAGATGCTGTTGATCTCCTGCGCCAAGCCGATCACCGGCAATACCATCGAGGCGCCGACCATGGCGTAGGCCCCGATGTTTTCGAGGATCGACGGTTCATCGGCTGGGCCCGGCGCCTCGACCGGGCCACCACTCACCCCGGCGGCGCGCGCCGCGAGGATGCCGTTGATGCGGGTATTGTGCGAGCCACTGCTGATCGAGCCGTACGGCTCGGGCGGAAACAGCGAATTGCCGACCCAGTTGCTGAAGTCGCTGATATGGTCGCCAATGCTCTTGTCTTCACCGGCCGGCAGCATGGCGGCGGCACTGACCATGACCCCGGCGATCAACGGCGTGAGGACGGCGGCGGCACCGCCGGTACCGACCACCGCGACCACCGCGCCACCAATGGCGGCACCGACCGCGGCGACCGCCGCCGCATAGACGGCGGCCTCGACCAGGCCACTGACCAACTCGGCCATTAGCGGGGGATGAAGAATGAGATCGCCCATGCGGGCGGCATGCAGGCTATCGTCCATGAAACCAGTGGAATCCTTGCGAACTGAGCGTTCAGCCTAGCACCGGCAAGGGTGAGGATTACATGGTGGCCCGGCGCCACTTCGGCGCGTCAACGCAGGGCCTGCCTGAACCTCTGGGAACAGGCAGGTCCCGCGCTGAAGGCAATGCAGTTACAACGCCTCCAGCTCCGCCATCAGGTCGCTCAACCGATCGACCTTGGCGTCATCCAGCGCGCTGTCCTGCAGCCCGCGCACGTACTCGGCCAACTCCTCCACCGTGCTGCACTCGAACATCGCCCGCAACGGCACGTTCAACTGCAGGGCCTTCTGTACCCGCGAGGCGATCTGCGTCGCCAGCAGCGAATGCCCGCCCAGCTCGAAGAAGTTGTCGCGCACGCCCACCCGTTCGGCCTTGAGCACATCGGCCCAGATGCCGGCGAGGGTCTGCTCCAGCTCGTCGCGCGGCGCCAGGTAGGCCTGGCTGTGCTGGCCGCCGATCTCGATGGCCGGCAGCGCCTTGCGGTCGAGCTTGCCGTTGGCGTTGTGCGGCAGGCTGTCGAACCAGCCCCAGTGCAGCGGCACCATGTACTCCGGCAGCTCGGCGCGCAGGCGCTGCTTGAGCTGGTCGAGCAGCGCGGCATCGGCGGCGACGCCCTGGTGCGCCACCAGGTAGCCGACCAGGTGCTTGCCGTTGACGCCTTCCTGCACGCCCACCGCGGCATCACGCAGCTCGGCTTGCTCGTGCAGGCGTGCCTCGATCTCGCCCAGTTCGATGCGGTAGCCGCGGATCTTCACCTGGTGGTCGATACGCCCGACGTACTCCAGCACGCCATCGGGACGGCGCCGGGCCAGGTCGCCGGTGCGGTACAGGCGCTCGCCCGGTGCACCGTACGGATGCGGAATGAAAGCCTGGGCGGTGCGCAGCGGATCGCCGACATAGCCACGGCCCACGCCGGTACCGGCGACGCACAGCTCGCCCACCGCGCCCAGCGGCACCAGGGTCTGGTCCTCGCCGAGCAGGTACAGGCGGTTGTTGTCGGTCGGCGTGCCGATCGGCAGGTAGCTGCCCTGGGTCGAGGCGGCATCGACGCGGAAGAACGCCACGTCATCCGAACACTCCGCCGGGCCATAGGCGTTGACCAGGCCGATGGCCGGGTAGCGCTGCAGCCACTGGGCGGCCAGCTCGGGCGGCATGGCCTCGCCGGTCGGCAGCATCCAGCGCAGGCCATCGAGGGCCTGGTGGTCGTTGGCCAGCATGCCCTGGATCAGCGACGGCACGCTCTCCAGCACGGTGATACCGGTGGCCTGCACATGGCTCAGCAGGCCCTGCGGGTCATGGGCGATGGCGTTCGGCACGATCTGCACCTTGGCCCCGAACAGCGGCGCGGCGAGGAACTGCCACACCGAGATGTCGAAGCTCTGCGAGGCGGTCTGGGCGATCACGTCCTGCTCGTCCAGGGCCAGGTACGGCACCTTGCTCAGCTGGTTGTTGAGCATGCCGCGCTGCTCGACCATCACGCCCTTGGGCAGGCCGGTGGAGCCGGAGGTGTAGATCACGTAGGCGAGGTTGTCCGGCGCGCTGTGGATGCCCGGATTGTGGCTGGCCACGTTGCTCGCCTGCAGCTCTTCCCAGACCAGCAGCTTCGGCCGTGCAGCGCCCGCCACTTCGTCGAGCAATTGGCGCGCCTGCTCGGCGCAGGCCGCGCTGCACACCAGCACCGGCGTGCGGCTGAGCTCGACGATGCGTTGCAGGCGCGCCGACGGCAGGCCCGGGTCCAGCGGCAGGTAGCCGGCGCCGGCCTTGAAGCTGCCGACGATCATGCCCAGCAGCGCCAGGCCGCGCTCAGCCAGCAGCGCCACCGGTTGGTCGATGGCCACGCCGGCCGCGACCAGGGCATGGCCGAGGCGGTTGGCCGCCACGTTCAGCCCGGCATAGTCGTAGGACGCCTCCAGGCAACGGGCGACGGTGCGCTGCGGGTGCGCGGCGACCCGCGCCTCGAACAGCTCGACGTAGCTCTGCTCCAGGGCGTAGCTGTGCTCGGTGCGGTTGCAGTCGTCGAGCAGGAAGCGCTGCTCGTCGGCGCCCAGCAATGCCAGTTCATCCACCTCGCCGTCGAAGCCTTCGACCAGCGCCAGCAGCAGGCGCTTGAACTCGGCGAGCAGGCGCTCGACGGTCGGGTAGTCGAAGTAACGCTGGTCGAACGACAGGTGCAGGCCCAGGTCGTCGCCCGGGTAGCACACCGCAGTCAGCGGGAAGTTGGTGTGGGTGCGGCCCGAGTCGGAACTGGCATCCAGGTGCTGGGCATGGTCGAGCACGGCGGTTTCCACCGGGGCGTTCTCGAACACGAACAGGCTGTCGAACAGCGGCTGGCCCTTGGGCAGTTCGCTGCATTCCTGGATCGCCACCAGCGGCAGGTACTCGTACTCGCGCAACTGCATGTTGCGGTCGAGCAGGCCTTGCAGCCAGTCACGCACGCTGCGCCGCTCGCCAGGCTGCGGCATCTGCACGCGCAGGGCAATGCTGTTGATGAACAGGCCGACCGTGCGCTGCATCTGCGGCAGGCTCACCGGGCGCCCGGCCACGGTGACGCCGAACACCACGTCGCGGTCGCCGCTGTAACGGGCCAGGGTCAGGGCCCAGGCCGCCTGGGCGAAGGTGTTGACCGTCAGCTGGTGAGCCTGGGCCAGTTCGCGCAGGCGCGCGCCCTCGCTCACCTCGAGGCGGGTGTAGCAATCGCCCACCACCATGCCGTCACCAGCGTGATCGTGGCGCAGCGGCCGATCGCTGGGGATCGCCGTGGCCCGTTCGAAGCCGGCCAGGTTGGCCTGCCACCACTGGCGCGCCTCGTCGAGGTCCTGGCGCTGCAGCCAGCCGATGTAATCGCGGTAGCGTGGCGGCACCGGCAACTGGGCCTGGCGCCCTTCGCCCAGGGACTGGTAGATCTCGAAGAAGTCGTTCATCAGCAGCGAGCGGCACCAGGCATCGATGAGGATGTGGTGGTTGCTCATCATGAACCAGTAGCGTGCGTCGTCGACGCGCACCAGGCGCAGGTGGAACGGCGCTTCGCGCAGCAGTTCGAAGCCGGCCTCGCGCTCCTGCTTGTGCAGGGCCTGCAGACGCGCTTCCTGGGCGGTCTCGTCGAGGCCGCGCCAGTCCTGGTAGTCCACCGGGGTCTTGCCGGGCTTGTGGATGATCTGCAGCATCGCTTCGCCGGCATTCCAGCTGAACGATGCGCGCAACGCCTCGTGCCGTGCCACCACGGCCTGCCAGGCCTGGGCGAAGCGCTCGGGGTCGAGGGCGCTGTTGATGCGGTAGCGGTCCTGCATGTAGTAGATGCCGGTGCCCGGCTCGAGCAGGGTGTGCAGCAGCAGGCCTTCCTGCATCGGCGTCAGCGGATAGACGTCCTCGATTTCGGCGGCCGGGATCGGCAGCGCGTCGATCTGCTCCTGGGTCAGTTGCGCCAGCGGGAAGTCCGACGGCGTGAAGCTGCCGTTGCCGTCCGCCAGGCAGTGGCCGACCAGGGCCAGCAGCTCCTGGCGGTAGGCTTCGGCCAGGCGGGCAATGGTCGCCTCGTCGTAGCGCTCGGCGCTGAAGCTCCAGCGCAGTTGCAGCGCGCCGCCGTACACCTGGCCATCGACGCTCAGCCAGTTCGGCAGTGGCGCGTCGAGGTCATGGGCCAGGCCGGCGGGGGCGTCCAGCGGCTGGAACAACGCCGCCTGGTCGAACTGCTGGTCGAACTGGCCCAGGTAGTTGAAGGTGATGCGCGCCTGGGGCAGCGCGGCCATGCGTTCGCGCCCGGCCTCATCGGCCAGGTAACGCAGCACGCCATAACCCAACCCCTTGTGCGGCACCTGGCGCAGTTGCTCCTTGATGCGCTTGATCGACCCGGCACGGGCCGATTCGCCCTCGCCCATCTCCGGGCTCAGGCTCAGCGGGTAGGCATTGGTGAACCAGCCGACGCTGCGGGTCAAGTCCATGTCCTCGAACAAGCCGTCGCGACCATGGCCTTCCAGCTGCACCAGCACCTGTTGATCGCCGCTCCACTGGCACAGGGTGCGCGCCAGGGCGGTCAGCAGCAGGTCGTTGACCTGGGTGTGGTAGGCCGCCGGCGCCTGTTGCAGCAGCTGGCGGGTCTGCTCGACGTCCAGCTCGATGGCGATGCTGCGGGCATGGCGGTGCAGGTTGCCGCCCTGGGGATGGTCACAGGGCAGTTCGCGACGGGCGCTGCCCAGTTGCGCTTGCCACCAGCCCAGCTCGTCGCGCAGCGAATCGCTGCCGGCATAGCTGGCCAGGCGCGCCGCCCAGTCGCCCATGGCATGGGTCTTGGCGGCCAGCGTTTCACCGCGGTACAGCGCCTGCAGGTCTTCCAGCAGGACGCGCCAGGACACGCCATCGACCACCAGGTGATGGATCGCCAGCAGCAGGCGCTGGGCGCCCTGCTCGTCGCTGACCAGCAAGGCGCGCAGCAGCGGCCCCTCGGCAAGGTCGAGGCTGCGCTGCACATCGGTATAGAGCGCCTGGCAGTCCTCGAAATCGCTCACGGTCGCGGTCCACAGCAACGGCTGGCTGCTCGGCTGGGCGTACTCGGCCTGCCAGCGGCCGCTGGCCTGGCCGAAGCGCAGGCGCAGGCTGTCGTGGTGTTCGACCAGCGCGGCCAAGGCCTGCTCCAGCGCCTCGGCCTGCAGCGGCTGGCGCACCTGCAGCAGCACCGCCTGGTTCCAGTGCTGTGGTTGCGGCACTTCGCTGTCGAAGAACCAGTGCTGGATCGGCGTCAGGCCGGTTCTGCCCTCACGCGGTCCTTGCTCGATGCTGCTCGGCGCTTCGCTGCGAGTCACCACCGCCGCCAGGGTCTGGATGGTCTGGTGCTGGAACAGGTCGCGCGGGGTGAATTGCAGCCCCAGCTGACGGGCCCGGCTGACCACCTGGATCGACAGGATCGAGTCGCCGCCCAGTTCGAAGAAGTTATCCTGCACGCCGATGCGCGGCAGGTTGAGCACTTCGCGCCAGACCTGCGCCAATTGGCTTTCCAGCTCATTGGCCGGTGCCTGGTAGTGCTGGCGCGCCTGCTCCAGGTCCGGCGCCGGCAGCGCACGGCGGTCGAGCTTGCCGTTGCCCATCAGCGGCAGGCTGTCGAGCAGCACCAGGTGCGCCGGTACCATGTAGTCCGGCAGGTGCTGGCGGGCGTCGGCCTTGACCGCTTCGCGCAGCAAGGCCTGGGCCTCGCCGTCGGCGCTGGCCTGTGGGCACACCAGGTAGCCCACCAGTTGCTTGCCCCCCGGCAGGTCGAGGGCCAGGACCACCGCCTCCTCGACGTCGGCGTGCTCCTGCAGGCGGCTCTCGATCTCGCCCAGCTCGATACGGAAGCCACGGATCTTCACCTGCTGGTCGGCACGCCCGACATATTCCACCAGGCCATCGGCGCGCAGGCGCACCAGGTCGCCGGTGCGGTACAGGCGGCCACCGTCATGGCTGAACGGGTCGGCGACGAAGCGCTCGGCGCTCAGGCCTGGGCGGTCGTGATACCCCTGGGCCAGGCCCGCGCCACCCACGTACAGCTCACCGATGCCGCCCTGTGGCAGCAGGGCCAGGTCGTCGTCGAGGATGTAGGCCGTGCGGGCGCCGATCACCCGGCCGATCGGCACGCTGCCGGCATCGACGGGCAGCGTGTCCGGTGCCAGGCAGGCCAGCGGCATGACCACGGTCTCGGTCGGGCCGTAGGCGTTGAAGAACTGTTGCGGGGCAAAGACCTGGCGGATGCGCTGCAGGTGTTCGCCGGTCAGCGCCTCGCCACCGGTGATCACCAGGCGCACCGGCAACTGCTCGCCCTGCCCGGCCAGGTACTGGGCCAGCTGGCTGCCGTAGCTCGGGGTGAAACCGAGCACGCTGACCTGCTGCTCGCGCACCAGCTGGCAGATTTCCTCGGCGCCCCACTGCCCTTGGGCACGCAGCACCACGCGGGCGCCGCACAGCAGCGGCACCAGCAGGCGTTCGCTGGCGGCGTCGAAGTTGATCGAATAGAAATGCAGCTCGCAGTCGTCGCTGCGCATGCCGAACTCGGCGATCACCGCCTTGCAGTGCATGGCGATTTCACCGTGGCTGACCACCACGCCCTTGGGCTTGCCGGTGGAGCCGGAGGTATAGATCAGGTAGGCCTGGTGCTGCGCCAGGTTGAGGTTGTCCAGGGCGGCGTCGCTGTAGGCGGACAGGCTCGCGGCATCATCCTCCAGGCTCCAGCGCGCGACGCCCGGCGGCAGTTCGCCCAGGGTGTCGAGCAGGTCGCGCTGGCCGATCAGCAGGCCGAGGCGGCTGTCCTCGATCATGTAGCGCAGGCGGTCGAGCGGATATTCCGGGTCCAGCGGCACATAGGCGCCACCGGCCTTGAGAATGGCCAGCAGGCCCACCACCATTTCCAGCGAGCGCTCCAGCGCCAGGCCCACCCGCACCTGCGGACCAACGCCACGCTCGCGCAAGGCGCGGGCCAGGCGATTGGCCTGCTGGTCGAGCTCGGCATAGCTCAGGTGCTTGCCGGCAAAAGTCAGGGCCAGGGCCTGCGGGGTGCGCTCGGCCTGGGCGGCGAACAGCCCGTGCAGCGTCTGGTTCAGTTCGAAGTCCTGCTCGCCCTGGAGCTGGCCGATCAGCACCTGCTGCTCGGCTTCGGCGAGCATCGGCAGTTCGCAGAGGCGCTGTTGCGGGTCATCGATCAGCGCCACCAGCAACTGCTGCCAGTGCTCGGCCATGCGGGCGATGCGCGGTTCGTCGAACAGGTCGCGGCTGTAGGTGAAGCAGCAGCCCAGGCGGCCGTCGAGGTCGGTGACCTCCAGGTACAGGTCGAACTTGGTGGCGCTGGCGTCGTTGACCAGGTAGTCCACCTGCATGCCCACCAGCTCGCGGCTCTGCTGGAAGGCCCAGCGCTGCACGTTGCACATCACCTGGAACAGCGGGTTGTAGGCACTCGAACGCGGCGGCTGCAAGGCCTCGACCAGTTGCTCGAACGGCAGGTCCTGGTGCGACTGGCCATCGATGATGGTCTGGCGCACCTGGTCGAGCAGCGCGCCGGCGCTCATCTGCCCGTCCAGCTCGCAGCGCAGCACCTGGGTGTTGAGGAAGGCGCCGATCAGCCCTTCGCTTTCCGGGCGGATGCGGTTGGCCACCGGCGCGCCGATGCGCAGGTCGCGCTGGCCGCTGTAGCGGTGCAGCAGTGCGGCCAGGGTGGCGGTCATGGTCATGAACAGGGTCAGGCCGCGCTGGCTGTTGAAGGCATGCACGCGCTTGGCCAGCGCCGGATCCAGGTCGAAGCGGTAGAGTTCACCCTGGTGGCTCTGCACCGCCGGGCGTGGACGGTCGGCAGGCAATGCCAGCACCGGGTGCTCATCGCCCAGGCGAGCTTTCCAGTAGGCCAGCTGACGGGCGCCCTCGCCGCTTTCCAGCCACTGACGCTGCCAGACGCTGTAGTCGAGGTACTGCACCGGCAACGGCGCCAGCGGCGACTCGCGCTCGTCGACGAAGGCCTCGTACAACTCGCCCAGTTCACGGGCGAAGATGTCCATGGCCCAGCCTTCGGTGACGATGTGGTGCAGGGTCAGGACGAAGTAGTGCTCGCGCTCGCCGGCCTTGACCAGGCAGGCGCGCAGCAGCGGGCCGCGCTCCAGGTCGAACGGCTGGTGCGCCTGGTCGTCGGCCAGTTGCTGCAGGCGTTGCTGGCGGGCCTCGTCGGCCAGGGCGCTGAA
Source organism: Pseudomonas sp. BW16M2 (assembly GCF_014268865.1). Classification (NCBI taxonomy): domain Bacteria; kingdom Pseudomonadati; phylum Pseudomonadota; class Gammaproteobacteria; order Pseudomonadales; family Pseudomonadaceae; genus Pseudomonas; species Pseudomonas sp. BW16M2. The sequence goes on along the minus strand of NZ_JABWRI010000023.1, from coordinate 12,121 downwards.
GTCGTGCCAGTGCAGTTGCAGGTGGCTGTCGTCGGCCACGCACTGGTAGGGCTTGCCGTCGATGCTGGGGAAGGTGGTGCGCAGGGTTTCATGGCGCACGATCAGCGCCTGCAGGGCGCGCTCGAAGGCGTCCACGTGCAGCGGCCCCTGGAAGCGGGCCATGCCGCCGACGTTGTAGGCGGGGCTGTGCGGGTCCATCTGCCAGAGGAACCACATGCGCTGCTGCGAGTACGACAGCGGCACGGCCTGGCGGCGGTCGACACGGGCGATGGCGCCTTGGCGGTTACGCTCGCCGCTGCCCTGCAGGCGGGCGATCTCGGCGCAGAACGCGCCCAGTTCGCTGGCGTCGAACAGGGCCTTGAGTGGCAGCTCGACATCCAGCGCCTGGCGGGTGCGCGAGACGATCTGGGTGGCCAGCAGCGAGTGGCCGCCGAGAGCGAAGAAATCGTCCTGCAGGCCGATTTGCGGCAGGTTCAGCACCTCGCGCCAGATCGCCGCGACCTGCTGCTGCAGCGCGCTCTGCGGCTCGACATGTTCACGTTGCTGCCAGACCGGCGCCGGCAGCGCCTTGCGGTCGACCTTGCCGCTCGGCCCCAGGGGCATCTGCGCCAGGTGGATGAGCTGCGCCGGCACCATGTAGGCCGGCAGGCGCTCGCCCAGCGCGGCCAGCAGCGCGTCGCTCTGCTCGATGCCGCTGTAGTAGCCCACCAGCTGGGCGCCGACGGCGTCCTGGTGGATCAGCACCAGCGCCTGGGCGACACCCGGCTGGGCCAGCAGCACCGCCTGCACTTCCTCGGGCTCGACGCGGAAACCGCGCACCTTCACCTGCTGGTCGAGGCGGCCCAGGTACTCCAGGGCCTGGCTCGGCACATGCCAGCGGGCGCGGTCGCCACTGCGGTACAGGCGCGCGCCGTCGCCATCGGGCTGGGGCACGAAGCGTTCGGCGGTCAACCCCGGACGGCCGAGGTAACCACGGGCCAGGCCCGCGCCTCCCAGGCACAGCTCGCCGGGTACGCCCGGCGCGCTCAGCTCGAATTCGTCGTCCAGTACCCGGCACAGCACGTTGCCCAGCGGGCGGCCAATGGGTGAGCGCGCACCGTCGTCCGACTGGCAGTGCCAGTGGGTAACGTTGATGGCGGTTTCGGTCGGGCCGTAGCGGTTGTGCAACTGCACCTGTGGCAGCAGCTGCAGCGTGCGATCACGCAGGGCCGCGGACAGCGCCTCGCCTCCAGAGAACAGCCGGCGCAGGCTGGTGCAGCCAGCGGCCAGCGGCTCCTGGACGAACACCTGCAGCAGCGGCGGCACGAAGTGCAGCGTGGTCACCCCGTGTTGCTGGATCAGTTGGGCGATGCGCTGCGGGTCACGGTGCTCGCCTGGGCCGGCCAGCACCAGCCGGCAACCGGTGACCAACGGCCAGAAGCACTCCCACACCGACACGTCGAAGCTGATCGGCGCTTTCTGCATCAGCACGTCGCTGTCGTCCAGCGCGTAGGTTTGCTGCATCCACTGCAGGCGTTCGGCCAGGGCCGCGTGGGTGTTGCCCACGCCCTTGGGCTGGCCGGTGGAGCCGGAGGTGTAGATCACGTAGGCAAGGTTGTCGCCGTGCAGGTGCAGGCCGGGGGCCTGGCTCGGCCAGCTGTCCAGGTGCAGCTGGTCGAGGGCGATGGCACTGACGCCGTCCACCTGCGGCAGCTTGTCGAGCAGGCTGCCGTGACTGAGCAGCAGGCCGGCCTTGCAGTCGGCCAGCATGTAGGCCAGGCGCTCGGCCGGATAGTCGGTGTCCAGCGGCACATAGGCGCCGCCGGCCTTGAGAATGGCCAGCAGGCCGACCAGCAGCTGCGGCGAACGCTCCAGGGCGATGGCCACGCAGGTGTCCGGGCCGACGCCCTTGTCACGCAGGTAGTGGGCCAGGCGGTTGGCCTGCTGGTGCAGCTCGGCATAGCTGAGCTGGCCGCCCTCCCACACCAGCGCGGTGCGTTCGGAGGTCATGCGGGCCTGTTCATTGAGTTGCTCGACCAGCAGGCGCGGCGCGCTCGCCATCGGCGCCTGCCCCCAGCCGAGCAGTTGCGCGCGGCCCTGCTCGTCAAGCAGGCGCACCTCGCCAAGGGCCAGTTGCGGTTCGGCGCAGACCTGCTCGAGCAAGGCCAGCAGATGACTGGCCAGGCGCTTGACGGTGGCCGCCTCGAACAACCCGGCGGCGTAGTCGAAGGCCAGCGTCAGGCGGCCCTGATGGTCTTCCTCGCTGTGCAACTGCAGGTCGAACTTGGCCTCGCGGCTGTGCCACGGCAGCTCTTCGGCCAGCAGCCCGGGCAGGCGGCGCAGGGCCGACAGGTCGCGCTGCTGGTGGTTGAACATGACCTGGAACAGGCCCTGCTCACGGGCCTGCGGCAGCGCTTCGAGCAACTGCTCGAACGGCAGGTCCTGATGGGCCTGGGCCTCCAGGGTGGCCTGGCGCGCCTGGGCCAGCAGCCCGGCGAACGGCAGGCGGCCGTCGAGCTCGGCGCGCAGCACCTGGGTGTTGATGAAGAAACCGACCATGCCCTGGGTTTCCAGGCGCGGACGGTTGGCGTTGGGCACGCCGACGCGGATGTCGCCCTGGCCGCTGTAGCGGTGCAGCAGGGCCTGCCAGCCGGCCAGCAGGACCATGAACAGGCTGGCCTGCTGGTCGCGGGCCAGGTCCTTGAGGGCGCTGGTCAGCGCCGCCGGCACCTTGAGGCGGTGGCGCGCGGCGCGGGTGTGCTGCTGGCTGGCGCGGGGCTGGTCGGTGCACAGGTCGAGCACCGGCAGTTGATCACCCAGCGTGTTCTTCCAGTAGTCGAGCTGACGGGCGCTCTCGCCGTCGGCCAGCCACTGGCGCTGCCACTGGCCGTAGTCGGCGTAGCCCAGCGTCAGTTCAGGCAGTTGCACGGCCTGGCCCTGGGCGGCGTACAGGCGGGCGAACTCATCCAGCAGGATATTCAGCGACCAGCCGTCAGCGACGATGTGGTGCAGGGTCACCCACAGCTGGTGCTCTTCGTCGTCCAGGCGGGCCAAGGTCACCCGCAGCAGCGGGCCTTGGCGCAGGTCGAACGGCTGCTGTGCCTCGTCCTCGCGGCGCGCGGCCACCTCGGCGGGCGACAGTCCTTCGAGATCCAGATGACGCAGAGTGAACGACTGGCTCGGCAGGATGCGCTGCACGGCCTGGCCGTCGACCTCGTCGAAGAGCGTGCGCAAGGATTCGTGGCGGGCGACCAGGGCCTGGAAGCTCGCCTGAAGCGCCGCTTCGTCCAGCTCGCCGCGCAGGTGCAGGCCGGCGGGGATGTTGTAGGCGGCGGACTGCGGCTCCAGTTGCCACAACAGCCACAGGCGATTCTGCGCCAGGGACTGCGGCAATGCCTGGTCGCGGTCCTGGTTGCGGATCACGCCGGCTGTGCTGCCGCCTTCGGCGACAATGGCCGCCACGGCGGCGCTGTACTCGGCCAGGGTCGGCGCTTCGAACAGGGTGCGCAGGCTCAGTTGCAGGCCCAGCTCGTCGCCCAGGCGCGCGGTCACCTGGGTGGCGGCGATGGAGTTGCCGCCCAGCAGCAGGAAGTGATCGTCCGCCGCCACCGATTCGACCTTGAGCAGCTCACGCCAGATACCGGCGATCCGTGCCTGCAGGTCGTCACCCGCCACGCCATTGCCCTGCTCCGTTTGCGCCGTCGGGAACCGCGCATAGATATCCAGGCTGCCGTCGTTCATGCGCAGGCGGCAGGCCGAGCGCTGCAGCTTGCCGCTGGAGGTCTTGGGCAGCGCGCCGGGGTTGAGCAGCAGGACCACGGCCGGGGCCTGACGACAGGCGTCGGCGATGACCCGGCGCAGGGTGTTGATCAGCGCCTCGGGCGTGTGCGCTTTCTGCACATTGCGGCTGATCTCCACCGCCACGCCGATGCCTTCCTCGCCCTGGTCGTCGACGGCGAATACCGCCACCCGGCCCTTGCGCAGCACCTCGACCTCACGCTCCAAGGTCTTTTCCAGGTCCTGCGGGTAGATGTTCTGGCCACGGACGATGAGCATGTCCTTCAGGCGCCCGGTGACGAACACCTCGCCATCGCGCATGAAGCCCAGGTCGCCGGTGCGCAGCCAGGTCTGGCCGTCCATCTCGACGAAAGTGCGGGCGCTGGCCTCGGGGTTGCGCCAGTAGCCCAGGGCGATGCTCGGGCCGCCGGCCCAGATCTCGCCCACCTGGTTGTCAACCAGCACCTGCAGCTGTTGCGGCTCGACGATGCGCACCGCGTGGCCCGGCTGCGGATAGCCGCAGCTCATCAGCACGCTGCCCTTGCCCGGCTCGGCACGGTTGGCGGCGAAGGCCTCGGCATCCAGTTCCAGGGCGCCGATGCCCTGGCCACGGCGACTGCCGCTGACGAACAGGGTGGCCTCGGCCAGGCCATAGCTGGCGAAGAAGCTGCTGGCGTCGAAGCCACAGGCGGCAAATTTTTCGGCGAAGGTGTCGAGGCTGTCCTGGCGGATCGGCTCGGAACCGGAATAGGCCACGCGCCAGCGGCTCAGGTCCAGGCCGGCGAGCGCGGCCTCGCTGACCCGCTCGCTGCACAGCCGGTAGGCGAAGTCCGGGCCGCCACTGATGGTGCCGCCGTATTCGCTGATCGCCTGCAGCCAGCGCAGCGGTCGGGCGAGGAAATAGCCCGGCGACATCAGCACGCAAGGCACGCCGCTGAAGATCGGCTGCAGCAGGCCACCGATCAGGCCCATGTCGTGGTACAGCGGCAGCCAGCTGACGATCACGTCGTCCGGGTTCAGGTCGATGCCGAACCCCTGGCGGATCAGCTGTTCGTTGGCCACCAGGTTGCCGTGGCTGACCTGCACGCCCTTGGGCAGCGCGGTTGAGCCGGAGGTGTACTGCAGGAAGGCGATGTCATTGCCTTTGAGCTCAGGCTCGCGCCACTGCTCGGCCAACTGCGGGTCCAGGCGATCCACCGCCAGCAGACCCGGCGCGTTGCCACCGGCCAACGCTTCGAGACCCTGCAAACTGTCACACAGCGCTTCTACCGTCAGCAGCAGGCGCGGCTCGGCGTCGTCGATGATCGATAGCAAGCGCTCCTGATGATGCTGGCGCGAAGACTCCGGCGGATAGGCCGGCACGGCGATCACCCCGGCATACAGGCAGCCGAAGAAGGCCGCGACATAGTCAGGACCGCTGGGGAACAGCAGCACGGCACGCTCGCCGAACCCGGCCCGGGCCTGCAACGCCGCGGCGATGGTCCGCGCGCGTTGGTCGAGGTCCCGGTAGCTGAGCACCGCCTGCTCGCCGGGCGCATCGGCCAGGAAGCGCAAGGCGATGCGCTCTGGGGTCTGGGCGGCGCGCTGCGCCAGGGCCTGGACCAGCGAGTGCGGGAGTTCGAAGGCGTCCGTCATGGATTGTTCCTGCCAGTGTCTGGGTGAGTCGCGCCTGACTGACCCGCGCACGACAGGCGGGCAGTGTTCGGCAGCCGAGATGTACACAGGGGAACGGATGGGCCGGGGAAGAAATTAGGCCTGTCGGACGGCCCGGGAAGGCCGGGCGCAGAGGGATGGAGTGAAGCAGTTCACAGCCTCGAGCTTAGAACCAAAATGGATCAAAACTCATTAACTTTCGTATTTGACAATCATTATCATTACGCATAGTTTGTCGCACGTCGTAGGAAGCCTCCCTCAGGGGTGCGCTCCCACTCCTCTTCGAGACAAGGTGATTTCCATGGCGGAACAACTATCCACAAGTAAGTGCGATTCACCATTACTCCAGGCATTCGTCGACAACCGCAGCATCCTGGTAAAGATCGCCGCGCGCATCACTGGTTGCCGCTCCCGCGCCGAGGATGTGGTGCAGGACGCCTTCTTCAGGCTCAGCGCCGCCCCGCAGATCACCTCTTCCTTCAAGGCCCAGCTCAGCTACCTGTTCCAGATCGTGCGCAACCTGGCCATCGATCACTACCGCAAGCAGGCCATGGAGCTGAAATACACCGGCAGCGAAGAGGAAGGGATGAATGTGGTCATCCAGAATGCCTCGCCCGAAGCCACCCACATCAATCTCGCCACCCTGGAACACATCGCCGACGCCCTCGACGAGCTGCCCAAGCGCACCCGCTACGCCTTCGAGATGTACCGCCTGCATGGCGTGCCGCAGAAGGACATCGCCAAGGAGCTGGGCGTGTCGCCGACGCTGGTCAACTTCATGATCCGCGATGCGCTGATCCATTGCCGCAAGAGCAGCCGCCTGGGCTGAGCTGTTCTCCATTGATTCAGCTCGCCCCTGTGGGAGCGGGTTTACCCGCGAAGAATCCAACGCGGTGCCTGGCACCGGCTCCGCCGGTGTTCGCGGCTGAAGCCGCTCCCACAGGGGTACGCGGTTGCCTCGGGCACTGCACACTCCCTGTTGAATACGCGGCGACTTCGCCGAAATTTAGTCGTGCGGTGCTTCGACGGTGATCTTGTAGGGCTGGAAGATGCGCAGCAGCTCGCCATTCTCCCGCAACTGGCGCAACAGGCTGGCGAAGGCCTCGGGGCTGATGGCAGCACCCGGGCGCAGCAGCGCGTAGTGATGATAGACCTGGTCGACCCGTTGCGATGCCAGCAACTGGCCGGCGCTTTCCGGGTTGCGCTTTAGGAAATCGCTGAGGTACGAGCGGGTGACCAGGGCGATGTCGGCACGCCCGCGCTCGACCATGTTCAGGTTGCTGTCGTGGGAATAGGTCAGCGTGGCACGGTAGCGTTTCTTCAGCCAGGCCGGGTCTGCGTTGAAATCGGCGAAGGCGTAGTGGTAGCCATTGAACAGCGCCAGGCGCTTGCCCTCAAGGTCGTCGAAGTAATGCTGGTCACGCCCGGCCTGCTGGCGACTGACGAAGATCTCGGCATCCTCCAGGCCCATGTCCACCGCCTTGTGCTCGATCTCCTGCCAGCCCCACTGCGGATTCTCGAAGATCGCCATGTCGGTGCGGCCCTGCTGGAAATCGCCAAAGCGCCGGGGAATCGAGGTGGGCACCAGGACGAAACGGTACAAGGACTGCGAACGGTTCAGCGACTCCACCAGTTGCGGCAGCAGACCGGTATCGGCCCCCTGCTCCGGACGCACGGTGTAGGGTGGGAAATGCGCCGCTCCGATCTTCACTTCCCGCACCACCTCGGCCTGCGCCCCGGCACTCAGCAAAACCGTCGCGAGCAGCAACAGGGAGGACGACAGCTTGGCATTGGGCAGTGGAATCAAGTCGGGGCACTCATCACGGGTAAAGGCCTGAATGCACCTAAGCTAGGCGTTTTCCCGCACAGGCACAACCGCCGAATATGCCAAAGTGCCAGGGGATGTCGTGGACCTCGAGTTTGGCTACGCTCTACTGGCCTACGCACGCGCCGCGGCGAGCGCGCAGGCTTTTTTGCATTGATAGGGAGCCTGGCATGGGCCACTGGTTGGTGATCGACCTGGAAGCCACCACCGACGACGGCGGCTGGCCGGTCACGGAGATGGAAATCATTGAAATCGGCGCAAGCCTGGTCACCCGCGACGGGCGCGAGGTCGATCACTTCCAGCGCTTCGTGCGGCCACGGCGGCGGCCGCAGCTGACCCCCTTCTGTCGCGAGCTGACCCACATCGGCCAGGCCGAGGTCGATGCCGCCGCGCCCTTCCCCGAGGTCTGGGCCGCGTTCGAACGCTGGCTGGGCCATCACCAGGCGCAGTTGCAGGCCTGGGTCAGCTGGGGCGACTACGACCGCAAGCAACTGCTGCAGGAATGGCAGGCACACCATGTGCGCAGCCTGCTGGAGCAACTGCCGCACATCAACCTCAAGCAACGCTTCGCCAAGGCCCGCCACCTGCAGCGCCCGGCCGGCCTGAACAGCGCCCTGCAACTGGCCGGCCTGCAGTTTACCGGGCAACAGCACCGGGCCCTGGAAGACGCCCGCAACACCGCGCGCCTGCTGCCCCTGAGCCTGCCACCGGGCAGCGCCTGAAACAGATGACGCAGTGGCGAGCCTTGGGCATACTGGCCAGCCCTTTTTTCAGTCCTTTTTCAGGAGTCGCCCGATGTTCAAGGTCAATGAGTACTTCGATGGCACCGTCAAGTCGATCGCCTTCGAAGGCAAGGAAGGTCCGGCCACCGTGGGCGTGATGGCCCCGGGTGAATACGAGTTCGGCACCGCCAAGCGCGAGATCATGCACGTGGTCTCCGGTGCCCTGAGCGTGAAGCTGCCAGGTAGCGACAACTGGGAAACCTTCAACGCGGGCGACAAGTTCAACGTGGCCGCCGACAGCAAGTTCCAGCTGAAGGTGGCCGTGGATACCGCCTACCTGTGCGAGTACCGCGACTAAGGTGAGGCCCTCATCGCGGGGCAAGCCCGCTCCCACGAAGAGCGGGCTTGCCCCGCGATGGCTACACCCGCAGGAAAGCCGCCACCCGTTCCGCCGCCGACTGCATGTGCTGCTCATGACTGAACCCCGACGCCTTCAACGGCTTGAGGTCATGATCCGCCGCCACCAGCCAGCTCACCTCGATCGCCGGCGATAGCTCATACCCCGCCACCGCCTCACGATTGCCCAGGGCATCCCGCTCGCCCTGCACGATCAACGTTCGCGTGCACAGCCCGACCAGGTGCTCCACCCGTGGCTTCTCCGGTTTGCCCACCGCATAGAACGGATACCCCAGGCACACCAGCGCATCGGCGCCCAAATCGTCCGCCAGCAGGCTGGCCATGCGCCCGCCCATGGACTTGCCGCCGACAGCCAATCGCCCTGCGACCAATGGTCGCAGCTGGTCGTATACAGTCCGCCAGCATTCGAGCAACACCTTCTGCGGATTGGGTGGCCGCTTGCCGCCGTTCAGACGCCGCTCGGCCATGTACGGGAACTCGAAGCGCACCACCCCTACCCCTTGCCCCGCCAGCCTTTGCGCCATGTCCTCCATGAACCCGCTGTCCATTGGCGCACCAGCGCCATGGGCCAGGACCAGGCAGCTGGAAATGCCGCGATCCTCCGCCATTTTCGGAGGATCGCAGCGCAAGCCTGGGACATTTCCGATCTTCGCCCATTGATCCCCGTCAATACAGGCACTTTGCCCATTAATCATGCTTGCCTCGCTGTTTAGCCTGCCTATAACCGTGGATGGGAACCCATACATGAACACAACCAGCAGTACCGCCTACAACTATCAGGTGGTCCGCCAATTCGCCATCATGACGGTGGTGTGGGGCATCGTCGGGATGGGGCTCGGCGTCTTCATTGCCGCCCAGCTCGCCTGGCCCGCCTTCAACCTCGACCTGCCGTGGACCAGCTTCGGCCGCCTGCGACCCTTGCACACCAACGCGGTGATCTTCGCCTTCGGCGGCTGTGCCCTGTTCGCCACCTCCTATTATTCGGTGCAACGCACCTGCCAGACCACCCTGTTCGCGCCACGCCTGGCCGCGTTCACCTTCTGGGGCTGGCAGCTGGTGATCCTGCTGGCGGCGATCAGCCTGCCGCTGGGCTACACCAGCACCAAGGAATACGCCGAACTGGAATGGCCGATCGACATCCTGATCACCATTGTCTGGGTGGCCTATGCCGTGGTGTTCTTCGGCACGCTGATGAAGCGCAATACCAAGCACATCTACGTGGGCAACTGGTTCTTTGGCGCCTTCATCCTGACCGTGGCAATCCTGCACATCGTCAACAACCTGGAAGTACCGGTCAGCCTGACCAAGTCCTACTCGCTGTACGCTGGCGCCACCGATGCCATGGTGCAGTGGTGGTACGGCCACAACGCCGTGGGCTTCTTCCTGACCGCCGGCTTCCTGGGGATGATGTACTACTACGTGCCCAAGCAGGCCGAGCGCCCGGTGTATTCGTATCGCCTGTCGATCGTCCACTTCTGGGCCCTGATCACCCTGTACATCTGGGCCGGCCCGCACCACCTGCACTACACCGCGCTGCCGGACTGGGCGCAGTCGCTGGGCATGATCATGTCGCTGGTACTGCTGGCCCCGAGCTGGGGTGGCATGATCAACGGCATGATGACCCTCTCGGGCGCCTGGCATAAGCTGCGCAGCGACCCGATCCTGCGCTTCCTGGTGGTCTCCCTGGCGTTCTACGGCATGTCCACCTTCGAAGGCCCGATGATGGCCATCAAGACGGTCAATGCCCTGTCCCACTACACCGACTGGACCATCGGCCACGTCCACGCCGGCGCCCTCGGCTGGGTGGCGATGATCTCCATCGGCGCGCTGTACCACACCATCCCGAAAGTGTTCGGCAAGGAACGCATGTACAGCCTCGGGCTGATCAACGCGCACTTCTGGCTGGCCACCATCGGCACCGTGCTCTACATCGCCTCGATGTGGGTCAACGGCATCGCCCAGGGCCTGATGTGGCGCGCGGTCAACAGCGACGGCACGCTGACCTACTCGTTCGTCGAAACCCTGGTGGCCAGCCACCCAGGCTTCGTCGTGCGCTTCGTCGGCGGCGTGATCTTCCTCAGCGGCATGTTCCTGATGGCCTGGAACACCTGGCGCACCGTGCGTGCCCCGGCCGCCGAGCAAGCCACCGCCAACGCCCAGCTGGCTTGAGGAGTAGAGCCTGATGAACCATGAAGTCGTTGAGAAAAACATAGGCCTGATGGCCCTGCTGATGGTGTTCGCCGTCAGCATCGGCGGCCTGACCCAGATCGTCCCGCTGTTCTTCCAGGACGTCACCAACAAGCCGGTCGAGGGCATGAAGCCCTACACCGCCCTGCAGCTCGAAGGCCGCGACATCTACATCCGCGAAGGCTGCGTGGGCTGCCATTCGCAGATGGTCCGGCCGTTCCGTGCCGAGACCGAGCGCTACGGCCACTACTCGGTGGCCGGCGAGAGCGTGTGGGACCACCCGTTCCTGTGGGGCTCCAAGCGTACCGGCCCGGACCTGGCCCGGGTCGGCGGCCGCTACTCGGACGACTGGCACCGTGCGCACCTGTACAACCCGCGCAACGTGGTACCGGAATCGAAGATGCCGTCGTACCCATGGCTGGTGGCCGCGCAGGTCGACAACAGCCACACCGACGTCAAGATGCGCGTCCTGCGCGGCCTTGGCGTGCCGTACAGCGACGACGACATCGCCGGTGCCAAGGACGCGGTCAAGGGCAAGACCGAGATGGATGCGCTGGTCGCCTACCTGCAGGTGCTCGGCACCGCGATCAAGAACAAGAGGTGAGTGCGATGGACATCGACATCGGCATGATCCGTGGCCTGGGCACCCTGATGGTGATGATCGCCTTCATCGGCCTCTCGCTCTGGGTGTTCAACCGTCGCCGCGACCGTGATTTCGCCGAAGCGCGCCTGCTGCCCTTCGTCGACGACCGCCTGCCCCCCGCCGGGCAGGAACCTGCTGCAATGAGGAGTACCCGGCAATGACCACCTTCTGGAGTACGTACATCAGCGTACTGACCCTCGGCAGCCTGATCGGCCTGACCTGGCTGCTGCTCGCCACCCGCAAGGGCCAGAGCAGCGACACCACCGACCAGACCATGGGCCACAGCTTCGACGGCATCGAGGAGTATGACAACCCACTGCCGAAATGGTGGTTCTGGCTGTTCGTCGGCACCCTGGTGTTCTCGGTCGGCTACCTGATCCTCTACCCGGGCCTGGGCAACTGGAAAGGCATCCTGCCCGGCTACGAGAATGGCTGGACCCAGGTGGACGAGTGGCAGAAAGAGATGGACAAGGCCGACGCCAAGTTCGGACCGATCTTCGCCAAGTATGCCGCCATGCCGGTTGAAGAAGTGGCCAAGGACCCGCAGGCACTGAAAATGGGCAGCCGGCTGTTCGCCTCCAACTGCTCGGTGTGCCACGGCTCCGACGCCAAGGGCTCCTATGGCTTCCCCAACCTGACCGACAGCGACTGGCGCTGGGGCGGCGAGCCGGAGACCATCAAGGCCTCGATCATGAACGGCCGCCACGGCATCATGCCGGGCTGGTCCACGGTGATCGGCGAGCAGGGCGTGGCGGATGTGGCCGCGTTCGTGCTGACCAATTTCGACGGTCGCACCCTGCCGGCTGATGCCAAGGCCGACCCGGCCAAGGGCAAGGAGCTGTTCGCCACCAACTGCGTGGCCTGCCACGGGCCTGAAGGCAAGGGCACCCCGGCCATGGGCGCGCCGAACCTGACCCA